>CALGND010000083.1 GCA_937958675.1 uncultured Granulosicoccaceae bacterium
GATTGGTGTAGTCGTTATTTTCTTTAAAATCGAAATATTCTGTGGAGAATGGCAAAGCCAACCAATCAAGAAACTCAGCGAAAGCGGCTTCGTATTCAATCTGTGGTGTGTCGGAAAACTGCATGCCAATGGCTTTATAGTCGTTCAGCGTTTGTTCAATATCACCATCACATAAACCTTGAAGCAACGGCGGCAAGTTTTCGACAAATTGGCGACTAAACGTTTTAACACAACCAAAATCGATTAAGCCAACTGCCCCATCAGCTTGAAATAAATAATTACCCGGATTGGGGTCGGCATGCATGCGTCCCAGATTAATTGTAGATTCTCTAAATACGCTTTGTAAACGTTGAGCAGCATTGTTGCGTTCGTTCTGCGATGGCTTGTTTGCCAGCCAATCATCTAAATGCAAGCCGGATAACAACTCTGTTGTAATTACACGATCTGAGCAGTATTCGTTAAACACTTTAGGCACAAATACACCATCAATGTTTAAGTTCTCCTTAAACCATTGCGTGTTGCTCGCTTCGAGCCGGTAATCTGTCTCCTCTTTTAACCTCGCCCCCACTTCATTTATGGCGTTATCTAACACATCCTTAGTCGGCTGAGCGTGCTTAGGCAAAAACTTCATGCCACTGGGTGCTAGTTTTTGAATAAGCTTTAGATCACTTTCAATGGTCAGATGTATACCAGGATATTGAACCTTGACGGCGACTACCGTACCGTCGTGCAGTTCTGCTCGATGAACCTGCCCCAAGCTAGCAGCCGCCATAGCGGTATGATCAAACGATTTAAACAATATCTCTGGACGCTCACCAAGCTCTTGTTCTATTACTTTTGCGACCAGCACTCGATTAAGCGGCGGCACCTGATGATAAGACTTTGCAAGTTCCTTACGTACGCGTTCGGGCAATAGTTCTGATTCCATACCAAGAAATTGCGCAAGCTTGATAGCAGTCCCACGCAACTTTGAAATCGCGCTAAACAGTATCTCCGCTTCTGCATCGAGCTGCTGCTCTAAGACTTGCGTACTTTTTTCATCACTCAAAAAAGGACGCTTGGCCTTCGTTTTGAGTTTATTCAATCCGATTTTTACGGCAGTACTACCCACAACACTACTGCGAGCCAATTGCGTGCGCGGCAAATTACTCATGATTCACTACCCATAAAACGGCGCTTGGCAGCAACTATGTCAGCGTCCGAGAACAAATTTTCGAGACTATCCATATGCTGCAATACATGCGTTTTAAACAAGAACGAAAACATGTCTAAAGTCTTACCCACCACACCACCAATAAGTAGTTGCGACACTATGTCGTTACTTTGGTCCACTAGCTGAGTTGTATTGGCAAAATTATCTGATGTATCTTTTAACCAATAAGCAAGAATGGCGGTTTCATAATCCCAATAAAGCCTAGGCAACAGATCCTGGTACGGTTGCTCGGGTATCTCACCTGCTTCAATCGCGGCATCCAACAAATCAACAAACATGCGCTTTGATAACGCTTTGGTTTCAGCTAGCAGCTCATTACCAGCAGCGGGTGACGCATAGGTTTGTGCAAACACTGTTTGCAAGAATTCACGCGCTGGCAGCCATTTGGCAAGCTTGGTTTCTGTCATTTGATGCAATTGATCACGCAAGCTGTATTCATGAAAGTCATCGATCGCCATAAGCGCATCCATGACTTGCTGCTGCACGTATTCACAATAGCCATAGAGCAGTTTTTCTTTAGTCGAAAAGTAGTTGTAGATGGTCGCGTCCGCCACATCAGCACGTCGCGAGATTTCACGCATCGACGCCTTATCAAAACCCTTCTCAGTGATTACATCTACCGCGGCCTCGAGTAAGCGAACACGGGTTTGCTCTTTGACCTTTTTGCTGATCTTCATACATCGCCCTCATACGACTTATACATTAATAAGCATTATTCTATATTTAATATATAGCAATTACACAATAAAAGGCGAGAAATGCGCTATTTTTCCCAGATGCCAGCAAGTACTTGAATGTACTCAGGATTTGCATACAAATAGGCTTGTAGCAAGCAACCCTGAAGGTGCATGCGGTGTGACTCACTTCATTGCTGTAGCGATATGGAAGCACTACTGCCTTCAGCAAGAAGCGCTGCCGCCCCTTTACGGCCACCAACCAAAACAGTTGCGAATAGATGAAAAACGTTGAAGGAGTAACCTCATACAGCACAGTGTCTTCTTTGCAGAAGCTAATCGAATCCAAGCGGTTTGAATGGACGATCACCGCGCTGATTATCATCAATGCCCTCATCATGGGCATGCAAACTAATCAAACTCTACAACTTGAGATCGGCTCACTACTGCACGCTTTAGATCAAGCCTTGCTCATCACATTTACCGTCGAGATCGCGGCGCGGCTGTTTGTCTATCGCAAGAAGTTCTTTACTGATCCGTGGTCCCTATTTGATAGCACGATAATATTTATTGCGTGGCTACCCGCTACTGGCGGGCTATCGGTACTGCGCGCGTTACGAATTTTAAGAGTATTACGATTGGTCAGTGTCGTGCCGTCACTGCGCAATGTAGTAACCGGTTTAATTTCGGCCCTACCCGGTATGGGGTCTATCGTCATGCTGTTAACTTTGGTGTTTTATGTCTTCGCTGTTATGGGTACAAATTTGTTTAGCGATGCATTCCCTCAATGGTTTGGTTCGCTATCAAAGACGGCATACACCTTGTTTCAGATAATGACATTGGAAAGTTGGTCAATGGGAATTGTACGGCCCGTTATGGAGCTATACCCCTATGCTTGGTTGTTCTTTGTCATTTTTATCGTTTGTACAACCTTCACGGTGCTTAACCTATTCATCGGCATCATCGTTTCTGCGATGAGCGCTGAAGGAGACACGGCAGCAGCAACTGAACGCGAGAGCCTCAAGCAAAACCAGCAAGCAATGTTAGAGCAAATAATATTATTGCGAGAAGAGATCGCCAATCAAAAACATCGCGAGGACACTAGCTCTACTCACGATTGAGATCATCTATGTATCGTTTATTGAAGCTAACGTAGCCCGGCTCAGTCACACTCAAATACTGTTGCACCATTTTGTGCAATTCGCCCAAACGAAAGAACGGCACCATCGGATAAGCATGGTGTTCACTGTGATACGGCATATTCCACGCAAGCATTCGCATAAACTTATTGGTACACGTGGTGCGGGTATTTTCAAACGCATTGGCTACCAACGGACACTTACCGTGTTCGGCTAACAAATACACCCGCAAAAAAGGCTGACCCAGTATTACTGGAACAATCCATATATATAGCAATAGCAGGGATCCGTTGATCACAGACAAACCGAACAGGAGGGCATAGATTGCAAGCATCACTTGGGATTCTCTACGCACTTGCACTAACTTTGACTTCGGTACATAAGCATCATCACAATAGCCTCGCGCATTACGCAGCAGGGTGCCAAAATGCTCACCCCAAACAGGAATGCCCGATACATGCCATAGATACTGGCCCAGAGTTTGCGGCTTGGCTGACTGCAGCTCAGGATCTTTTTGCTTATCTTGCGTATGCCGATGATGCTCCAAATGAAACTGCCTAAACCAACCGGCAGGTAACACCAACACCAGCGAACACACATACGCAACACCATCGTTGATTATTTTTGTCGCAAACACCGTACGGTGAATGGTTTCGTGCATTAAGGTAAATAAAAATATTAACAGCACACCTTGCACTGGCATTAGCCATTGCCAATACGACACTTTAAATGCGATTAAACAGCCAAAAACGAGTATTAAACCCCAGTGCAACACCAGCGCTTTAAACCCTTCAAGATTTGACTTGGCGGTAAGCGCACGCCTTTGTTCCGCCGACAGAGATTTTACAAATTCCCGATGATCCATTACGCGTTCTATAGATGGGTCCATAGTTTAGCTGCGCATCCGTGCACCGCTTGGATCAAACAATGGTTCAGCTTGAATACGCGCTGGATATCGCTTGCCCAGAATCTCGATTTGAAAATGATCATCACCGAGTAAAGTACTGATTGCGGTAGGTATGTAGCCCTGCGCAAACGAGGCTTTAACGTAATGACCATAACCACCAGAGGTGACCCACCCCACTACGCGCCAATCACCATCACGTTGGGATTCAACGCTAGGCGTAGCAGCACCGGAATCATCAAAACGAGATGCTCCGTAACCATGTGGCGGCAAGATGGTACCGAGATCTTTGTCACCCATCTTGGCCCATATCGGCTCATCACCCATCACGTCGCTGGTATCAGCATCAACAACAAAAGCCGTACGCATAAGTGTTGGCCCATCTTTAAATTCACGCGTCGCGGCATCCTTACCAATAAATTCTGCCTTGTCGAGCTTAATAAAGCGTTCCATTCCAGCCTCAAACGGACCATAGATTGGCCGCAGCTCTGCAAACCAAGTTGGGAAGTTTTTCTCTAGACGCATTGATAACAATGCACGCATGCCAAAATCAACGATGCCGTACGGCTCACCGGCTAGCTTAATACCATCATATATACGACGTTGATAAGACGGCTCCATCCACAGCTCATAACCTAAATCGCCACTGAACGTAATGCGATTAACCAAACAAGGCGCACCTGCTACATCCATGGCTTGGTGAGCCATAAAACGAAAACCTTCCTTGCTAACATCCACATCACACAATGCTGCCAACACATCGCGAGCGTGCGGCCCAGTGATCGATAAGCCCACCAAGTTAGCACCAAACAAACAGATCGCAACTGAACCATCACTTGGCAAATGCTGGTCAAACCAACGCTGGTGGTATTTTTGCGCAGCAATTGAGCCCCACATATAAAAAAGATTGTCGCAAGCTTTCGCGATAGTAAAGTCGCCAATAATCTTGCCTGCCTCGTTTAGCATCGGCGTTAAAACTATGCGGCCAACTTTGGGCATGATGTTGGTCATCAACTTCGACAGGAATTGTTCAGCTCCCGGGCCAGTGATTTTGTATTTAGCAAAGTTAGAAATTTCGGTAACACCCACCTTCTCCCTTGATTGGCATACCTCATTAGCAATTGGTTCAAAATCGTTTGAGCGATGAAAGCTTACAACGTCATGCGCCTCATCCGCTGACGCTGCAAACCATAGAGGTGTTTCTAAACCCCAGCTATCACCCATTACTGCATGATTTTTATCTTTCATCACATCGTACAGTGGTGTGGTTTGCTGCGGACGCGCTGCGGGTAGCTCTTCGTTCGGGAAACTAATCGAGAAACGCCTCGAGTAGTTTTCACGCACTTTTGCATTGGTATAACGCAGTGTTGCCCAATCACCAAA
This sequence comes from uncultured Granulosicoccaceae bacterium, assembly GCA_937958675.1. GTDB lineage: Bacteria > Pseudomonadota > Gammaproteobacteria > Granulosicoccales > Granulosicoccaceae > Granulosicoccus. Next base: position 5,314 of record CALGND010000083.1, read on the forward strand.
ACGCGCAACGTCCATACCCCAAATGTCGTAAGCAGGATCGCCATCAACCATCCAGTTAGCCAAGGCATGGCCAACTCCGCCACCTTGTGAAAACCCAGCCATCACCGCACAAGCACACCAAAAGTTAGTTAGGCCCTGAACCGGTCCAACTAATGGATTGCCATCAGGTGCAAACGTAAACGGCCCATTAACTACTTGTTTGATGCCCGCCTTTTCAAACGCGGGAAAGTGTTTAAACCCAACTTCGAGCGATGGTGCAATACGATCAAGATCCGGCTGTAGCAACTCATGCCCAAAGTCCCAAGGCGTATTCACAGGCGACCAAGGCCTGCACGCTTTTTCATAAGTGCCTAACAACAAACCATTGCCTTCTTGGCGCGTATATATCTCCCCCTTAAAATCAATGACACCCACTAACTCTCGGTTGGTCGATTGGTTGAATTCAACCACCTCTGGCATGTCATCGGTGAGCAAATACATATGCTCCATTGCCAACACCGGTAGCTCCAAGCCCACCATGCGACCCACTTCACGCGCCCACAACCCACCGGCATTGACAACATGCTCTGTTTTCACGGTGCCATTTTCGGTGACCACACTCCAAGCGCCATCCGCATCTTGAGTAATATCCATCACACGGTTGCGTAGGACTATTTCAGCACCTAATGCTTTGGCAGCCTTCGCATAGGCGTGGGTCGTACCGGATGGATCCAAATGCCCTTCCACCGGATCCCACAAAGCGCCGATAAAATTGCTCTCTTCCATTAGCGGAAACATCGCCTTGGCTTCCGATGGCGTGATGATCTCGGTTTCCATACCAAGGCATCTACCTCGGGCATGAGTAAGCCTTAAAAAATCCATCCGCTCTTCGGTGTCAGCCATCATCACACCGCCCGTGAGGTGCAAGCCACAAGATTGCCCAGAGATCTCCTCAAGCTCGTCGTATAACGACACGGTGTAAGCTTGGAGCTTGGCTACATTTGGATCACCATTGAGCGTATGGAACCCACCCGCGGCATGCCAGGATGACCCAGAGGTCAGCTCTGATCGTTCAATCAGTAATACGTCCTGCCAACCCGCTCGTGCTAGGTGAAACAATACAGAGCAGCCAACGACGCCTCCGCCTATGACTACGGCTTGGTATGAGTCTTTCACGGTTAAATTCCGCCAAAATGGTGTGTTTAAGTAAAGTTTTTAGGGAAAAAACGCAATTATCCCGGCACGATCGTTGCGCTGTCAGGATATTGTCGATTTTTTGCCAATATGATTGCTTCACATGAGTGAAGCATAAATCAAAGCCGTTATCCAATGGCTTGCTATCAACTGTTAACATTCACTTATGTCAACCGCACTACAAGGCAAAAATATCCTGCTGGGAATCACCGGCGGTATCGCAAGCTACAAAAGCGCCATTCTCGCTCGGCGCTTAATAGATGCGGGTGCTGATGTGCGTGTAGTCATGACGCAAGGCGCTCAGGCGTTTATCACGCCACTCACTTTTCAAGCGCTCACTGGCAACCCAGTACACACTGATTTGCTCGACCCAGCCGCGGAAGCTGCCATGGGACACATCGAACTGGCTCGCTGGGCAGATTACGTATTGATCGCGCCCGCTACAGCTAATGTGATGGCGCGCCTCGCCAACGGTTTGGCCGATGACCTACTCACTACCTGTTGTCTGGCTACCGATGCACCGCTAGCCATCGCACCGGCAATGAACCGACTAATGTGGAGCAACGCCGCCACGCAAGCCAACTTGGCAACACTAGAAGCCCGCGGCACAACGATTATTGGCCCAGGAGCAGGTGAACAGGCTTGTGGCGAAGTCGGGGCTGGCAGAATGAGCGAACCTGAAACAATTCGCGATGCTCTGGCGGCTGCCATTGCCTCCACAGCCAACACTAGCGCGCCGAACCATAATTCGAGCAAGGAGCTACAAGGCAAGTCATTTGTCATCACGGCAGGCCCCACCGAAGAGGCCATTGATCCGGTTCGTTTTATCAGCAACCGAAGCTCAGGCAAGATGGGCTTTGCACTCGCCGCAGCTGCACAACAAATGGGCGCTGACGTGACCTTAATCGCTGGCCCTGTCGCATTGGATACACCAGCTCACGTTAAGCGTATAGACGTTAAAACCGCTGACGAAATGTTGGAGAACGCTCTAAAAGCGGTGAACAACACTGATGTATTTATCGCAGTTGCCGCTGTGGCTGACTACAAAGTTGCAAAATTTTCACGCGAAAAAATAAAGAAAACTGATGACGAACTTACGCTAGAACTGGTGCGCAATCCAGATATTCTCAAAACGGTTGCAGCGCTTGAACACCGCCCGTTTTGCGTAGGCTTTGCTGCCGAAACAGAAAATCTTGAAAAAAATGCGCAGAGCAAACTAAAAAAGAAGAAACTCGATATGATTGCGGCTAATCAAGTTGGCCAACAAAACAACCCGGTGTTTGGATCTGATACAAATTCTCTAAGCGTTTACTGGGGTAACAATAAACATCAGATCGCACCCGCTGCCAAGTTCGACGTGGCTCAGCAACTCCTAAAGCTCATCGCCAATCAAATAACGTTAAACAAATAGCACTAACAAACAAAAAGACCCTTGGTTTAAAACATGCTGCAGACAATTGACTACACCGTGATCGATAAGCGTATCGGTAACGGAATCGACCTACCCCAATATGCAAGTGATGGCAGTGCAGGGCTCGATCTACGAGCCTGCCTAGAAGAAGATCTTACGCTCAACCCTGGTGAAACCAAGCTACTGCCTACCGGCATCGCTATCTATATCAAAGATCCAGGCTACGCCGGCATCATATTGCCGCGATCTGGTTTGGGTCACAAGCACGGAATAGTATTGGGCAATTTGGTGGGCCTGATCGACTCTGACTACCAAGGCCAATTATTCGTGTCTTGCTGGAACCGCGGATCAGACGCCTTTTTGATCGAAGTGGGCACTCGAATCGCTCAATTGGTTATCGTACCGGTCGCACAGGTGCAGTTTAATCGAGTAGAAACGTTTGACGATAGTGAACGCGGCAGTGGTGGTTTTGGCTCCACAGGCCAGAGCTAACGCCAATTTCTCCTAACAGAACATTACAGGGCATGGGTGTTGCAAAGCACAATGTAATGCTACGGGATTGCAGCAAACTGCTACCCCGAATATGCCCCACAGGAATTTAGAATGAACATATCACCGGCTATTTTTCGCGCCTATGACATCCGCGGCGTTGTAACCGACACGCTTACCCCTGACGTCGTTAGGGAGATCGGGCGCGCGTTTGCTAGCGAATGCCTAGAGCGTGACATTGGCAAGTGCGTATTAGCACGTGACGGCAGACTATCAGGGCCAGACCTCATCGAAGCATTAAGTGAGGGTATACGTTCCTGCGGCATGGACGTCATCGACATTGGTATGGTGCCAACACCGGTACTCTACTATGCAACGCATCACCTGGAAACCGGCACTGGCATCATGGTGACAGGCAGCCACAACCCACCTGAATACAATGGTTTGAAAATGATGGTCGGCGGCGACGCTTTGTTTGGCGACGGTATCACTGCACTATACGAACGCCTACAGGCAAACAATTTAAAAGCTGGCAAAGGTGGTTACTCCACTGTCGACGTGCTGGACGACTACTTACAGCGAATCACAGACGATATAAAAATCAAACGCCCGATGCGTATTGCGTTTGATTGCGGTAACGGAGTAGCGGGTACTGCAGCTCCTGCATTATTTGATGCTCTGCAGTGCGAAAGTAAAAGCTTGTATGCAACGGTTGATGGTACTTTCCCAAATCATCATCCAGACCCAGCCAAATTAGAAAACCTTCAGGATTTGATTAAAACCGTTATCGATAACGAACTTGAAGTTGGCCTAGCCTTTGATGGCGACGGCGACCGAGTTGGTGTTATTGATGATAAAGGCAATGTGATTTGGCCTGATCGGCAAATGGTGTTGTTTGCTCAAGACGTGATTTCACGTAACCCAGGCGCAAAAATTATCTATGATGTGAAATGCTCAAAGGTACTGCCTGAAGCAATCACAGCAGCTGGTGGTGAACCCGATATGTGGAAAACCGGCCATTCATTTATTAAGGCCCGCATCAAAGAAACCGGTGCTCTATTAGGGGGCGAAATGAGCGGGCATTTATTTTTTAAAGAGCGTTGGTACGGTTTCGATGACGCGCTTTATGCCGCTGCACGCCTACTTGAAATACTCTCTGCCACTGATCGCAAGGCTAGCGAGATATTTGGCGAGATTCCCAACAGCATCAACACACCTGAACTTAACGTGGTACTAGATGAAGACGGTGCACAGCATGCATTTATTGAAAAATTCGTAGAAAAAGCCAAGTTTAAAGACGCTAAGCTCACCACTATCGACGGCCTGCGTGCCGACTTTGCAGACGGCTGGGGTTTAGTACGGGCGTCCAACACCACGCCTTCATTAGTGATACGCTTTGAGGCTGATACTACAGACGCACTAGAGCGCATCCAAAATGAATTTCGTGAAACCATGCTCGAGACAGACAAGAGCGTTACTCCTCCGTTCTAACTATTTGGCACGGCCTATTGTTACGCTCTTAACACGTGTAGCGGTGCATTCATGAGCACAAGGACACAAGATAACGCCCGCGACACTGCGCGTGTATTAAACGAAGCACTGCCCTACATCCAGCGCTATGCCGGCCAAACCATCGTGATCAAATACGGTGGTAATGCAATGACCGATGAACACCTCAAGAGGTGCTTCGCACAAAACATTGTGATGCTTAAGCAAGTGGGAATAAACCCCGTCGTTGTACACGGCGGTGGCCCGCAAATTGGCCAAATGTTAGATAAGCTGAGTATTAAAAGCGACTTTGTCGAAGGCATGCGGGTAACCGATGCTGCCACTATGGAAGTGGTCGAGATGGTACTCGGTGGTTTAGTGAACAAAGATATCGTTTCGTTGCTTAACCAAGCTGGTGGCCGCGCCGTTGGCATAACCGGCAAAGATAGTGGCACTATACAAGCCAGCACTATGCAGCTTGAGGGGCAGGCTAAAGATGTATTGGGTTATGTTGGTGAAGTCGAACGCGTTAACATCAAACTAGTCAATCAATTGCTGCAAGATAATTTTATACCTGTTATCGCGCCCATCGGCACCGATGCCAATGGCGCAAGCTATAACATCAACGCAGATTTAGTTGCTAGCGCAATGGCTACAGCACTTGAGGCATCACGCTTGCTGCTGCTAACCAACACGCCGGGCATTCTTGATAAAAACGATCAGTTACTAACACCGGTTTCAACCAGCCATATAAAAGAGCTCATTGCAAACGGTACGCTTTATGGCGGCATGTTGCCCAAGGTGCAATGCGCCGTGGATGCTGTTAAATCAGGTGTTGGTAGTGTGGTGATATTGGATGGTCGCGTTGAGCACGCGGTACTTCTAGAACTATTTACTGATGCCGGAGTCGGCAGTATTATTAATACGGGGTAACTGAGTTTGCTGGGTCCCGGGTCGAGCCCGGGGCGACAGTATTATCCGGATATATCTCGATCATCAGGGTGAGCCTTAAGCTCTCGATAACGCTCCAAGTCAGATTCGAACTTACCCGCCACGTTAGAACGTTCAACCGCTTTTGAATCAATCAGTGACCAGGCGTTTTCAATATTGCGTTGAATACTATGCTGCTCTGCATACATAGTCTCTGCAGCGTTACCCACACCTTTAGATTTTTCCATCATTTGGACACGCTTGTCGATAACTGCTAAACGATCTGAGAGTATACGAATACGATCATCAAGCCGACTAATCAATCCATCAATCATTCCGATTCGATCATCACGCGTGCGGATCAAATCATCTTCTGTGGTAAACGTAGCCAAAAGTGCTCTATCACGAATCTTAGCAAGCTCCGCATCTCGTTGGCGCTTACGCTCATGACGTCGCTCATCACGACTCAACACTTCACGCAACACCACACCCTGATTGTTTAGTATGCTGTGACCATCATCTTGCTGTGAGCTTGGCGCTCGATCTTGATAAACGATAGAGCCGTCGTCCCTATACTTGTAAACCTTCTCCGCCATCAACGCCGATGAGGCCATGCACAAGCAGGCGCTCGTTATCAAAAGAGCTAGAGTCTTAAAGCGTCCATTTAGCGTAGATAGTACTACCGTGTTATCAGTCATCATTAACCCCGTGTATCGTCACGACTCACAAAGATCTTTGTGCGCAACTTCACGTTTAATATTTGTATTCGAATCTTTCCTGCTACTCGTATCGTCCGTATCGGGATCTAGGTGAATAAAAACTTCCTTTCTGTGCACAACATCAATTTGTAAGGCAAGATAGCCCGCACCACCACGTATCAGAGGATTCACTGCGGCCCAAAATAGCCAAATCTCAGCGAACCCCACCTTGTTTATATCGGTGTACACTGCCCAACATGCGCATAATTACAGCCAACCTAAATGGCATCAGATCGGCGGAGAGAAAGGGTTTTTTCAGCTGGCTAAGTCGGCAGAAAGCCGATGTGGTGTGCCTGCAAGAAACCAAAGCCCAGCAACACCAGCTCGAGGCACCGGTGTTTCATCCAAAGCAATTTCATTGCTTCTACCATGATGCGATCAAGAAGGGATACAGCGGCACAGCGGTTTATGCACGCGCTAAGCCTGATAAGGTCATAACAGGGATCGGTGTAGATTGGATCGACAACGAAGGGCGCTACCTAGAAGTGCGCTTTGGCAAACTCTCTGTTGTTTCGCTCTATTTGCCTTCTGGCACTACTGGCGACATCCGCCAAGACTATAAAATAAAAGTGATGAACCATCTTCTTGAGCACATGAAAAAGCTCAAACGCGGCGGCAGGCAAGTGATTATCTGTGGCGACTGGAATATCGCGCACACAAACGCCGATATACGTAACTGGCGTGGAAACAAGAAAAATTCAGGTTTCCTACCCGAAGAACGAGAGTGGTTAACAGCCCTATTTGAACAACACGGCTATGCAGATGCGTTTCGCGTCCTGCCGCAAAAAGAACACGAATACACCTGGTGGTCTAATCGTGGGCAAGCATACGAAAACAACACCGGGTGGCGCATCGACTACCAGATAATCACACAAAATTTAGTGCCAAACGTTAAGGCCACTCGCGTGTATCGCACTAAACGCTTCTCAGACCATGCGCCTTTTATTGTCGATTACGAGGGGATTTAATCAGTTCAGCCACAATAGCCTTGTGGCTATCTGACTCAGACGAATCAGAACCCGATTCCGAATCTTGTTGCTGCTGGCTCTGCACTCGAGGGGGAGCCTGCCTAACATCAACTTGGCTGTCCATAGCATTCTGCAAAGCGGCGTGAAGCTCCTTGAGAGCGAGCTTGCCGGGCAACGCTAAGGCAATTGTTTCGCCGTCGTTGAAGTCAACTATCAGCTTGTGCTTATCAGCTTGCACAAACGCGATATAAGATGCGACGACCATCAATACGATGCAAGCAATCAGTAATAGTAGCCCGACCGCATGCGGCAGGGTTTCTCGGGATACTTGGATTAGCTGAATGATGGTTAGCAGTAAGCCAATAAAGAATACAATCATTGCCACTTTGCGCGGCGGAGTTGAGTGCTCTAGCGTTAAGCGGCGCAAGTAGTGTATCGAATGGCTTTGGCTGCCCATCCTGAACCAATGCCGCGTAACAGCAATGTCGGCCCCCTCGTGATAAAAAAGCGGGTCGTCATCCATCAATGCAGCACAGGTGGAGTATCGAGCAAGGCATCGAACTCTTCAAACTCATCCATATCGTCATCCATATCGTCGTCGATCAAGGAATCAGGCTCTGGCGACGCATGGTGCAATAACATACGCCAGCCACCGTCTTCAAACTGATAAATATTAGTGGATACAACCGAGCTCATGAACTGCCCGCTTACTTCCACATGCTCTCGTATCAGATGTATTGCCAAGTGATCGGTACCGGTCTGCAGGGTGTCCATTAACGAAAAAGTGAGCTTCGGTGATTCCATAAACAGTTCGATAAAACTGTCGAGCACAGGCTTTCTGCCTTCGATGCGATCGGAACCAGGATGAATGCAAACGATGTTTTCATCATCTGACCATACCTGCGCCAGAGAGTCGATATCGCAGCGCTCAATGGCTTCATAGAACGCGATTTCGGCTTCTTCGGGTGAATTGAATTTTTTGCTGGCCAAGTTGGAAATCTGAGAGGAAAACGCCATGATACCTCAAGCTAGCATAGTAGCCGCGAACTAATTGACGCAGATCAGCAACTTGCTCTAGTCAACGATTACCACCATTTGCTTAGCGTTAGCCCGCCAAAGATTGATCTTCAGGCACGTAGTCAGACCAGTTGAAAGAGGCATCACCGAAAACCAGAAAATGCGGATTCAGCAATGATTCGCGCGTGTTGTAACGTAAATCACACAATTTGGTATCGGTAAAATGGCCACCTGCTTCTTCAACGATGCATTGAGCAGCACCTGTATCCCATTCTGAGGTTGGCCCGAGGCG
>CALGND010000084.1 GCA_937958675.1 uncultured Granulosicoccaceae bacterium
CGTTAAGTGAGCTACGCATCGAAACCGCAAACAAGGTGGCTAAAACCACTACTACCAATGCAAAGCGATTGTTTGGTATCTGATTACGCCGCACGCCTCCTGGTGGATCGAGTGATGTCATGCTGCGAAAGAGCAAATGTACTGCAGACTGAAAGCACTGACGGTAATTCACCCAGAGGCTGCAGCTGACACTTAAACTTATTCGCTTTTAGCAGGCTGCCGCTTTGTGACACAAGCAGGTGATTTACAGGGACGCCGTGAACCCGTCCGTGGGGGCTTCGCAGCCGCATCCCTGCGGCTGAGACCCTGAAAATCACCTACTTGCGTCACTGGTCGCTACTTCTGATCTTGGTTATCCGTGTTGCAGCTGACGCCTAAACTTATTAGATTTTTGCAGGCCGCTTTGTGCCTCAAGCAGGTGATTTACAGGGACGCCATGAACCCGTCCGTGGGGGCTTCGCAGCTGCATCCCTGCGGCTGAGACCCCGTAAATCACCTACTTGCGTCACTGGTCGCTGATAGAACACATTTCCATGTAAGCTACTTGTCTGCCTGCTAGATACCCACTGAGTACTATCGTCGGTGCTGCCATTTCATAGATACAAGGAGAGCCCTTGATGGTTAAATCAATTAGGAATGTACTGACCACAATAGTGCTGTTGTCGTTTCCACTAATCGTGGTGGCCCAGCCCCAATCCAACTACTCCGTCGGAGAGTCGCAGTTTTGCACCCTACAGGATGACGGCCAAGTTAATTGCACCCTGCCCTCAGAGTTTAGCCGTCTAGCGCCTCCACCTGGATTACCCGCGCTGGCAGCCGTTACAGCTGGCGATGCACACGCCTGTGGAATAACGTTTGCGGGGCAGCCTATCTGCTGGGGAGAAAATAGTTTCGATCAGCTAAATGCGCCCGTCGTTGATCTTCCTCTCGTGCAGATCAACGCGGGGCAAAACCACACCTGCGCCCTTGACTCAGCAGGAGAGGCTATATGCTGGGGCTTAAACGGTAACCGACAGTTAGAGCCACCTGAAAACGCGATCTTTACGCAGATAGATGCAGCGTTCACTTCATCGTGCGGGATTTTAAGCAACGGTGATATCACCTGCTGGTCGACAGACACTTCCCGTGCACCTCCACCACAGGCCGGGCCATTTACCGATTTGGACATTCTAAATTCTGGTGTCTGTGGTCTTGTCGCCGATGGGAGCATCCGATGCTCAGCCGGCGTAAATCGCCCCCTTCTACAAAATGGTCCATACACGGATATCGCAGCCACCCGAGCTGCCCTTTGCGCTCTTGACACCGACGGTATTCTCGAGTGCGCGATCTCGAGCTTTTTTGGTAATGCAGATGATTATCCAATTGGGCAACAGTTTTCTTCCATTCAGTCTGTAGAGACGGGTTTCAATGGCATCGGGGCGTCGTCCGAACGCAATACCCAATTCGGTTCAACCATGTGCGGTGAGCGTTTTGATGGGACCTTTCAATGCTGGGCAGAGTCAACTAATTTTCCAAATCTGGCCGAGCCTTCCGCATCACAACAGGATTTAATTTCTGCGCAACGACTTGACCTAGATGCACGTATTTATGGCAGTACAGCGGTGGAAATTTTCTGGACACCGATAAGCAACTTAAGTGGGGTATCACCGAAAGTCGAAGTATTTCGCAACGGTCAATCCCTTATAACTGCAAACGCTGAGTTCAGTTACTTTGATTCTGATGCCTCGGTAGACAACACCTATCAAATTCGATTGATAGACGACGCGGGGAAAATCGGTGCTCTCTCAGACCCGCTAAGCGTTAACACGGAGACTCGCACAGTATTGTTCAATGGCGAACCTACTTTAACAAGCGCAAGGTTAGAAGAAGATTTTGGGCAAACGATTATCACCAGTGTTGTTAGGCGCGGCTTATCGGGAGGGTTTATCGTATCCTGGAATGTTGATCCGACGTTTATGTCGTCCATTGATGGCTTTGAGATTAGAATTGCCGAACGATCAATCGGCTTCACTCGATCTCAACTATACGTTAATACCGAAATGGATTTGGGTGGCCAGTGCTTCGAAATACTAGCAGTGGACACTGCGGGAACTGTTTTAGACTCCGCCTCTCCACGAGGCAGAGAGTGTTAGCAGTTGCTCAGGGATACAACTTGTATGCGTTGTATGCGTTGTATCCCTTGTATGCGATTCGCTAAGCAGATCTTTAATACGGAAATCGATCTTTAACAGTAATTTCCGCCATGCGAGGTTCAATCCAGTTTTCAACCTCTTTAAGAATATCGTTTGCCAGCTTACCTTCGGTTTTTATTACTGGCCCAAAGCTCACAGTAATTTCGCCCGGCCATTTGATAAAGCTCATGCGGGGCCAGAATTCGCCTGAATTGACTGCCACAGGCAATATATCAATGCCTGTTTTTTCGGCAACCAAGGCGCCACCGATGCGGTAAGCAGGCTCTGCACCGACCGGCCTGCGGGTACCTTCAGGGAAAATTATCACACTACCACCCTCAGCTATTCGCTCACGCGTTTGCTCAACCATTTGCTTAATAGCGGAGCGGCCAGCCCTGCGATCGATCAAAATAAACTTCATGGTGCGCAAAGCCCAACCGAATATGGGTATCAAAGATAAGGAACGCTTGGCAACATAAACAGGTGTTGGCACTAACATCGAAACAAAGAAGGTTTCCCATGTGGATTGATGCTTTGATAGCACGAGCGTAGCGTGTTCAGGAATATTCTCCAAACCGTCAACCTTCCAACCCGTGCCACAAATAAAGCGCAAGCCATAAACATTGGCCCTAAGCCACCACATCACCAACCAGTAAGCCTTTTTAAACGAAAATAACGACACGATTAAAACAGGCGCGCCCATAACCAATGTGTTTAATGTTAACCACACCCAATACACCGCACTCTTGATTATGAGCCAGGTTCGGTTATAGCTACGCGTTGAAGGTTGCTCTGTCATGCGTTATCAGCATCGGTTGCTAGTAATTCTGTCACGTACTCAGCTAGATTTTCGTAGGCAGGCACATGCTCAAGACCTTTATGATTATCAATAGTATCTTGCCCTTTACCCGTTTTAACTAAAATGGGTTGGGCAGCAGCCGCCATCGCAGCCTGAACATCACGAAGCGAATCACCGACCATTGGCACGCCAGATAGGTCAACATCTAAGCGCTCCGATAATGAATAGAGCATTCCCGGCGCCGGCTTTCGACAATCACATTGGTTGGAATCGCTGTGAGGGCAAAATACAATCGCGTCGATTTTACCTCCAGCGGCATTAACCAAAGCATGCATCTTGACGTGAATAGCGTGTAGATCTTCGATTGTTAGCAACTCCAGCGCAATACCAGATTGGTTAGTGCTGACCGCTATTTGATAGCCCGCCTGATGTAGCCGCGCAATGGCATCAAGGCTACCATCGATAGGCTCCCATTGCTCTGCACTAACAACAGGACCATTCCTGTCGATATTGATTACACCATCTCTGTCGAGCACTATCAATTTCATACCATTTTATGACTCTATTTACTGTTCGTTTTATGACTCTATCGGTTGCAAACGAGATAAATCAGCTGTGTATGAGCACAGCTCGTTAACTTGTTGCAATAAGGCTAAACGATTTGCCTTTAGCGCCTCGTCTTCACTCATCACCATAACATCATCAAAAAACGTATCAACCTGCTCACGTAAACCGGCGGTAGTCGTCATGGCTTTAGAATATTCGCGTGCCTCAAATTGCTGCTTTATTATTGGCGCGACCTGTTGTAGATTCTCATAGAGCGCCTTCTCGGCAGGCTCTTGCAACAAGGTCTCATTAATAGGCTGCTCAGTTGTTATCGAGGCCTTTTTCAAGATATTACTAATACGCTTACTGGCAGCCGACAACGACACGGCGGCTGGTGTTTCGCGAAAAGGTTTGATTGCTTGTAGTCGCTGCACCACATCTAGTGGCTTTGTAACACCACGCGCCAGTACTGCATCGACTACATCAACTGTATAACCTCGATCAACAGCATAGCCGCGCAGGCGCTCAAGGATGTAGTCCACCATCTCCGTTTCATTGGCATCGTTTGGCAGCACTGAACCATAGGCCTTAATCGATTCATGTACCAACTCTTGTAAATCGATGTCCTGCTCTTGTTCAATCAAGATGCGCACAATACCTAGTGCTGCACGGCGCAAACCAAAAGGATCTTTTGCCCCAGTAGGTTTAAGCCCTTGTCCATAGATACCCACCAAGGTATCAATCTTGTCTGACACTGCAATTACGCGCGCAACCGGATTACCGGGCAAGGCACTGCCAGCCTGCTTTGGAAAATAATGTTGCTCCATTGCATCAGCGATATCACTGCTATGGCCATCACGGCCAGCATAGTAGCGCCCGGCAATACCTTGCATCTTTGCTAACTCTTTAACTATCTCAGTATTTAAATCACACTTACAAAGATCAGCTGCTGTATTGCAACTGGCAGCATCGGCACCCATAAGTGGTGCTAACCACGCGGCAATAGTTTTGATCCTGCGTGATTTGTCACCCACAGAACCCAGTTTTTCTTGAAACAACACGTTATCAAGCTCTGGCAAATGCTCCAGCAGCTTTTTGCTTTTGTCTTGCTCCCAAAAGAATAGAGTGTCGGCAAAGCGTGGGTGTATCACGCGCTCGTTACCGCCAATAACTGACTGCGGGTTGGTGGATTCGATATTAGCAATGGTGATAAACGACGGCAACAAATTACCGCTGTTATCCAGCAATGCAAAGTAGCGCTGATTCTCTTCCATCGTTTGAATCAATGCTTCTTTAGGGATATCTAAATAGCTTGGATCAAACTTGCCAGTTATTGCTACTGGCCACTCAACCAAAGCCGTTACCTCATCAAGTAAGGCATCGTCGACCACTGGCTGTGCACCGGCTCGTTTCGCCGCAGCACTAACCTGATCGCTAATCTGTTGTCGTCGTACACTAAAATCAGCCACAACAAATGCTTTGCTCAAAGCCGCTTCATAGTCAGCCGGGTTAGTGATTGTGATTGCTTGGGGTGCATGGAAGCGATGGCCGTAGCTAACGTTAGAGGCCGTTAGCCCAAGCAATTCTAATGGCAAGGTATCACTACCATGGACGGCACATAACCAACTAACAGGGCGTAAAAACTCATGTGGCAAATCAGACCAGCGCATACGGCGCGGCATAGGCATGGTTTTAAGTGACGTTGCCATAGCATCAGCTAAAATTTCTACTAATTCGCGGCCAGGCTGGTTCATCTTTAACACTAACCAATCGCCTTTCGGTGTTTCGATCGTACTGAGCTGATCCTCTGTGGCATTCGCGCCCTTTAAAAAACCGGCCAATGCCTTCGTTGGCTCGCCATCTTTGTAAGCTGCTTTCACTGCCGGGCCTTTGCGCTCGATTTGTTGATCCTCTTGTCGTGCTCCGACATCGGGAAACAGCGCAGCGATTCTTCTAGGAGTTGCGTAAACCTTTGCAGCACCACCAACTAGACCTGCTTTGCTTAACTCTTCATGGAGTGTCTTAGCCAAGTGATTAGCCATCGGCATAACGGATGCAGCGGGGAGCTCTTCAACACCTATTTCAATTAGTAAATCAGTCATTGTCCTTCTCCGCCATTTTTCTCAGCACTTTTTTGAAGCAACGGAAAACCCAACTCCTCACGACGCGCAAGATACGCTTCAGCCACTTTTCTCGACATACCACGCACACGTAATATATAGCGTTGCCTTTCAGTTACCGACAAGGCGTGCCGCGCGTCAAGTAAATTGAAAGAATGAGAACCTGCTAGTACTTGCTCATAAGCTGGCAACGGTAAGCCCAAGCCACACAATCGCTCACAATCGCGTTCGCATGCATCGAAGCTTGAAAACATCATTTGCGTATCGGCATGTTCGTAGTTAAACGCAGATTGCTCGACTTCATTTTGATGAAACACATCACCGTATGTCACTACGCCAGCTGCACTAGTCCCCCACACTAAATCAAACACACTGTCCACTTGTTGGATATACATCGCTAAGCGCTCTATGCCATAGGCCAGCTCTCCTAACACCGGATTACAAGACAAACCACCGCATTGCTGAAAGTAGGTGTACTGAGTCACCTCCATGCCGTTCAACCACACCTCCCACCCCAAGCCCCATGCTCCAAGCGTGGGCGACTCCCAGTTGTCTTCAACAAAGCGCACGTCATGCTCAAGTAGATCAAAACCAAGCGCCTCTAAAGACCCCAAATACAAGGCTTGCATATTGGGCGGGGATGGTTTCATGGCCACCTGAAATTGATAGTAATGCTGCATTCGGTTAGGGTTATCGCCATATCGGCCGTCACCAGGACGTCGCGACGCCTGCGTATGGCAGGCATACCAAGGCTCAGGGCCTATAGAGCGTAAAAACGTCGCGGGATGAAACGTACCCGCACCCATCTCCATATCGTAGGATTGCTGAACAATACAGCCCTGCTCCATCCAGTAGGCCTGTAACACGGCAATCATGCCCTGAAATGTTTTGACGTCGTGCTGCGCTGGCCCTGCGGTCAAGAGATATCCCCTTTTTTGTTTCTAACGTGAGTCTAGTGAGTGACAAACTGTATTGTTTATGGTGCACAGTTTACGCAATTGGCTTGCTGAGGTCGGCTTTTAACGGCAACTGTGCTGTGAATTCATGCTGGATTGCGCTTGTTCGCATTTGCTGAACAAGCGCTTCGGATACACTAGCCCACCCTAAGGCTCGGATTTTCGTTACCGCACCGAATCGGTGCAAACATATCGCAAATATATCAGCAGCAAATCACCAACAAACATCGCCAAAACAGATCAGTAAAAAAGCACCACCAGAATGCATAAAAACGCTTCAACTATTTTATAACATATTGTATTAGCATGCTTTTTTTCATGTTGCTCTGGCCACACTACATGAGCCAGATCGACGACAAAGCACGCGCTTCAAGTATAGATGCTAGCCCCAGGAGTTTCGGATAGCAGCTCACTAACGAATAGAAACAACAAAAAGGGATTCTCCAACATGTCAGCCAGCGACGTACTGAAGACCATCATCGATAACGACGTACAGTTTGTCGATTTCCGCTTTACAGACCCGCGCGGTAAAGAACATCATTTTTCGCTACCTGCAAGCCAAGTAGACGAAGACACCCTGGAAGACGGCAATATGTTTGATGGCTCTTCTATCGAAGGCTGGAAAAGTATCAACGCATCCGACATGATCATGATGCCGGACGCCGAGACAGCCGTGCTCGACCCATTCACCGAAGAAACCACACTCAACATCCGCTGCGATATCGTCGAACCTGACACCATGGCAGGCTATGAGCGCGACCCGCGCACCGTAGCAAAACGGGCTGAAGCCTACCTACAACAAACAGGCATTGCCGATACAGCCTACTTCGGCCCTGAGCCAGAATTCTTCGTCTTTGATGACGTGCGCTGGACTACCGATATGAAAGGCCAGAGTTACCAGATCGACTCTGAAGAAGCAACTTGGAACACAGGCAAACAAATGGAAGGTGGCAACACTGGCCATCGTCCTGGTGTGAAAGGCGGTTATTTTCCGGTACCACCGGTTGATTCATTAAACGACCTTCGCGCCACCATGTGCCAAGTCATGGAAAGCATGGGAGTTATCCCTGAAGTCCATCACCACGAAGTCGGTACAGCTGGGCAGTGCGAAATCGGCACTAAATTCGACACACTGGTAAAGCGTGCCGACGGCGTACAAATACTGAAATACGTTGTTCATAATGTTGCTCATCAATATGGTCGTACCGCTACATTTATGCCTAAACCCATCGTTGGCGACAACGGTAGCGGTATGCACGTACACCAGTCGCTATTTAAAAATAACGAGAATACATTTTCAGGCGATCTTTACGGTGGCCTATCTGAAACCGCCCTCTACTACATCGGTGGCGTTATCAAACATGCTCATGCAATCAATGCTTTTGCCAATGCGTCTACCAACAGTTACAAGCGATTAGTGCCAGGCTTCGAAGCACCCGTTATGCTGGCCTACTCTGCGCGGAACCGTTCTGCATCGGTGCGTATACCTTGGGTATCAAATCCTAAAGCACGTCGTATTGAGGTTCGCTTTCCTGATTCAACGGGTAACCCGTACTACACGTTTGCATCACTAATGATGGCAGGCCTCGATGGCATCCAGAATAAGATCCACCCTGGCGATGCCATTGACAAAGATCTATACAAGCTGCCACCAGAAGAAGAAAAAGCCATACCAAAGGTTGCCTTATCTCTTGATCAAGCACTTCACGGTTTAGACAGCGACCGCGCTTTCCTAACCGCTGGCAGTGTATTCACCGACGACCTTATCGACGCATACATTGACCTAAAAATGGAAGAAGTCACACGATTGCGTATGGCTACGCACCCGGTTGAATTTGATATGTACTACAGCTGCTAGTTGTATAGACCCATCCATTAATGCCTCGTTAAAAGCAGTACTGGCTCACAACTTAAAGGATCAGATCGCGGGCCAGCTGTTAATGAAGTTAACAACTCCCCCGGTCGCACCGATACAACCCTCATTACTAATTAATGGAGGTTGTATGTCTCAGGCCAAAGCAACGCATAAGTTTCGAATCGTAACGACTCTGCTTGAAGTGGTATACGGGCTAGCATGGGTAGGCGTTATTGCATCAGTTGTTGGCTACTTCATGCTATATCCACAGGAACAAGCTGTACTGCTGAGCGCTGCTACTGTCGGAGCCGCTATCTTTGTCACCACCGTGTTAATTCTGACAATATCCATCGTCGACACTCGAAACATCTTAGCCGATATCTATGCGCTCAATATCGCTGAGGCTGAAGCGCGTATAAAAGAGACAAATGACAACGAGATAAACGACGAAAAAGAATTTAGCGAAGAGACTAAGTACGACGTGGAGATTTCAGAGTTTCCAAGAGCCGCTTAGCGATTAAAACTCACTATTTGTTGACACTAACAAGCTGCCAAGGACGGTAGGTGCAGACATAATCGAATCATTTAAGCGACGCTAAGCGGTTGCTGTCATTGTGAGCGCTATGTGCCACAGACGCTCTTGAGTGCTAACGGCCGTGCTATCCTGAAACACCAAAGGATAGTTATCTGGAAATTACACATCAATGAAACTCTACTACGGCACCCCATCACCTTTTGTGCGTAAAGTTTGGATGGCCGCACATGAACTCAATTTGACCGAAAAAATCGAGTTAGTGGAAGCGGCAGTATTGCCTGGCAAAGAGAACGCTGAATACGCTAACAGCGTTAACCCTTTACGTAAAATTCCCGCGCTTCAAATTGATGATGGCTCAATCATTCTTGATTCAACGGTTATATGTGACTATCTAAATGATTTGCATGACAAGCAGCAGCTCATCCCCGCATCGGGGCCGGCCAAGTGGCAAATACAAACTGCACACGCTACAGCTAATGGCATTATGGAAGCCGCGGTATTAATTCGTTACGAAACTTTTTTGCGCCCAGAGCCACAGCGTTGGCCAGTATGGATAGATGAACAATGGGAGAAGATCAACAACGCACTCGGCTGGTTTAACGAACGCAACAACTCTGACAGCATGACAATCGACAGTATCGCGCTAGCTTGCGCGCTGGGGTATCTCGATTTTAGATCACCCGACTTTGCATGGCGAGACAATTTCAGTAAACTGGCCACGTGGCACAGCAAGGCATCGCAACGTGCTTCCTACCTGGCGACCATACCCAAATAACGTAATTACTGGCAACAGCTAACAATGACAACTGATATCAATGAATCCAGTGACGCATTCGACGCCAATGCGAAAGAAAAAGCGCTACGCGCCGACTCAGAAGCATGGGACACCTCCACACCGGAGGACGCCAAGCCAGATGATATTCCTACAATCAATTTAGATGCCTATTTCTCATCAGGGTCCGAAACTGATCTTAATGACGTCGCTGAACAGCTACGAGTGGCGTGCGAGGAAACCGGATTTTTCTCTATTATTGGGCACCATGTTACAAGTAAAGACATAGATACGACGTTTGATCAGATCCGTCGCTTCCATTCAATGCCGCTTGAAACAAAAAAACAAATCCTTATGGATCGTCCTGACTGGCCAGTTGGCGGCATGGGCTACCTGCCTTTAAAAAATCGTAAGTTACCTGCACGCCAAACAGGCAATGTGAATGAAGCGCTGATTATCAAGATTGATGATGAGCTGGGAATGAACGACAACCAGTGGCCCGACCCAGCAGTGATCCCCGGCTTTCGAGAACACATTGAACACTACGCAGCGCAAATGGAAGCACTCGGCAAACGTATGCTACCCATTTACGCTCGCGCACTGGATATGCCCATCGAATTCTTCACTGAAGCGTTTGTCAAACCACTTTATCGCCTACGCATGACACACTACCCATCAGTAGAGCGAGATCCTGAAAACGCATTTGGTATTGCGCCGCATGTTGATACGTCATTTTGCACCATCCTTGCCCAAGATCAACCCGGCCTAAGCATCTTTAGTGAACGACGCAAAGTTTGGGTTAACGCACCGGTGGTGAAAGACTCGTTTATTGTTAATACAGGTGAGCTACTAAAGCAATGGACAAATGATCGTTTTTTAAGTACCCGCCACTTTGCTAACAACAACAATAGTGGGCAATCTCGCTACTCAATACCGTTTTTCTTCAATGCTAATCCACACTATGTAATGACTTGCATACCAAGCTGTTGCAGCGATGATAATCCGGCAAAATACCCGCCTATCTCTTATGCACAAAGCCAAGGCGTTGTTCAAGGCGAATAGGACAAAGTAGCTCACATTTACAAACACCAAGCTGGCTCGACCTCAACCCGTATCGCTACAAATGGGTAAAATACGTCATTGATGATAACGCCAACTTCACACCCGCTACTCGACTCGCTGTCCACTGCCACCATTCAGCTGGACGCTCAGTTGTGCGTGCAATACACAAACATTGCGGCACAACAACTATTAGGAATTAACGCCAATACTAGCTTGGGCAAACACATCATTACACTTGTTCGCCTACCCGAATCGCTAATCCATCGCTTAGATGAAGCACAGGATACCGGGCAAGGATTCTCAGATAGGCATGTAACGATAGAACGGTTTGGCGCTAATTCGGTATTGGTGGATTGCGTCATTACTCCATACGCCACAGACACTGGAGTTGAAACACTCATTATCGAACTCACCTCTGTTGATCGCCACGTGCGCATTGCGCGGGATGCAGCAATTCAGCATCAGCAAGAATACGTGCAAAGCATGTTGCGTGGCATGGCTCATGAGATTAAAAATCCATTAGGCGGCATCAGAGGCGCAGCGCAATTACTCGCAAGAGAGCTCAGTAGCAACAACCTAAGTGAATACACTGACGTTATTATTAAGGAAGCTGATCGTCTACAAGTGTTAATCGATCGCATGCTAGGCCCCGCTAGCCGCCCAATCAGTGAACCATTAAATATTCACGAGGTATTGGAGCATGTACGCACATTGATACAGGCTGAGGCTAGCGGTGGCATCGCCCTCTCTATTGACTACGACCCAAGCATCCCTGAATTCCCTGGTGACCGAGATAGGCTTACGCAAGTGTTTCTCAATATTGCCGGCAATGCACTCAATGCAGTAAACGAAAACGGCCAGATACTCATTAAAACGCGCATAATCACCAGCCACACCATTGGCGGCATCAGGCACGCTTTGGTGATAAAAACTGACATCATTGATAACGGGCCAGGGGTTCCAAAGTCGCTTATCGACTCCATCTTTTACCCCATGGTGTCGGGCAGACAAGATGGCACGGGGCTTGGCCTATCTATTGCCCAATCCATTATGGCGCAACTCGGAGGCCTGATAGAATGCAATAGCCAGCCCGGTAAAACAGTTTTTAGCACATATTTGCCCTTGGAATTGTAGTGAGCGAACTCCTTAATAAGCATGCTAATGAACAGACCGTCTGGGTAATCGATGACGACGACTCCATTCGCTGGGTGATTGAAAAGGCATTACAAAAAGCGGGTTACTATGTAAACGCGTTCCAATCAGCCGATGATGTCCTGGCGGTATTAAGCAAAGATACAGCCCTGCCACCCGACGCTATCATTAGCGATATACAAATGCCGGGCACCGACGGCATTGCTCTACTGCATTCGCTAAAGGCCTCTCATCCAGAAACACCTATATTAATTATGACGGCCTATTCTGATCTGGACAGCACCGTGTCAGCATTTGATGGTGGAGCGTTTGACTACATCGCCAAGCCCTTTGATATTGACAAGCTGCTTGAACAGGTGAAGCGCGCCTGCACTGGTAGCACAACCATAGATTTAGCCCAATCAACAAGCGACGATCCGGTGCTGCTCGGCGACTCTCCCGCAATGCAGTCGGTATACAACGCGATAGGCAGATTATCTCGTTCTAAAACTACCGTATTAATTGGTGGTGAGTCTGGCACCGGTAAAGAACTCATCGCTCAAGCCTTGCATCAACATAGCCCACGCGCAAACAAACCGTTTATCACACTCAATATGGCCGCCATACCGGGCGACCAAATGGAGTCGGAGCTTTTCGGCATTGAAAAAGGGGCAATAACTCACGACACCAGCGAACGCATCGGACGTTTCGAGCAAGCGCACGGCGGCACTATTTTCTTAGATGAAGTGGGTGATATGCCTCTTGAACTGCAAACGCGATTGCTCCGAGTGCTAGAAGATGGCCAGTTTTATCGCATTGGAGGAAGTACACCCATTAGCTGCGATGTACGTATTGTTGCAGCAAGCCTACATCCACTGGCAGTGCGGGTAGACGAAGGCAAGTTTCGCGAAGATTTATTCCATCGACTAAACGTGATCCGCATTGATGCACCCTCGCTGCGGGACCGCAGTGAAGATATCCCGGGCTTGCTACAACATTTTCTAGACCAAGCTGCATCTGAAACCGGCGAACAGGCAAAAACGTTCGATGCTGAATTTGCGCAACATGTGATGGCACTAGCTTGGCCAGGCAATGTGCGCGAATTACAAAATACAGCGCATTGGCTTGTCGTGATGGCAGGTGGCAACGAACTCAACATCAGCGATCTTCCCGAACCATTGCTGTCAATTCCAGATAATCTTGACGGTGATTGGGAAACCGCTTTCAGGCAATGGGTCGTGTTAAAACTAAAAAACGGAGAGCAAGATTTAGCCGCCATAGCCACACCTGCGATGGAAACGATAATGATTCAGTGCGCCTTAAGGCAAACACAAAACAAGCGACAAGACGCCGCGCGCTTATTGGGCTGGGGGCGTAATACGCTTACCCGTAAGATTAAAGAACTAGGACTGGAATCGGAATAGCCCTATCTTTGCTAATAGCGACTTTGCCGATAACGTTGTAGACGAAACCACTAGCAATATCAGACTAACAACTTTCGATAAAATACCCGACTAAAACCATCCTGCTGCTTACGCGCAGTGATCGTATAACCCAACTTGGGGTACAACACTTGGTTTTCGGTCATGACTGCGTTCGTGTAAAGCTCTACAGCGAGCAAGCCTTGCTTTGAAGCTGTTAACTCAACAAAGTTAATCAGTTGCTTACCAATACCTTGCCCAGTAAATTCGGGATCGACCGCCACGTTATCCAATTGCATCGATTTGCTATTGACGTAAAACACGACATAACCCACGACCGCGCTGTCTACCAATGCTACATGCACGTGCCCACGCTGAATAAGATTCGCAAAATCCGCCACCATCGGTGCGGGCTCGCGATCCATTCGATCAAGGTATTGAGTGTACGCTGCCCTTGCACAGGATTGGATCGCTGGCAGGTCTAGTGTTGTTGCTTTGCGGATATGGGCCCCCGCCTGCGCGGGGGCGACAATTTTAAGTACCGGGGGTAACAATGCTATGCCCGAGTGTAAATATTAATTAAAGCGATTAGTCGCGCAGCACGCCAGCACAATCGATATGCCCAGTGGCCACATCCCACTGCCCATCACGAGTACAGGCAGTCACATAACTACGATGCACACGAAAACGCCCGCTATTGGGATTACCATCGTCGAGTTGCGTATCGAGCTGCGACAATATATTCACCGGGATGTTGTTGCCGGTAAATATTTCATGAGCAGGCGAACTGACATCCGCCGCTTGCGCGCTATAACTAATTTTATAAAAACCATTAAATGGGTTACGCGGGCACGTGGCCGCACTACATGCCACATCAGTGGCTGTACCACTAGTATGGCGAGCACCGTCAAAATCGCCACTGATAAATCCGGCAAGCGATAACTGTTGCCAAACACCTGCGCGTTCACTGGCGTCATCCACGCGCCCATTGCCATTGCCGGGTTCGGCGGCGTCATCTATTTGAGTACGAGAGTTGGAGAAGTCGCCAGGGATTGAGCGGTAACGATCCTGGAATGAATACCACGCGGTACGAATACCGGATACTTCGTTGGCCATTGATCTAACGCGTGCGCTATCGATTAGCGCTTGGCCTTTAAAGATGCCACCCAGTATCAGCCCAATAATGACTAGTACCAATGCTGTTTCGATCAGGGTGAACCCTTGAAATTTAAGATCTTTATGTTTCTTCATGCTTAATCCTCCGTGATTAGCAAACGTTGTTAGTAAAAAAGTGAAATGTGTTTTTCATACGCTCATTACCGCTTAACAATATCGCCTAAAATCGCTTAATACTGGCCATAGCTCCCAAGGCTCAAAAAGGCGCACTACGTGGAACACGTGGAAACGGAATGGCATCGCGAATGTTTTCCATGCCAGTGACATAGTTCAATAGGCGCTCAAAGCCCAAACCGAAGCCCGCATGAGGAACAGTACCATAGCGACGTAAATCACGATACCACTGCAGGTGCTCAGTCAGATCATTTTCTGCCAGCCTTAGGTCAAGGTAATCTAAGCGCTCCTCGCGTTGGCTACCGCCGACCAGCTCACCAATCCCCGGTGCCAGCACATCCATCGCAGCGACAGTTTTTTCATCATCATTCAGACGCATATAAAACGCTTTGATTTCTTTTGGATAATTCATAAGAACAATTGGGCGACCAACATGCTCTTCGGCCAAAAAACGCTCATGTTCGGATTGCAAATCAAGCCCCCACGACACAGGGTACTCAAACTTTTTACCAGACTTTTCTAAGATGGTTATCGCATCGGTGTAATCCATGCGTTCGAAATTGGAATTAACCACCGACTCCAAACGTGTCACCGCATGCTTATCAATGCGCTGCGCAAAAAATGCCATGTCATCTTCGCAATCATTAAGCACTGCTTTAAAAAGATACTTCAGGCAATCTTCTGCAAGCGATGCATTATCGGCTAAATCAGCAAAGGCAACCTCAGGCTCTAGCATCCAAAATTCTGCTAAGTGACGACTAGTGTTTGAATTTTCAGCGCGAAAGGTTGGGCCAAATGTGTACACGCGAGACAGCGCAAGCGCATAGGCCTCAGCGTTGAGCTGGCCCGACACCGTTAGAAACGCTTCGCTTGCAAAAAAATCTTGACTGAAATCTGCATTGCCTTTGTCATCCTTAGGCAGATTGACGGCATCTAGCGTACTCACCCTAAATAGATCACCTGCCCCTTCGCAATCACTGGTTGTAATGATTGGCGTGTTCACCCAATGAAACTGTTGTTCATAAAAGTAATTGTGTATCGCATTACTTAAAGTGGTGCGCACACGTGAAATAGCACCGAATGCATTGGTACGCGGCCGCAGGTGCGCAACGGTACGAAGGTACTCAAACGTGTGCCGCTTTTTGGCAATAGGGTATGAATCAGGTTCGTCTACCCAACCCGCAACCTCTATAGCACTTGCCTGGATCTCAACTGACTGCCCTTTACCTTCGGACTCTACCAGCAAGCCCGTTGCCTTAATTGCACACCCAGCAGAGAGCTTAAGCACTTCGCTGTCGTAATTACTTAACGTGTTTTCAATCACCAGCTGGATAGCATCAAATGTTGAACCATCGTATACCGCAACAAAAGATAAACCCGCTTTGGAGTCGCGTCGGCTTCTCACCCATCCGGCAACACTGACCTCACCGCCGGGTTTTGTATTTTTTAAAATATCTTTGATCGTTGGTGGGTACATTATTTAGACCGTTAGTAGTGTTTTATTAAGCGATTGACTAGAGGATATTTCAACGCCTGCCAACTCGATGCCAGCCAGCAACATGCACAATTCAGCAAAGCTATCCCAAACGTTGCCACTGGCCTGGCCTTTGATTTGCCTATCAAGCAAACTGGCTTTACTGAGCATGGTTAGCCACGCCTCAGCGTCGTGGCGGTTTAAGGCATTTTTTAAGGGTGGGATACGTGAAGCCCATACGCCTGCACCCTTTATTGCCTTATCCACCGACACCCCCTGAGCAATGGCTTCTGCTGCTCGCGTGGCACTGCGTATCTCTTGATTCAAAGACCACAGCACCAATACAGGTGGAACGGCCTCATCACGCAAGCCTTCAAGCACATGCAAACAACGAGCGGCCCGGCCAGCCAGCGCTGCATCAGTTAAATCACCGATAGAATACCGCGCACTATCCGCCACAGCAGCCAGTACTTGCTCGGCGCTAAGTTGCCCTTCTGGATACAGCAGTGACAAGCGTTCGACTTCTTGATTAGCAGCAAGCAAATTGCCTTCTGTTCGTTCAGCAATAAGCGCAATGGCCTCTGGCGTTGCCTGCAAGCCTTGAGACTGCAAACGTGCTTTTAACCAAACCATTAGTTGTTTGCCAGCAATGGGCCAAACACCTATTGTGACACCCGCTTTATCAATGGCTTTAAACCATGCGCTGGATGTTGCAGAACGGTCAAGCTTACCAGCCGATATTATCAGCAGTACATCAGCAGCAGGATTAGCACAATACTGTTTCAGCACTTCACCCCCAGTGCGCCCTGGTTTGCCCGTTGGCATGCGCAGCTCGATGATTCGGCGTTCGCTAAATAACGACATGCTATCAGCGGACTCTCTGAACAGCGCCCAATCAGAATCGTCACTGGCGTGAATCACCTGCCGCTCATCAAAGCCACTGGCTTTAGCGTGAGCGCGCATTCGATCACCCAGTTGCATCAACTGAAACGGTTCATCGCCATACAAGAGGTAGACAGGCGCTGTTTGGCGCGATAGATGATCAGACAGTTTGTCGGGATAGAGCTTCAAAGGGTATTTTTTCGCAAGCGAAGGATACCTGTAGAATAGTACCAAACACAGCCGCTCAAGGCGCATTAAAACGCCTTCTTATGACAATACCTAATGACAAACCCCGACACAGCTAGCCAACACCCAACAGCAACGCCAGATCCACTTTTCCGATTGGCCAGAGCGCTATTGTTCAAGCTTGATCCAGAACAATCCCATAACTTGGCTTTGCGTGCTCTGGCTCTACCACCAATAAGTGGCATTGCTGGTAAGCGCTATCAATCAGTCAGCTCCCCTTTTCGCTCGATGGGCTTACAATTTACTAACCGAGTGGGGCTGGCGGCTGGTTTGGATAAAAACGGTGATTATATCGATGCACTGGGTGCACTAGGTTTTGGCTCGATCGAAATTGGCACAATCACACCCAAACCACAAGACGGTAATCCTAAACCGCGCATGTTTCGCCTGACCGAACACGAAGCCATCATTAACCGAATGGGCTTTAATAATAAAGGTATTGATCATCTAGTTAAGCAGGCCGAACGCCGCCGTTACAAAGGCGTATTAGGTGTCAACATTGGCAAGAACGCCAGCACCGAGCTCGACAAAGCAGTGGACGATTATCTTATCTGTCTTGAACGTGCCTACCCAGTGGCAGACTATATTACGGTTAATGTGTCTTCACCGAACACGCAGGGCTTGCGCGATCTACAACATGGCGAGCGTCTGGAGGCACTGTTACAGACTCTTAAAAACCGTCAAGCTCAGCTGGCTACTCAACATGGTAGTCATAAACCACTCTTGGTCAAAATTGCGCCCGATATGACCAGCGATGAACGTTTAGCCTTCTGCAAAGCCGCTATTGACGCTGAAATTGACGGGGTTATATCAGGCAACACCAGCAATCAACGCCAGTGGGTAGCAGGCCATCAGCACGAACACGAACAAGGCGGTCTAAGCGGTGCGCCAATCAAAACCTTAGCCGATGACAGCCTTGCTGAGATCGCCAGCGAAGTTGGCACGAAAATGGCCGTAATTGGGGTTGGCGGCATTAACTGCGGTAGCGATGCCAAACATAAACTTGAGCTGGGTGCCGATTGGGTGCAGCTCTATTCAGGCTTGATCTACAAAGGCCCTGCCTTAATACAAGACTGCATCAGGAATACGGCATGACTCACTTCGATGTTTTTAATGGCGACGCAGACGGCATCTGTGCCCTCCATCAATTGCGACTATCAAACCCTATCGAATCGACACTGGTCACCGGTGTAAAACGAGATATCAATTTGCTAAAGCAAATCGATCCTAGCGGCGCTGACAGCGTCACTACGTTGGATGTGTCGATGGAAAAGAACATCCAGGCATTGCTAGCGCTTTTAGATGCTGGCGTTGATGTCGAATATTTCGATCATCATTTCCCTGGTGATATACCTGATCACAAAAAACTTAATGCACATATTGATACTGATGCAAATACATGCACCGGCATGATCGTCAATCAACACCTTAAGGGCGAACATTTACCATGGGCAGTCACTGCAGCCTTTGGCGACAACCTCTACACCACTGCCGAGGATGCGGCTAAACCACTAGGCCTAAGCTTCGATAAACTAGAACAACTAAAAACTTTGGGCACCTTGCTTAACTATAACGGCTATGGCAGTTCACTTGAGGACCTCTATTTTCCGCCAGCAGATTTGTATGAGCGCGTAAAACCTTATGCAAACCCACTCGATTTCATCGAAAATGATGATGCGTTTACTGCACTGACCGATGGCTATGCAGAAGACATGCAAAAAGCTGAACAAACCCAACCCCTAATTGCTGAGCAGAACGCAGCAGTTGTAGTGTTTCCGATGGAAGCATTTGCGCGCCGTGTTAGCGGTGTGTATGCCAATCAGCTTGCACAGCAACACCCAGATCGTGCGCACGCCCTACTCAGTGCATTACCAGGTAATGGTTACTTGGTTAGTGTTCGTGCACCAATGAACAACAAAACGGGCGCTGATGACCTAGTGCGTCAGTTTGAAACAGGCGGCGGGCGCAAAGCGGCTGCAGGTATTAATTTTTTACCAGAAGCCGATGTCGATCGATTTTGCGATGCCTTGCGCAAGCAATATAGTTAGTGCCCGTCCAGAAACCGGTTAACAAACGTTGCAAGTTAGTATTTTTACGCTGTAGCGTAATGTAGGCAGATCATAAATCGACGCTATACTGTAAGTTAATATCATAGCGAGCAGACGATGAACCTCTTCCAACAGTCTTGTAAACCATTTTGCGCAAAGGTTAGCTGCTTAGTCATCCTTACTTTTGTGCTAACTGCGTGTTCAAGCAGAGACACTGATTCGGAAGAAAACGCCAATAATTCCGGACCGCTTGGCTCGCAAAATGACCCATCAGCAACCCCTATTCTTATAGATAGCAACTATTCGAGCGTGATTGGCCATGCGCTGAGCTATTTCACCAATGAACAATTTCCGGGCCCCGCTCTTAATCGTTTAGGCCCGCCAGCATTTACCGATCCGCAGAGCACCACAAGCGACCCTCAAACAGACGTAGAAACCGATTTTTTTACTTGCGATAACGGTGGTACAGCTACCCGAATCAATAACCTCACAGGTCCGGCTGTCTTCCAACTTACCAATTGCCAATATGAAGACACCCTATTCAATGGCCAGTACGGCCTTTCCTTTGGAAAATATAATGCCGTACGAGATTACAATAATTTTTCCGCCGATATTAATGGCGGTATCGCGGTACATGAAGTCACTGGCTCCTTCGTATCCATATCTGGCCCACCGCCATGCGGCATCTTGCAGCGTACAAGATCAGTCGAGCAATATACGGTCACACTTGCTGATCGGACGTTCGAGATAAAGGATTGGGATACAAGCTTTGAGCAAGCAACACCAGTCGCCAACTTTTGTGATACCGATACGCTTGAAATTACAGGTCAGTTTATGCTTCGCTCTGATGTCACTAATAACAACTGGCTTGAGGTCGTTGCCACTGAAACTATCACTGGCACTTCAGGCAGCCCTACTGCGGGTGTGATTACTATTACTGCTGACGATGCATCGACGATAGTACTCGACTTTGCCAATGGTGATAACGCCTCCGTGAACGTCGTTATCACCAACAATACTGGCCAGAGCGTATTCGATGAGCCACTCACTACTTGGATAAATAGCTTACTGCCTTGATGTTAGGCTCTGTAGAGCATAACGAACCTTCTTCTCTTAAAGCCCATTTTTAATGTAACCCTTCAACTCTCTAGAGCATTCAAAATACTGCCGATACCCCTGTTGTGCAAATGGTTAGGTTTGGAATATGGAAGCGTTAAAAATAGCGGATAGTAGTGAACATCAACCAGAGCCTGCGTATCAATTACTCTATATAAGCGCGGCAATCGAAGAGTTCACGGAGAGTGACCTGGAAGAACTACTGCAGCTGGCTAGAAAGAACAACGAATCAATGAACGTAACAGGCATGCTGTTGTTTCATGAAGGCTCATTTATCCAAGCGCTGGAAGGCGAGCAGAAGGCGGTTGAGGCGCTTTATGACAAAATCGGTAAAGATCCACGCCACACTGAAACACGGGTTATTTTTCGTGGTGATATACCGGATCGCGATTTTTTGGGCTGGTCAATGGGGTTTTACCGATCCAATCAATCATCGGCACAAAACCTGGAAGGATTTCATAGCTTTCTGCGCAGTGGTTTTGTTAGCGGATCTAAAGAAGACCAAGGCACAGCTCGCAAAGCCCTGCTTGCCTTTCGCGACGGGAAATGGCACGCCAACAATTAACAATCCAGTTTCACAGGCCTTCCGCGCTAGAGCTTCATCATCGCTCTTATGTGTGCAGTGGCGCTGCGGCCTAGTGCGGGTAGCGAATACCCACCTTCTAGCATTGACACTATTTTGCCATCGGCGTGTCGCTCGGCTACATCCATCAGTTTTTCGGTCACCCAAGTGTAGTCATTATCAGTTAATGCAAAGCCTGCCAGTGGATCTTCGAGGTGAGCATCAAAACCTGCGCTGATTACAATCAATTGTGGTTGGTAGGCCTCCAATGCTGGCAGGAACTGCTCAGTAACAGCTGCACGAAACTCTGCGCTACCCGTGCCAGATGGTAACGGCACATTTATACGTTGATTCTCTACGTTAGGACGAAAGCCACCAGGGTAAAATGGGTGCTGAAATGACGAGCAAAATAAAATTCGTTCATCCCCATCGACTAAATCCTCAGTGCCATTACCGTGATGAACATCAAAATCGACAATCGCTACTCGCTCCAAACCGTATTGCTTTATCGCGTGTCTCGCCGCTATGGCGACATTGCCAAAAAAGCAAAAACCCATAGCTTGCCCAAGCTCAGCGTGATGCCCCGGCGGCCTTACCAAACAAAACGCGTTATTAACGTCCCCGGTCATCACTAGATCAATGCCCAGCATACCCGCGCCCACACCGCGTAACGCAGCCGTGAGCGTGTGCTTGTTCATTGCTGTGTCAGGGTCGAGTTGTACGCTGCCCGATTCGGGTGAGCTTTCGATCACTTGCCTTACATACGCTCTACTATGTGCAAGGTAAGGTGCATCCTCCGGCGCTACAGGTGCGTCGTGATGCACGAGATGATCAAATACATCCTGCTTTTTAAGCTGATCAAGGATGGCATCAATACGGCCGGGGCATTCTGGGTGGCCAGGCGATATTTCATGTAGTACGCAATCGCGATGCGTGATCAGCGCTGTGCTCATGTTTCAAATCTGTTAGTTGCTTAGAACACCAATATAACAGAAGCGAATAACAGAACCCCATTCATCAGCGTCTAGGGTAACATCGGCATATGTCAACGCTACATTTAGACAAGCTTCTAAACCCTCAATCCATTGCGATTGTAGGAGCTAGCGCACGTGATAATTCGCCTGGGCTCATCATCACGCGTAACGTGTTGGAAAATGGCTACACGGGCGATGTTTGTTTAGTTAACCCACGCTACAAAGAAGTGCTAGGGCACGTTTGTCATAAGTCACTCAAGGCAATCGATAGCACCCCCGATTTACTGATTGTATTAAGCCCTGAACGCACAATCAAAAACACCTTAAAGCAGGCCCATCAAATCGGCATTAGGGTGGCCATCGTGATGTCGGCAGTTAAAGATAGCGCGGCACTACATGAGCTAGCAAAAGACATGGGCATCCGATTACTGGGCCCCTACTGTGCTGGCATAATACGGCCGCATTTGAGGCTAAATGCTACCTACTCTGCCAATAAAATCGAACCAGGAAAACTGGCTATTGTTAGTCAATCAGCATCGTTAGGTGGCGCTATTTTAGATTGGGCAGAATCCGCTCAGATAGGATTTTCGTCACTGCTATCCACAGGTGCAGACACCGATATCAGCCTACCCGATTTGCTCGACCTGCTTAGCGAGGATCATCATACGCGCGCCATCATTGTGTATGTAGACAACATCAGTCAAGCACGGGAGTTCTTAGGTGCAGTTAGTGCAGCCGCTCGAATTAAACCCGTCGTGATAATGAAGTCCACCCAAAACTCAGCGCGCTACTGCGACGCCATTACTCGCACTGGGCAAGTTTTCTCTTCTGATCATGTATTGCAAGCAGCACTACAACGTGCAGGCGTGGTACGTATTCGCACCTTCTCTAATTTGTTTGAAGCAGCAAAAATACTGACATCTAGTGCACGCGTCAAAGGTAAAAAATTGGCCATTATCAGTAACGGCGCTGCGCCAGCTATGTTGGCCTGCGAACGTATCGAAACCAAAGGTTTTGGCTTGCCATCACTTTCACATAGCCTTACCAAAACCTTGGGTGACAAATTCAAACGAAGCTGGAGCGGCAAAAATCCAGTAGTGCTAAGAGACGCAGAAGCGCTGGTCTTGCAGTATAAATTAGCTATCACTAAGGTAATCGAAAGCGGTGAGTTTGATGCGGTATTGGTGATATATGTGCCCGACTCTCGAAACGACCCGCTACAACTAGCACAAGCAGTCCTTGATACTCAGCCTTGGCCCATACCGGTGTTAACAACATGGATGGGGGATGCACAAGTAGCGAGTAGCCGGGAGCTATTTGCCTCAAACAACCTGCCTACTTTTCGCACGCCGGAGGCGGCAATCGACGGATTCGACTTTTTGCATCGGTATCATGTGAGCCAACAGCAACTGCTACAACTCCCTAACCCCGCGTCAAGGTTTACCCGCGCCGATGTTGGTACGGCCAAACAGTTAGTGAACGCAGCATTGATGCAAGGTGACAGAGTGTTGGGACCACAAAAAACACGCAGCCTGCTCAAATTATTTGATCTAGACGTACTGCCTAGCAAACGTGTTGAGTCGGTAGCAGAAGCAGTTGAGGCAGCTGAGAGAATCGGCTACCCAGTTGCATTAAAGTTAGTATCCCCCAATATCAAATACAAAGCCGAAATTGGAGGTGTGCGCCTCAACATTACCAAGCCAACTGAGTTGCGCGAAGCATTTGAATACATCGAGACGCAAGTTAAAACTAAAAGACCGGACGCGCACTATCGCGGCATGTTGCTTGAAGCGATGTATAAGCAAGACAACTCTCGCAGCCTCGCAGTGAGTATTTCAAGAGATGCCACCTTTGGCCCAATGATCACTTTAAGCATTGGCGGCGATCTCACATCACTGTTACAACAACGCTCTACGCAACTGCCGCCTCTTAATCAATTTTTAATTGACGATATGTTAGCGGAACCTTTTATCGCCAATTATTTGGGCGAATTCCATCACAGTCGCGCCATCAAACACAAAGCGATTTCGCATGTACTTAGGCAACTATCCGAACTAGCCTGCGAGTTACCGCAGGTGTTTTCCTTGCACGTAAATCCATTAGTGGTTTCTAGCACACAAGCCATGATCATGAAGGCCGAAGTGGTACTGCAAAAGAGCCGTGCACTACAACGTTATGACCACTTAGCCATTCACCCCTACCCTTGGCAATGGATAAAAGAGGCGAACCTCAAACACGATAAAAAAGTTCAATTGCGGCCAGTGCGACCAGAGGACGCATCTCAGCTAAGCGAGCTCGTCAAACGCATGTCTGCTGAATCACGCTACTTTCGTTTTATGCATGCCATTAATGAGCTCTCACCTCGTATGGTGGCGCAATTCACTAAGCTAGACTACGATCGCCAAATGGCTTTTGTTGCAGTATCCGAACAAGCCAAAGATGTTGTTGGCGTAAGTCGGTACAGCATTCAAAGCGATGGCATTAGTGCAGAATTTGCTATTGCGATAGCCGACGACTGGCAAGGCTTAGGCTTAGCAAGCGCGTTGATGCGATTATTAATAAAACACGCCGCAGATAAAAAGATCCAACAACTACACGGCGATGTACTGGCAACTAACGTCGCGATGCGCCACCTGATGAAATCATTAGGGTTTACAGCAAGCCAAGCACCAGACGAACCCGACGTACTCATTTATACCTTTCAGTTAGATTAATTTGTTAATTTAAATATGAACAGTCATTCAACTGCAACGCCCGAATCAGCTTCGTTTGAAGTTGATGGCCAAACCATCACAGGCATCAGGCACCGTAATCCAGACATCGAGCCCACTGTGCGCCTTTTATGCGTACATGGTTGGCTGGATAACGCAAATAGCTTTCTGCCATTAATGCCCCTACTACCTGAAGTCGATCTACTAGCCATCGACTTACCTGGCCATGGGTACTCGGCTCATATTAGCGGTAGTTACAGCGTTCCCGACATGATGTACTGGGTAGCAGCCGTGGCCAAAGCCGCAGGCTGGGATCAATACCATCTAGCTGGACATTCCTTGGGCGGATGCATTGCACCATTAGTTGCAGTGGCCAGTCCGGATGCAGTGCAATCACTAATCCTTATTGAGTCCAGTGGCTCAATGTCAGCAGAAGCGGACGCTTACCCCGACCGACTCAAAAAAGCGCTACGCCATCGAATGGAGCCTGAGCAGTTTCAGTCAAAGCCTTACCAAGACAAGCAAGATGCCGTGAATGCACGCTTACGTGCTGCGAAAATGAACCCTATTTCCGCAAGGCTCATTATCGACCGGCAAGTAAAACAGCTTGAAGGTGGTTGGGTATGGCGTTTTGATCCAAAATTGCGCATGGCCACGCCACAGTATCAAACTGAGGCGCAAGTGCGCGCTGTGTTAGCGGCCATACCTTGTACAACACTGAGCATTCTGGCAATGGATGGTTTTTTAAGCCAGCGAGAAGACACGCACGACAGACTATCGCTAATTAAGGATCACAAGTCTGTGACCCTGATGGGCAACCATCACGTACACATGGACACACCCGATCCAGTATCAGCGGCGATAAATCAGTTTTTAGGCACCCGCCCCCATATGGGCGGTTAAGTCATGATTCATCCAAGGCTTGCGCATCAGAGCTTGCAGAAAACAAGGAGATAACCTCTTCGGTCGATAGCTTGGTTAATGGCTCTTGCTCTGCATGGTTCAGCGTTTGGTCTGCAAGACTCTTCTTTGCTTGCTGCATGCGCATGATTTTTTCTTCTACTGTATTGCTGGCTACCAACTTGTAAATAAATACAGGCTTAGTTTGCCCAATACGGTGAGCACGATCACTGGCTTGGTTCTCGACAGCGGGGTTCCACCAAGGGTCGTAGTGGATAACAGTATCAGCGGCGGTTAGGTTCAAACCAGTACCACCAGCTTTTAAGCTGATAAGAAACAACGGCACATCACCGTGCTGAAATGCATCAATAGCCTCATCACGCTTACGCGTTCGACCAGTGAGCTTAACGTATGGGATACCCGCGTTCATCACTTCGGTTTCGATTAGCCCAAGCATCTCGGTAAATTGCGAAAACAATAGTATCTTCTTGCCTTCACTAATTAGCTCAACCAGCATTTCCATCAACAGCTCAGTTTTGGCTGACTCCTCAATACCACGAGCGGAATCAAGTTTGACCAACTTAGGATCGCAACAGGTTTGACGAAGCTTAAGTAAGGCATCGAGCATTTCAATGTGACTGCGTGCTAAACCTCGGTTCGCCAATAATTGCCTGACTCGCTGCTCCATCGTCACCCGGATACTTTCGTATAAACGTGCTTGGGCACCTTCTAGCACAACTTCACGTATGATTTCTGTCTTCGGCGGAAGATCTTTCGCTACCTGTTCTTTTCGTCGACGTAGCAAAAATGGCCGTATCAATTCCACCAAACGAGTTTGGCGATCGCCGTTACCATGTGATTCGATTGGTGTTTTAAAATACCGATTGAAGTGCTTACGGCTACCTAAAAATCCGGGCATCAAGAAATCGAATTGCGACCACAGTTCGCCCAAATGATTTTCCAGAGGAGTACCTGTTAAGCACAACTTGCGTTCAGCATCGATTGTTTTGACAGCCTGAGTTATTTTGGCTGTTGGATTTTTAATGGCTTGCGCTTCATCCAACACTAAGTAGCCAAATGATCTTTCGTGCAGCATTTCTAGGTCGCGTGTTACTAGCGCATAACTCGTAATAACAATATCAACACTTCCAAAATCAAACGCCTGCTGTTTGCGATTGCTGCCGTGCCAAATGTGCGTGCTCAGTGTAGGGGTAAATTTTGCCGCCTCACGCTGCCAATTACTAAGCAAGCTAGTAGGCGCGACAATTAGTGTAGTGGAAGTCAGACGGCCAATAGATTTTTCATGTAGCAAATGGGCAAGGGTTTCTAAGGTCTTACCTAAGCCCATGTCATCAGCAAGAATGCCATTAAAACGAAATTCAGATAAAAACCCCATCCACGCAACGCCATCTAATTGGTAGGGGCGCAGACGCGCTTTTAAGGTATCGGGCATAACTGGCGTTTGAATACCTTCAAATTCCTGCAGACGATTAGCCAAGGAAAATAATTCAGAAGCCCCACTCCACGCGACCTTCAAACCTTGTTGTTGCCAGTGCTCATCTAGATCAGTCAAGGCAGCTACACGTTGACGCGGTAATCTAAAATCGGCTTGCGATGGATCATCAAACAACTCTTGCAGTGTTTGCGCAACAGGTGCGAACAATATGGGTGGTACTTCTAGCCATTGGCCACTTTTAGCCTGAACCAATATCGGCTGATCTTTAACATCAGATTCAAGCCATTCAACCACTAGGGGCAACAAATCAAACGATTGGCCGTCATGAGCCAGTTGCAATGACATATCAAACCAATTGGAGATGCTGTCACTCACGGTAGCTTGTATTTCAGTGACCGATTGAAATTCAAGATTGAACGGCTCACGAGTATTGATTTCCCAACCAGTGGATTCAAGCTCCGCGCGATTATTCATTAGTTCGTGCCAAGTGCGGGCAATGGTTTGTACATCTCGGGAACGCGGCATTCGATCGGCAACCGAAAAGTATTCGGAGTCAATGGCGGTAGCCGGCTCAAAATCGACAAACCGTTTACCAAAATCAACTGCGTAGCGGGTTTCGCGCACTAGATCTCTTTTGAGCACTAACGGCTTACCCTCACTGGTTTTACCTTCAAGGGTTGCTTCGGCCTGCATACCATCGAAGGGCAATAGGTAGTCGCCATAACGAAACCGAATCGATGCAAAGAACTCACGAATATCTGCACTATCTTCGCGTGATTGCAAAATAAGAACTGGCTTGGGATGTTCTTCGATTCGTACGAAGTTGGGTTCAACAGGCAGCGGCATATGTGATTCAGGCAACCGCGATGCTAAATAGTTACTCACATTTTGAGCGTGTTCGCGTGGTAGCTTAGGCGCATTAATCAGATTCATCAAAATACTGATATCAGGCACTTGTTGTAGTGAGCCTGCTTCTAAGTTTTCAGTATCGATATACCAAGGCGGGCTACTGGGAATTAGCTGCCAGTCGGCACCGTTGTCCAGTTCGACAAACAAGGAAAGCTCTTCATTAGCGGCCTCTTGCCACTCAAAATTTAAACTACGGCTCGGCCCCAAGCTCAAGGGTTGCTCACGACCCTCACCCCAAAAGCAGCGCTGCGTGGCCAACAGTTTGTTCATCACCAAGTGCCCTATATCACCCTCAATGGTTAGCGTGCGATAGGTGACATCATTATTTTTGCCAACCGCCAGCTCCAGAATACTGCGATCACTGGCTAGCACCCAATCCGGGTGGTAATAATGGCCGTGATAACGATAGGGGGTCTCTTTACCGTACCCACCACGTTTGAGCAACCGGCTTTGCTGAATGGCTAGCGTGATGCCAGATTTCACTTGAGTTAAGGCACCAGAATCAATTTGGTAAAACAGCAGTGGCTCGCCTGGCGTGTGATCTTCAAGCCGCGGTGTTAAGTGCCGCCCTTGCTCTACTAGTTTATGTAACCACCTATTCACCGCCCGAAGTGCGCGATCGTCATCGGATTGAGGCACATTCTGCTTATCAACCCAACACAAAAGGGCTGCTGCCACATGCTTGCAGTTGTATTGAACCGGACAGGAGCATTCCCCGTCCATCCGGTGAGTGGTGATCAGGGTACGCTGTTGGTAGGGCTCCGCTGCGCTACCTTGGACATTGCTGAACAGAATGTTGTTTTCGGGCTGCCATTCAGTTTCTAGTACCGAGCCGCTTGATTTATAGGCACGACCACGAGAAGTCGCCACTGAGCCGCACAGCTCAATGACATCATCGAAGTTAATAATACGTTCGGGACTGTTCACTGCGTGATTGTACCTGCATTAACCTCATTGTTTGCCTTTGCCGGGCAAGTAAAGTCGTGATTGTTCGGCATCAAGCTAGTCAGTATTGTCCGCAGTAGCGCCACATATCGGGTGGGCGCTATCTCGCCAAAACTATGCATAAATAGCTCCAGCGCACAAAAAAAGCGCCTGCAAAGGGCTCAAAACTGTGCACAACTGCTGATTAAACAAATCTGATCGACCAGTAACGTAATGCGGCTTAGCAATTCTGCCAAGACGCCGTTACAAGGCAGGTAACCACGAGGTAAATAACATGTACAAAACCATGACACGATGGTGCATTGTCGCCGTTTTGGCATCAGCTGTTGCCAGCTGCGCTAGCACCCCAAAACCACTCGAAGAGATGAGCCAATCACGCAATGCCGTGGCTCAGGCTGATACCAGCGAAATTCGTGAATACGCTCCGCTTGAACTGATGAAAGCCAAAGAACAACAAGATATGGCAGAGCGCGCACTCGCAGCGAAAGAATACACACAAGCCAAACGCCACTCTGAACAAGCAGCAGTATTAGCCGAGCTCGCTACAGCCAAAGCTAATGCCGAAAAATCTCGCTCAGCAGTACGTCAGGTAGATGGCAACATCAAAACCATGCAACAAGAAGTTGATAGCCAGCCTAAGCCTGCTATCCAACTACGATAAGGGGATTTAAGATGAAGCTAAATAGTAACCATTCGTTATTCGCCTCAGCAGCGTTGGTATTAAGCCTCGCCGCTTGCAGCAGCGCTCCTAAGCAGATCGAATCACTGGAAACTGCCCGTGTCGCTTACTCGCAAAGCAGCGGTAATCAGGATATTGTTGAACACGCGCCCACCGAACTAGACGCAGCACGCGAAGCATTAAGTGAAGCTGATCGCTTGTGGAAAAACGACGCCGACACCCCTGACGTTGAACACTACGCCAACTTGGCCAGTCAAAAGCTTCAAATCGCACAATTGGTTGCAGACCAGAAGGTCGCTGCACAGCAATTAGATTCAAAGAAAGCGGTGCAACAAGAAACTCAACTTAAATTGGCGCAAACACGTACAAGCCGTGCGCACCAGGCTGCCATAGCATTTGATAAGCAAGTTAGCGACATGCAGGGCCGCAGCACGCATCGCGGCATCGTAACGACTCTAGGTGACGATTTGTTTGAACAAAACGCGGCTGCACTTTCGCCGACAGCCGGCTACAAGATCAGCACAATCGTGAATTTCTTGAAAAAGAACCCTAAGCGTCGTGCCATCATTGAAGCGCATACTGATAACCAAGGTGACGCGGATTTTAATCTGGATTTATCACGTGATCGCGCCTATGCAGTGCGCTCGGCGTTGAAAGAACGCGGCATTGCCAGCGACCGACTTCGGGCACTAGGTTATGGTGGCTCTGCGCCATTGCATTCCGACAATACGGCCGAGTCTCGTCAGGCAAATCGCCGCGTTGAGATCACTTTTCCAGATACGTCGTTGCATCTGAGCTCCGCTGAGTAAATCTATCGGCTTATCTTTTATCGGACGATTAGATGAGCCGATAAGAAAGAGCTGATCAGCAAGACACAAAAAAGGCGGCCTTGAGCCGCCTTTTTTTATTCGGTTTTTTATATCCGATTTAGAAGTTGCTTAGCTCAGCCGTGCCCATAAATTTCGGATCCTGCCAAGTGAAGTCCACATCTTGCCCTGTAAGAGTTTTAGACGGATGAAACCAACCCCATTTGGCATCTCGTTCGTCACCATCTTTGTCGTCGTTATATTGGATTTCGATACCAAATGGCTGACCAACAGTGATTCCCACCTCGGCAAGCGGGATCTTCATCTCTAGCGTGTACTCACCGATACTCGAATCATTACAATGACACGCCGCGTACTCAACACCAGTAGGCACAGGTAGCGCGTTATCACCATTCACATCTCGACGAGCCAAGCTACGACTATTGCTGGGGATAAACGTATCTTTTTCAAATATCGGAATGATCATATGATGATCGTTGACGCCGTCGTAATTACTAGCCTTGCTGTTATCACCATCAATGAACACATCAATTGCATCATCTTGATATGCCATCAGGGAATCTGACGTTGGCGTTTGCCCTATTCTAACGCTCTCCGTAAAGACCAT
Source organism: uncultured Granulosicoccaceae bacterium (assembly GCA_937958675.1). GTDB lineage: Bacteria > Pseudomonadota > Gammaproteobacteria > Granulosicoccales > Granulosicoccaceae > Granulosicoccus. Next base: position 30,995 of record CALGND010000084.1, read on the forward strand.
GACATACAGATTGACACCATCGTGCATAGCACCCCAACGGTAAGTTGGCTCTTGATCCAACTGCGTTGCACCTTGATCAACCATCAGATTATTAATACTCAAGCGCTCCCGGTTGCGATCCAGAAATTGAGCATCAGGCCAGATGTTTGTATCCCAAGAGCCATCGATTATCGGTGCGTTGATGGGATCAATTCGGTTAATAAAGACTGTGGCTGTTTGCGTGCCCGGGTCAAGTGCATTTTCAAAATCTGTATCGTTTATACGTTCATTTAAATTACTAAACCCATCACCGTCTTCATCATGGATATCAAACTGATATCGATCAGATCCAATCGTTGTACTGCTGTTGCTGTTTATCACACCTAGCTCTCTAGTAAATGATGCTAGTGGTAACGCTATCGGGCCAACGGCTTCTGTCCACTCTACTGTCAGCGTGGTATCGGTGCCAGGCGGTACTACCGTGCTACCCGTCCACCTAGCATTGGGCTCATTACCTGGGAGCATATCCACAGGCTGACCATTAACCATGACGGTGGGTGACAGCGCATTTTGATTAACCGCTTTCGTCTGCAATTTTGGGGGCGGTTGCAATGATACTGTTGACGCATCAGTGTCAACAGTAAAGGCAATTGTAGATTCGCCGCTGTCACACGCTACAAGCGCGAGCAATGCTGCCGCAGCTGCCACACCTGAAACATTGTGACCTAAGCTATTATTCATTTGTTACCACCGGCACGTCAATGTTGATGTCTAGAACGCACCCGGTATCTGCACAATCGTTACCCGGGCTACTGCTTCCACCATTAGCAAGGCCTGCCAACACACCGAGTGCTAATACGCCAAGAACAATGTACAAGGTTTTCTTCGGTTTAGCCTCTTTAGAGACTGCAGCATCCTTTAACTTATTATTACTACCATCTGCTGCTAGGCCATCATCCTCAACAATAATTGAGCGCATCAATGGGTTAAACGCATAGCCACGCACTGTGCGATTACCACTTTGATCACGTGCCTGGATGTAGTATTCGATGGTTGTTGCCGTATCTGGATCCGTGTTGATTTGCGCAATGTAACTAGAGGAGTAGGACACTCGGTTCATGAGAACGGAACTGTAGGTGGGTTCGCCGGAGAATCGATAAAACAATCGAACACTTTCGAGCTCATCATCATCAACCACTGTCGCGACGAACGTTTGCCGTGTATTGCTTTCTACTTCAGCGACAATCTCGTGCTCAATCAGAGGCGGATCGAGATCGATGACATCATCAGTTTGCTGAGCAAACGCAGGCGCCACGCCGAACAAGGCTTGCGCCACAGCAAACCAGACTGCAAAGCAGCTTGATAAAACACGTTTGATGCTGATGTCGAACCCCAAAATTGCCCTCCTAGGCAGTTGTTATGGCCGGTGTATCTTGGCTGGTTTTGACGATTATGCTGCCCCGAGCCAAATAAAACCGCCTTAGGGGTAATATTACCGGCGTTTGCTACCAGCTGGTTGAATTGTTACCATTTTCCAATGAACGAATAGCCGCAAAAATGAGGCTGCCATCACACTGAACGATGAATCGCACTCAGTGATACACTATTTTCGGCTATTTTTCGGATCCATACCGTGAACAAATATAAGCGTTATATCCCCATCGTTGCCGCAATTTTGGCAGCCCTTGGCGTCAGTCTCAATCAATATGGCATTGATCTAAACAAGCTCGCGGGCGGGATAGGCCAAACCGGCCAAACGAGCAGCAGCCAGCAATCCGGCGGGCATAGCCAGTCCAGCGGAGACAAGTGGTCAGAAACTGACCCAAACATCAATCTTTGGCATATTTTTGATGGCGAAATTAACAAGCGCGGTAAGCCCACTGGCTTCCATTCTCGTCCAAATGGCCAGAATCCAGCCAACGCCCGAGTTGTCTCAATTAAGGACAAACCCAACCGTGCTGGCGTGTACACCGCCAATATAGAGGTCAATGATGGCGGTAACTGGAAGGGTAAGTTCTCATCCTTCTTTCCAGACAAGCTATCGCGAGATGAAGTGCTGGATATCATCGTGCACGCCTATAACAATCGCAACAGTGGCGACAAGCAACCGTGGAGCGGCCCATCGGGGCTGGGTTTTACGGTTCAGGGCTACACAACCAACAGCGGCGGTATCAACACAGCGTTTCCAGTATTCGTCAGGAGCCAGTAGCGAAAGAGCTAACATCGCCCCAGTAACGGGCCCGGTACTTAATTTTTTGCAAATCAGTGTAATTCGTTTTAATCTGATGTCCTGCCTGCTTGCAGGCGCTTAATGTGAGGAGAGCTAAAGAATGTCTAAAAAAATAATTGCCCCAAATAACAGCCGCCGAAATTTTGTCAAAGGCGTTGCTGCTGCGGCCGCAGTTGGCCCATGGATTGTCAGCCCAAAAGTGTTGGCCTCATCAGGCGAGCTAAACGTTCTCATGTGGTCTGACTACCTGCCAGACGGGTGGAAAGAAAGCTTTGAATCCGACACAGGCATCAAACTCAACCACACTGGCATTGGTTCAAACGAAGAAATTATCAACCAGATGAAAGCCACCAAGGGTGCAAGTTTTGATATTTGCTCGCCAACCAACAATCGCTCGGGTCAGTGGAGCGAGCTTGAGCTTCTACAAGCTTGGGACTACGACAAAATAGAAAACCTTGATCAAGCTAACCCTTCAATGCTCAAAGTAGGTTTGGCAGAATGGAATTTTGCTGACAAAGGCTCACATTGGTTACCGCACATTTGGGGTACTGAAGGCATTGGCTGGCGTACTGATCTATTTGAGCCTGAAGGTGGCGTACCAAGCTACGGTGATGTTTGGGATGAAGCCAACGCAGGTAAAACTATGATGCGTGTGCATTCAGGCATGCTTGGCGCGGGACTACACATGGAAGCTGCAGGGCTAATGGATCCGGGTTCAGTTTGGGCGGCCTACAAGGACGAAGAAACCATGCGTAAAGTTTGGGATCAAATTCTAAAATTTACTGTAGAAAACAAAAAGAACCTTAAGCTTACGTGGAATGATGCTGACACACAGAAAAACGGCTTACTAAATGACGGTGTCATTGTTGGTCAAACCTGGGATGGTCCACCACTAGCGTTGCAAGCCGCGGGCGAGCCAGTTAAATACCAAGCGCCTAAAGAAGGTGCTATGGCTTGGGTTGACGGCATGGCACTATCTGCTGCTGCTGAAAATAGCGAACAGGCTTATGAGTTTGTTAAGTTTTGCTATAACGCAGAGCCTGCAGGTGTTGCTATCGATTCACACGGTTACAACTCAGCCGTATTGGGCGCTGACAAATTCGCTGGCAGCCAGTACAAAACCAACTTTGGTTCAGCTTACCCTGGCGATTCTTTGGCCAACCTAAACCCATGGCCTGCAGAACCTCAATGGTATGCAGACGTTCGTACTGAATACGAGAATAAGTTTCAGGCTGCATAAGCCCTCACAGCTACCCCGCCCCCGGCTATATGCCGTGGGCGCGGGATGCCAGAATAAAATAGTGTATGAGTGCAGACGTAACGCTTGAAGATGTTTGGATTCGCTTTGGTGATTTTGTCGCTGCCCGCGAAGCTAACATCCATATCAATGACGGCGAATTCTTTAGTTTCCTCGGCCCCTCTGGCTGCGGTAAAACCACTTTACTACGAGCAGTCTCCGGCTTTTTAACACCATCCCAAGGCCGTGTCTTGATTGGTGGAAAGGACATGGCTGGCATTGGCCCTAATCGCAGGCCGACTGCACTGATATTTCAAAACCTTGCTCTGTTTCCACTTATGAGCGTGTGGGAAAACATTGCTTTTGCGCTGGAAGTAAAAGGCGTCTCTAAACCGCAGCGCCGTAAACGCGCTGATGAGCTGCTCGATTTAATCGCGCTAGAGGGCCAAGGTGACAAGCGCGTATCCGAACTCTCTGGCGGCCAGAAACAACGTGTGGCCATTGCGCGTGCACTAGCAGCAGAGCCTGATGTGTTGTTACTCGATGAGCCTCTCTCAGCGCTTGATTTAAAACTACGTCAACATATGCGTACCGAGCTACGTGCAATACAACAACGGGTGGGCATCACGTTTATCTATATCACTCACGATCAGGGCGAAGCGCTAACCATGAGTGACAATGTAGCCGTTATGCGCGAAGGTGTTATCGAACAAGTTGCCGATGGCACCAGTATTTACGACTCCCCTGAAACCGCATTCGTTGCATCGTTTGTTGGTGAGAACAATGTATTTAGTGGCAAAGTCAGCCGTATCGATCAGGGCCTTGCTGTTGTCGACACACCCTTTGGTGATTTTCGGGCACGAACAGTAAAACGCAACAACCAAGAACAATTATCCGTTGGCGATGATGCCATGGTGTTTGTTCGACCCGAATCAATGCAAGATACCACCACCAATACTGCCAATCAGATTAGTGGTGATGTTGTTAGAACCGAATTTGAGGGTAACCTCTGGCAGCTGCATGTACAGCTACCTAACGGTGGCCCTTTGATAACGCGTTCCAGCATAAACGATGGTCGCTCATCAGCACATAAGGCTGGCGACACTGTGCAGCTAGGTTTTAGTGATGTATCAGCAGTGGCTTTACCTGCTGGCCAACTTGCTGCCGAATAGTTACCGGTAAATAAAAGCCATGACTAAGTACTGGGCAGAATACTTCACACGCAATGGCATTGGGCTTGGCATGTTTCTGCTGGCTGCAGTGTTACTGTGGATGACACTAATGATTGTCCTGCCACAGCTATACATGGTGGATTTTTCGTTTCGCGCAAACGTACCACCACCAAAATGGTACGGCGAAGAACACGTCTACACGTTCGAACACTACCGGTATCTGCTCTACGGCAGTACTCAATCATCTGAGCACTTCAACACCATTGATCTCAGTGTATTTGGTCGCACGATTCTGGCGGCAATGTTTGTGACCTTTATCGACCTGTGTTTGTGTTACCCAGTGGCCTACTATTTGGCACACGTAGCCAAAGGTGGTTGGGGACGCCTAATGGTCATGTCGTTAATCATTCCGTTTTGGGTTAACGAAATTTTGCGTGCCTTCGCGTTTAAACTTTTGTTTGGCAGCGGCGGTGTAATCAACAACGTATTAGTAGGCTTAGGCATTCTTGATCAACCCTACGACTTTGTTCGCGAAAATGTCGCTTTGTATAGCGGCCTGAGTTACGCCTACATACTATTGATGATCTTCCCTATCTACAACGCGGTAGAGAGCCTGGACAAAAACCAAATAGAAGCAGCGCGTGACATGGGCTCACCGTGGTGGCGAATTCATTGGCGTATTGTGCTGCCACATGCAAAGCCTGGTATTAGCTCGGGCTGCACAATGGTGTTTATGCTTACTGCTGGTGCTTTGGCTGCTCCCCAAGTGTTAGGTGGCCCAAGCAGCCTTTGGTTTACGCAAATCATATACAAAGCCTTTAACAACTCAGCCAACTGGGCGCGCGGCTCCGCTTACGCACTTGTGCTGCTTATTGCCTGCATTATCTTTGTGCTATTGATGATGCGCATATTCAAAGTCAAACTTGGAGAGATTGCGCGGTGACGTCAGATCGTATCCGCCAAGGGTTTGTACTATTTTTTGTATTAGGCTTTTTCGCCTACCTGTTTGGCCCACTGATTATCATGGCCCTGACCGCATTTAATAGCTCCGCGTTTCCGCGCGTATCACCTTGGGAATGTTTTACCGTCGAGTGGTTTTCGGTTTTGGCTCAAGACAACCGCTTGCTGACCGGCTTAAAAAACAGCTTATTTATTGGCCTTGGTGTTGTTGGCTTGTCAGTGCCCATCGGCTTGGCTGGCGCTTTAATGCTTACGCAAGTTAATGACCGTGTACGCCCTTGGTACTACACCATCGTAATTTCGCCTATTTTAGTACCTGGTGTTGTGCTGGGTATTTCTACACTGCTGTTTTGGGACCGCGTTGGTACGATGTTTGGCGCCTCCAGAGAATCCATTTTTTATGATGGCTTCTTTCTCACTATCATTGGCCAATCTACCTTTATCTCGGCCTACACCATGTTGGTGTTTATCTCTCGTTTACAGCGCTTTGAAACGGTCCAAGAAGAAGCTGCGCTCGATTTGGGTGCTACTCATTGGCAGAGCTTTAAAAAAATTCTGTTGCCCTTTCTAATGCCGGCTATTGCTTCTGCCTCAGTGCTAGCATTTCTGGCCTCATTCGAAAATTACAACACCACCGTATTCACTGCCGTTAAAACCAGCACTTTAACCACCGTGTTAGCCAGCAAAGTGCGCTACGGCATTGATCCATCGATCAGTGCGCTAGCCGTTGTTATCGTTGTAATCACGCTGATAGGTGCGGCTATTCACGAAGTCGTAAAAAGACGTGAGATTGCACGTTCCAAAATGGCTGCCGATGTAGCTACTGGCAAGCGTGCTAGCGTTAGCAGGCAAAAGCCTTGGTATATCGACCCTGCATTTATTATGATTTTCCTGGTGGTTGTCGCCGGTGCTGGCACAGCATTTATGGCAGGCACTATGGGCGTTGAGGAATGCAAGGTTATTGTAAAAGAAGAAAAGCAACGCAGCACCCAAGAGCGCATTAAAGCACTGCGTGAGCGCAACAAGGCAAAGCGTGAAGCGGCGGCAACTGAGCAACAAGAGGCGCGAGACAAACAAACCATCGAAAAAGAGAATCGCACCGGCACTGAGAATTTTAACAACATCTTTAGTACTGACAATCTTGCGCCGACCGAACAAGAGCCAGAAAGTAAGGTTGAAACACCGCGCACGGGCACCGAGAATTTCAACAACCTTTTTAGTACGGATAATTTGCAGCCTACCGAAACTGAGGCTGAGCCTGAAAGCGAGAGCGATACGCCAAGAACCGGCACCGAGAACTTCAACAATATCTTTGAAACAGACAATCTAGCGCCTAAGTAGCAACGGCTACCGCCAGCTTGAGTTGCATTTTAGTAGAGGAATATCATGGCAATTAAAACGACCTGTATCGGCGCTTACCCAAAACCAGATTTTGTTAGCTTACCTGATTGGTTTAACGTACCCGCCGGGCCTGACACTTCCGACCCAACCAAACTATGGAAAGCCGCCATGGCAGCATTAGGCGATGATGCTGAAGCCACTATCAGCCGTGGAGTGAAAGAAGCGGTTGACGATCAAGTGGGTGCAGGTATCGATATACCCACCGATGGCGAGATACCTCGCGAAAACTATGTTCATTATCACTGCCGCCATTTAAATGGGTTCGACTTTGATAACTTAACCAGCAAGGAGCTACGCGGCGGTACCTACTCTGCGGAGCTACCCACCATTGTTGGGCCCATCTCAGCCAAACAGGCGTTTATGGTCAAGGAATGGAAGCGTGCACAGCAGTACACCGACAGGCCAGTCAAAATTACCATGCCAGGGCCGATGACGGTTTCCGATACTAACGCTGATGCCTATTATCATGACTTTGCAAAGCTTGGCGCTGATATCGCAGATGCCCTAAGCAAAGAGGTACGCGACTTAGCTGATGCAGGCTGCACTAATATTCAAATCGACGAACCCCTATTTGCCCGGCGTCCCGCGGATGCTTTGGAATACGGATTCGAAAACTTAGAACGTGCGTTTCATGGTTGCCCAAAAACAGTCACACGCACCGCGCATATGTGCTGCGGTTATCCCGACAGGCTCGATCATCCAAATTATCCAAAAGCCGATCAAGATGCCTACATGCAACTGGCTGAAGCGATCGACTACGCCAAAATCGATGCCGTGTCATTTGAGGATGCACATCGGCCTAACGACTTGGCACTGCTTGATCAAATCAAAAATACAATAGTCATATTTGGCGTAGTGGCAATAGCTAAAAGCGAAGTCGAATCAGTTGAAACGATCCAACAACGACTATCTGCGGCACTTGAACATATTGATCAAGATCGGCTTATTGCAGCGCCGGATTGCGGTTTGGGATTGTTGGGTCGCGAACTAGCATTGGCAAAACTTGGCAATATGTGCAAAGCGGCTGCGTCATTTGGGTAAGCGTTATTGCTTAATCGATGAGTACGCTGCACTCATACGTATAAGAAGAGATTAGTCGATGAGTACAGAGAAAGCGACGACGCCACTTTGTGACGGGTCGACTTGGCCAGTACATTCCCATTTAAGCGTGCCCGTAAAATTAGATTGCGTTTGATCAATCGGCTCGACTATGGTGCAGTTCATACCAGCAGGCTGTGATACCACTGATATGCTAGAGGGTTTAAGCTTGGTATTAGCGGGTACATTGTCATACACAGCAACGTTGTAGAGTGTGCTCACCAACGATGAAAACTGCACGCGATAAATAAGCTCATCTTCTGGCTTGCCGTCATTAATCGTTAAAAAGCCTGCACCATTGACAAGATCGCAGGTATCTTCGGTTACATTACATACCGATTTTGTGACTACCAAAGGAACCGGCTCAATACCCGTCACCATGTCGGTGTTGGTGTTACTGTGAGATTGCGCAACACCGCTGAAATCAGATTCAGAATCAAGCCGCAGCTCAAGTAACGAGGAAGGAACAACACCAGCTGTACCTTCCACTTTAATTACCAAACAAATATCCTGCCCTATTTGAGCGGCTACAGGATTGCTTAACGGCACCGCTGGGCTATCTACATCGCCGTTGCAATCAAGATCTTCGAACACTGAGTAGCTGTATACGCCAGACTGTTGGTGCTGCAATTGCGATACTTGAAAACTCACATCGGCATCGCTACTAGGCGTGTAACGATGTGGTAGCAAACCACTCAAACCAGCTCCAACTTCGATGGCGTTGTTGGAATCCAGCGTGGGTTGTGTAATAAAGCCAGTCGTAAGATCTAAATAGTTATTATTTCCAATCACCGGGAAACGTAGCGTTGCATTTAGCGGCAAATCGCTGTTGGCTACGGATATACTTTCTGAAACGCTGTAATGATCTGCCGGAATTGGCATTGATACTTGAACATCATTACCCACCGCATCCTCAAAAAAACAGGCGTCCCAAGCTCCATTTGAATCGGTAATCACCGTATCGCTTGTACTACCATTAAGCACCTCTACGGTAACACTAACACCCGCAATACCCGCTTCATTACCTTCGCGCGATGAGTTGTGAGCGATACCGCTATCGCCATTATCCAAAAATGCCTGACCCGCAAATCGATTGGGCGAGTCAGTTTTTACGTACTGAAAGCTTTGCGCCCCAACTGGACAGCCCGCTGTACGAACATTAATATTTGTACTGCTTAATTCTCTCCACACATTGCTACCGGGTGTTTGATACTGAACCGACACAGGACCATCGCAACATCCCTCATACCCGAGTGTTTCAAAATGATGGAAACCAGCACTCAGATTAATCGAGCCGGTTAGTACATCTGGATGATTGTAGTTGCGGGCCCACCACAAATCTTCGTTCCAACGTTCGGTCAACGGCTGGCCATCTATGTAAAACGCGCCGCCACGACCATAATCCACTGCCGACCTAAAATTCCAAACACCAGGCGTTGTCACTTCAAAGTGTGTTTCTGCATATAGGCCATAATTATTTCTACTACCACCAAACGTCGATTGATTATTGTGACCCAGAACCTCAGGGAGCACCGCGCAACCATAACCTGGCAAGTCGGAGGCGTTTTCGAATTCACTTCGAGCCTCTGCTTCGTTGCTCGGATTTAACGTAGAGTTTCTAGTATGGTACCGCCAACCTGAGTTGGCGTATGTTGAATTCGGATTGGCATTACTAGGTACTGCGCTTTCGCCTGTGCTAACGATGGTATTACCGTAATACAAAAAAATTGTTTTGGGCGTGTTTGCCGAAAGGCTCGGTATTCGTATGTTCAGCGAAGCTGAATCCGCTGTTGCGTCCCAACTTTGCAGCTCATAATCCAGTAAGGTACTGTTGTTAGTATCCAATACGCGTAAGTCAGCGCCATCTGACGTTAACGCATAGCCCGCATTGAAATTCGCACTGTTCAGATTGACGCTCACTACACGATCGCTAGCTGACGCAGTCGAGCTCACTGTGATCTCAGTACGGTAGTGCCAATCACAATCCCACCATGGCCCCGCCCAAGCGGCAGTCGGCCCAAGCACAGTGGCTAAGGCTATTAGCACCTTCAATACCTTATGGAAATACGGCAGGAACAAGATCTTTTTTCTAGGTTAATCCACTCTAATAGTTATCTACCGTACGCACCTAAGCTATAGAAAAAGAGGGGTTAAATGCAGTGTTGATCACTGAAGTCATGTGGTCGATTTCACAAGTTACTATCGAACTTAAAATTGGCGAAACTTGAGCTGTTTTAATGCTGCCTATATCACCTTTTTAACAAATTGCGATTTAAGCTTCATAGCACCAATTCCATCGATCTTGCAATCAATATCATGGTCACCTTCAACCAAGCGAATGTTCTTGACTCGTGTACCTACTTTCACCACCGAAGACGAGCCTTTGACCTTTAGATCTTTGATTACTGTGATGGTATCGCCCGTTTCCAAGCGAGTGCCATTGGCGTCTGTGACAAGCGTATTTTCTTCTGTATCAGCATCAATATCGTTAGCGGACCATTCATGAGCGCATTCTGGGCACATCAGCAATATTCCATCTGGGTAGGTCAGGGCAGACCCACATTCGGGGCAGTTTGGTAAATCGCTCATAGTGGGTTTTCATTGTTGATGGAACAGCAGTATCATAACGCAGAGCGCACTCGTCGATCTCACGCTTATAGAACTGTATCGCATTAAGCGATAGCACGCCCGTCATTGTAGAATATGCCTATGACAAATAATAAGCTATATAGCACGGCGCTAGTTGCCGCTCAGATGATACTCATAGTACTAATATGTACTCGCGCCCTGCCCGCTAAACCAAGCATCGCTTTTTTACCGGCGATATTGCTTATCATTTGTGCCTGTGCGTTGGCTGTAGCGGCGCTATTAACGCTTCGGCTAAGCAACCTATCTGTTATGCCAGAGCCCGTCGAAGAAGGCGAACTGATCACTAGTGGACCCTATAAATTTATACGGCATCCAATGTATACCGCGGTACTGTTGGGCTGCGCAGGTATGTTATTACTCAATGTCTCAGCGATCAATGTTGCACTGTGGGCTGTATTGCTCGTAGTGTTAACACTGAAAATTCAACGTGAGGAATCGCTGCTCCAAATTGCATACCCAAGCTACCATGAATACCGCACACGCACTGGAGCCTTATTCCCTAAGCTCTCAAGAAAACGTTAAGCTGTTCCACACAAGTTAATCGGAGCCTACCAATGGCCTACGATGAAAAGCTCACACAACGATTTCGTGACGCGCTAGAAAGCACCAACTCAATCGAAGAAAAACGCATGATGGGTGGCGTGTGTTTTATGTATCAAGGCAATATGCTAGGCGGCGCCGACCGACATAAAGAAACAGGCATTGGCCGCTTCATGTTTAGAGTCGGCAAAGATAATCATGAAGAAGCGCTACAGCGAACGGGAGCTATGCCAATGGCACAAGGCGGTCGCACCATGTCCGGGTTTATTTTTGTAAACGAAACAGACTGCAATAAAACGCAATTAAAGAGCTGGATCAAATTCGCGATGAAATTCGTTGGCAAGCTTCCGGCAAAGTAATGCCTATTGACTCTGATGCGAGGGCTGACACAATAGGTAGCTCAGTACCAAGTGTATTTTATATTAGATCCTAATTGAAGATTCTTGATATCTAATCCAAACGAACCCAACCCGAATACGGCTCTAAATCAACAGCCTGTAATCGCGAGCTTAGGTCACCATCATGCACTTCTAATTTATGTTTATCCGGATCCAAAAAGTATAGCGAGTTGCCTTCGCTCTTGTTCTGCTTCCAAACCTGCACGCCCGCCTCTGTTAAGGAGTTCACTACCTGAGCATACGCTTCACTAGGCACATTGAACGCGATATGGCTATAGTCAGTTGATGGATAGACTTTATCTAGTGTAAGACACAGCCATAAATCACCAGAGCTCAAATAGGCACCAGCATCCCACCGAGCATGCGGCTTGAAACCGAGTAAATCGACATAGAATTTTAACGAAAGTGATAAGTCACTAACCGCTAGTGTAATGTGATTAAGGCCAGTTATCATTTAACTAAACCTCTCCATTACGTAGTACCTAAGCCTCTCCCCATCCATCTCTTCTACTTTTTCATCAACAACACTAAAACCCATGTGTTCATAAAATGGGCGAGCAGTGATGCTGACTTCTGAATAGTATCGGTGGATGCGGCGTGCCCTGCCTACCGTTAGCACATGATTCATTAGTGCCCGACCCACTCCTTGGCCTTGGTATTCATGGTGGCAGAAAAAATGATCAATCAACCCGTCGCTTTGTAGATCGGTGTAGCCGACAATGGCCTCGTTGATTTGTGCCACGAACGGCGCTAAGCCTTTCATTCGCTTTTCCCAATATTGTGGATTGTATTCATCTGACGCCCAGGCTTCTACTTGCGCTTGAGAATAATCACGGACGTTTATTGTACGAATAGTATGGAAAAACAGTGACCACAATGCTTCTGCATCGCTTTGCTTATAATCTCTAATTGAAATCACTTTATACCCCCTATCCACATGCACCAATAAATTAGCAAATGCACGTTGTTCAAATGTGTTGACGCTGTGACCAGACAACTGCCATCAATATTACAGTACCACCCAACAGTACGTGCCAAGACGGTACTTCTTGCAATATTAGATACGCCAACACAGGTGCCAAAGGGGTTTCTAGCAAAGACAACAGCGCCGTTTCGGCTGATGGTAAGCGCCTGGCACCTTCTGACAAGGTGACGGACGCAACAGCGAACACCAAACCAAATATTAATAATATGGGTAGCTCTTGCGAGGCGGCTTGCAAAGGGCTACCGAATAGCAACGCCACTGGTAATAACAGCAGTGACGAAACCACAGCAGGCAAGGCGGCCGTGGTTTCGGGCCATTTGCGATACGCCACCATGGTGCCTGCCATCATGATGGTCATAAACAAAGCGAGTAGCTCCCCTAGGCCACCACCAGTACTAGCAGATGAGTAGAACACGAGCGTCATCCCAACAAACGCGACGCAACTGGCAATAGTGACCGTTCTACTGGGCTTCTCACCAATAAAAAACCAAGACATCAACGCGGCAATCAATGGCGATGCCGAATAGACGATGGCAACATTGGCAACGCTGCTCAGCTTAAACGCTGGAATAAATGCCATGGTACCCGCAGCCATCATCACACTAATAAACAGCGCATGAACACCAAATGCCGACAGTTCTCGCGCTAACATGCCGCGCAATAATAAATACACTAAGGTAAAGCCAGCTGCTGCCAAGCCTCGCCAGAATATAATGCTCCATGCTGTGCTGGACACGCCATTGGTAAATATTCCAGCAGAGCTAAACACCAATGCAGAAACAACCACCAACACTACGCCTGCCACACGAGGCGATTTAGTCGTTAAGTTCAATATCAATTCTCTATAACAGCTGATACGTTACACTCTGTGAGCACAGACCACCCTAAAGGGCACAGCGTACGCTTATGCTACTGACAACTGCGTGTCAGCAGCGATACAGCCAAGCAACGTTTATCTAACTATGTCTAAAACAGTTCGGTTTTTTGAAATTATTCAACTGCTAAGGGCAGCCAACAAGCCGTTACTGGCACGCGATATGGCAGAAACTCTTGAAGTGTCGGTACGCACTATCTACCGAGATATCGCTACCTTGCAAGGCCTGCGTACGCCCATTATCGGCGAGCCCGGCATTGGCTATGTCATGCAATCAGGCTACGATCTACCGCCATTAAATTTCAACTCAGAGGAGGCAGAGGCTTTAACCGTTGGCTTGAGCCTGATTGCGCGCACAGGCGACGCCGGTTTATGGAAAGCCGCCGAAACTGCGATGCGCAAACTCAACCCCGCCACCAATGAGTCAAAACACCTTCTGACATCAAGCTATGGCACAGCGGAATCAGTGGGTGCAGATCCAGGCATGATGCGTTCAGCCATACGCGCAGAACAAAAGATATCAATCAGCTACACCGACAGTAATGGCAATGTTACCTACCGAGTTATCTGGCCGCTTGTGCTAATTTACTATTCTGATAACACCATGCTCGTCAGCTGGTGCGAGCTAAGGCAAGCCATACGCCACTTTAGACTGGACCGAATGGCATCAAGCCAAGTACATAATGAGGATTTTTCTGGGCGAGGCGAACAGCTAAGAGATGAGTGGGAACGCACCATGAAAGCT
>CALGND010000085.1 GCA_937958675.1 uncultured Granulosicoccaceae bacterium
CCCATCTGTACCTGACGGTTGGTGTTAGTCACAGTGCCGGTTTTTTCGGGCCAAGCTGCTGCTGGCAAGATCACGTCAGCGTAGTTTGCTGTTTCAGTTAGGAAAATATCTTGTACCACTAAGTGTTGTAGTTTGGCGATAGCGTCTCTTGCGTGTTCCACATCTGGATCTGACATCGCAGGGTTTTCGCCCAAGATGTACATTCCCTTGATTTTGTCGGCGTGGATTGCATCCATAATTTCGACAACGGTCAATCCTTTTTGAGATGAGAAATCTTCAGTGCCCCAGATGTCGTTAAACGCTGAGCGCACGCCATCGTCAGTGACGCTTTGATAGTCGGGCAAGAACATTGGTACCAAACCAGCATCAGATGCGCCTTGTACATTGTTCTGACCACGCAGTGGGTGTAGGCCTGCACCGGATTTACCGACATGACCACACATTAGTGCAAGCGAAATCAAGCAACGAGAGTTGTCCGTGCCGTGTATGTGTTGTGAGATACCCATACCCCAGAAAATCATTCCGGCCTTGGCGGTTGCAAATGCTCGAGCCACTTCTTTTAGCGTGTTGGCATCGATGCCGCAATGATCAGCCATTCGTTCAGGTGTGAAATTGGCTAAGTGATCTTTAAATTCATCCCAACCTTCAGTAAACGATGCGATATATTCGTCGTCGTATAGCTTTTCGTTAACGATGGTGTACATGATGGCGTTAAGCATTGCTACGTCAGCGCCAGGCTTGAACTTTAAATTAAATTTAGCATGACGAGCCAGGCCCATGCCGCGCGGGTCCATCACAATAAGTGTGCCGCCGCGTTTTACAAACTGCTTAAAGTAGGTCGCCGCAACTGGGTGGTTTTCGACAGGATTTGCACCGATGACTATCGCGCAGTCCGAATTTTCAATTTCATTGAATGTCGCTGTTACCGCACCCGAACCAACGTTTTCAAGTAGCGCCGCAACCGATGAGGCGTGACACAAGCGGGTGCAGTGGTCAACGTTATTATGGCCAAACCCTGTTCGGATAAATTTTTGAAATAGATAGGCCTCTTCGTTAGAACATTTTGCTGAACCAAAACCAGCAACTGTTTCACCACCATCGCTTTCTTTAAGTGTTTTAAAACCAGCTGCAGCCGCATCAAGAGCTTCATCCCAAGTGGCTTCGCGGAAAAAGTCGCTTAAATTAGCTGGATCAACATTCAGGCCTTTTGCTGGAGCGTCATCGCGCCGGATCAGTGGTTTTTTCAAGCGGTGGGGGTGAGCAATGTAATCAAAACCGAAGCGACCTTTAACACACAGGCGTTGCTCGTTAGCGGGGCCATCAACACCATCAACCCATACGATTTTTTCATCTTTAACTTTGAAACTGAGTTGGCAACCCACACCACAATATGGGCACACCGATTTTACTTCTCTATCAAAATCGAGGCTGTCGCCGATTTGTTGTTCGTTGACTGCCGTGCTAGGCATGAGTGCGCCAGTTGGACAAGCTTGGACACATTCTCCACAGGCAACGCATGTGCTTGTTCCCATCGGATCTGCCATATCAAACGTTATACGCGCATTTTTGCCTCGACCGGACATGCCGATAACATCGTTGACCTGCACATCACGACAAGCACGTACGCATAAGTTGCAATGGATGCAGGCGTCAAGATTTACGCTCATTGCTACGTGCGAGTTATCCAATAGCGGTACGATTTCTGGTTCTTTAGATGGGAATCGACTACTGTTGACACCTTGTTCTGAAGCCATCGACCACATGTGCGATGACTTATCATGCGCGTCGTTGCGTTCGGGCTGGTCGGCAACGAGTAACTCCATGACGACTTTGCGCGATGTGACTGCTCGATCGGATTGTGTGTTAACGACCATGCCTTCGCTTGCCGTTCTTATACAAGATGCTGCTAAGGTACGTTCGCCATCGATTTCTACCATGCAGGCACGGCAGTTTCCGTCAGGTAAATAGCCGGGTGAATCGGCATGGCATAGATGGGGTAGGCGTGTGCCTTCGCGCTTTGAGATTTCCCATAGTGTTTCGTCGGCATTTGCTGTGACGCTTTTGCCATCGAGTGTAAAAGTGACGGTATCACTCATGAGCTTATCTCCTTTCCAACTTCACTAGGGAAGTGTTCAATAACAAGGCGTATTGGGTTTGGCGCTGCTTGGCCTAAGCCGCAGATGGAGGCGTCGCCCATGGTTTGGCAAAGCTCTTCAAGCAGTTCTGTATTCCATGTAGGGGCTTGCATTAATTTAACTGCCTTTTCACAACCGACTCGGCAAGGAGTACATTGGCCGCAGCTTTCATCTTCAAAGAAGCGAAGCATATTGAGTGCTGCATCTTTTGCGCTATCTTGATCGGATAACACAACGACGGCAGCTGAACCAATAAAGGTACCGAGTGGTTGTAGTGTGTCGAAGTCTAAGGGGACGTCGTTCATCGTAGCGGGCAATATGCCTGATGACGGGCCACCAGGTTGATAGGCTTTGAATATGTGGCCATCGAGCATGCCGCCACTGGCTTTTATGATGTCGGCGATCGTTGATCCGGAAGGTAATAGCTTTACACCGGGTTCTTTAACGCGTCCAGATACAGAATAGCTGCGTAGGCCAACTCGGCCATTAAGCTCGGTGCTATTGAGCACTTCGGGGCCATCAGCTACCACTCTTGCGATCCAATACAAGGTTTCAATGTTATGGACAAGCGTCGGTGAATTAAACAAACCCACTTGTGCCACATAAGGTGGACGATGGCGAGGCAATCCGCGTTTCCCTTCGAGCGACTCAATCATGGCGGACTCTTCGCCGCAGATATAAGCACCGGCTCCACGACGTAATTCGATGTATCCAGGTTCAGTCAATCCGGCTTCTTCAAGTGCTTTGATTTCAGCTGCGAGGATATGCAGTACAGCTGGGTACTCGTCGCGCATATAGATGTAAGCTCTTTCTGCTTCAATGGCCCAGGCGGCAATCAACAAGCCATCGAGAAATCGGTGTGGCTCGCGTTCCAGGTAATAGCGATCCTTAAATGTACCGGGTTCGCCTTCGTCGCCATTCACCGCAACATAACGTGGGCCTTTTTCGGCGCGTACAAACGACCATTTTTTTCCAGCAGGGAAGCCTGCACCACCTAAACCACGTAGACCAGAATCATTAATGCTCTCTTGTACTTGATCGGGTGATTTCTTCCCTTCACGCATCGACTTCAATCCAAGATACCCACCTGATTTTTGATAAGCGGCAAGTGATTGATACTCCGGAATAATTGCGTGCGTTTGTTTAGTTTCGACGGCGGTAGCTATTTTTTCTGGCGTTGCATAATCAACATGGTAGTGACCAAGCTCAGCAGTTGGTGCTGTGTCACAGCGTCCCATACATGGTGCACGTACAACTCGCACAGAGCCGTCTTTGTAATCGCCTTGCAATGCGGTTAGCAACGTCTGCGCACCTGCTAGTTCACAACTAAGTGAGTCACATACTCGAATGGTAAGCTCAGGTGGAGGTGTTTCGTCTTCGCGTACAACATCAAAGTGAGCATAGAAGGTAGCCACTTCATAGACTTCAGCTTGCGATAATTTCATCTCTTCAGCTAAGGCTCGTAGATGATCCGCTGACAAGTGATTGTATTGATCCTGTATTAAGTGCAGGTATTCGATAAGCAAGTCACGTTGCCTTGGTTTATCGCCAAGCAAGGCTTGAATGTCGGTCAGTGCAGTGTCGGTGACTTGGCGTCCTTTTGGGGTGCGTCGTCCTCGGCCGGTTCCGGATTTCCAGACGCCAGGTTTTGCAGATTCAGTTACCACTTTATAAGTGTCCTGTAAGTTTGATTAGGCGGTTATGTTTCTAACCGATTGTGTTATCGCATGTAGAAACGAATCAGCCGATGAGGCCGCTGACATCATTAAAAATTGATCTTCGCCTGTGCGTGTAATGATCACACTTAAGTGTTCCATGCTGGTTCTAGCCACGGTGCCTACTGGAAATACAGCTAGATGCAAATCAATCGGGCAAATACGCTCTAATGCGTTAATTGCCAACGGACCAGAAACCTCCAGCGAAACCCAGCTGTCGGATTGATCAGTGCAGTAGGCTGTATCGCCTAGTTGATCCTTTATTACGGTTAGTGGGGCACTTTGTTCGGCGCTTTGTTCAAACAGTACAAACCACTGTTGAGGTTGCAAGCCAAGCCAGCGCACATTACCGTTGTATGGGCCGCTGTTAGATACCTCAACGCTGGAAACATCAGGTAGTGAGCATGCAAACGCATTTTGAACACTAGCCACTAGTGCCTCATCGCCATCGTTGGGACAAGCAACCGAGACAATCGCAAGCTTGGTTTGCTCAACAATCGAAACACCTTTAGACTCGTGCTTAAAATCGCCTAATACCGGCTGAGGTACAAAATTAAAGTTAGACACGTAAGCGATCTCCGTCAGGATCCACGAAGTGCGCTGAGACGATCTCAACATCAATGTTGCTTTGCTTTAGCGGGTTGGCAGCAGTGACGACTTCGCCCATACGGTTTTTACCATCTGCGATAAGACCCAGACCTATCGAGCAGTTAAGGATAGGCGAGTAAGCAACGGAGGTCATCCACCCTTCGTCATTAGCCATATTTACTTCGCGTCCTTTGCTTACAAAGTGCGCGCCGGCACTTAAGCTTATGTCAGCGTCTACGGGTTTAAAGCCGACTAGTTGTAATGGCTTATCGGGATTGAGCCCTTCGCGTTGAGATAAGACATTGCCGATGCAGTCTTTCTTTTTAGACACCATCATGCCCAAGCCCAAGTTAGCGGCCGTAGTGGTGCCGCATAGCTCGTTACCCGCTGCGTGACCTTTTTCAATACGCATTACGCCGAGCGCTTCGGTACCGTAGGGGGTGATGTTGTATTCCTTGCCAGCTTGCATTAGCGCTCGAATCATTGAATCGCCATAGCGGGTGGGAACAGCAATTTCGTACGCCAGTTCGCCAGAAAACGAGATACGGAAAAGCCGAGCAGGTATACCACCAGCAACAGTGATTTCGCCACATGCCATAAATGGGAATGCGTCGTTGCTAATATCGAATTCTTTATCGACTAGGTTTTGCAGCGTTTTGCGAGAATTTGGGCCGGCAACCGCGTACTGCGCCCATTGTTCAGTGGCGGAGATGAGATGCACATCCATATCGGGCCACAAGCACTGGCGGCAGAACTCCATATGGCGAAACACTGATACTGCATTTGCTGTAGTGGTGGTCATTACGAAGTGATGTTCGCCCATTCGCGCAGTTGTGCCATCGTCCATTACGATGCCATCCTCGCGTAGCATGAGGCCGTAACGTACTTTGCCTACCGCTAGCGTACCGAATGTGTTGGCATAAACGCGGTCTAAGAATGCAGCTGCATCGCGCCCTTGTATGTCAATTTTGCCTAATGTTGTTACATCGCATACACCAACAGATTCACGCGTTGCTCTAACTTCGCGATCACAACTTTCACGCCAATGTGTTTCACCTGCGATTGGATACCACTGAGCGCGTAACCACATACCGGTTTCCACAAAGGCTGCATTTCGTTCCTCAGCAAACTTATGGCTCGGCGTTAAACGGAATGGTCGGAAGTCCTTGCCGCGTGCGCGTCCAGCAAGTGCACCCATTGGTATTGGTGTATAAGGAGGGCGAAAGATGGTCGTGCCTGTTTGCTCAATGGTATTACCACTGTATTCAGCCATTATCGCAAGGCCTAGAACATTGGCGGTTTTGCCTTGGTCCGTTGCCATGCCCAATGTGGTGTAACGTTTTAAGTGTTCAACTGATTTAAAACCTTCTCTAAACGACTGGCCAATATCTTTCGTTGTGACATCGTTTTGTAAATCCACCCAGGCTCGTGATTTAGATTCGGCAACGTGCCAAAAGGCTGTGATGTTGCTTGATTCTTCGCTAGCTCTGGGCGCACTGGTATTGGTAGGGTTTATGCCTAATGAGTTGAGAATTGCATTAGCGCCATCGTGCCCTGCGCTTAGTGCAGATTGCAGTGTCATATTGCCGTTGGCAGCCCCTGCGACGGACATTCCTACGGGTAACTCACCTCCCGGTACAAAGCACGCTTGTTTTTTATCCCAAGTGGGGCGGCCACGCTGATGGCAAGTTAAGTGAACATTAGGGCTCCAGCCCCCTGATACTGCTAAGCAATCGGTTTTAATCGTTTGTCCGCTCGACAGCATAAGGGTGTGTACACCTTTTCTACCGGCAGTATCGATAACGCGGCAACCCATAACAGTGGCTGTGTTGGGCACGTTGTAGGGTACTGGAATGCTGCGTGTATCGATAACAGCCGTTACGTCTAGCCCCTTAGCTTTGAGATCAATGGCCGTGCGCCAACCGTCATCATTGTTGGTAAAAATAGAAACACGCTTACCAGGAGTTACGCCGTAACGATTGACATAACCGCGTACAGCTCCTGCCAACATGATACCGGGCCGATCGTTATTGCCAAATGCAATGCTACGTTCGGTAGAGCCTGCACAAAGTAGCGATTGTTTGCTGTAAATACGCCATAAAATTTGGCGTGGTTTACCACTGCCGTCAAATAGGTGGTCCGTGCAACGCTCGAGTGCGCCAAAAATGCCGTGATCGTATGAGCCATAAACAGTGGTGCGTGTCATCATCCGCACGTTCTCCATTTGATATAGCTCTGCTGTGGCAACTTCAGCCCAAGTGGATCCTTGCCTATCTTCAACGGTGTGAGTTTCGTAGTTAAGGCGGCCACCCATCACGAAGTCTTCGTCAGCTAATATGACTCTTGCTCCAGCGCGACCTGCAGCAAGCGCTGCCGCTAGGCCGCTGGGGCCTGCGCCAATGATTAATAAGTCGCAATGCAGAAAACCTTTGTCGTATTGGTCAGGATCGTCCTGACCGGAGAGCGCGCCCAAGCCTGCCGATGCTCTAATAACGGGCTCGTAGAACTTTTCCCAAAAGGCTTTTGGCCACATAAAAGTTTTGTAGTAAAAGCCTGCACTTAAAAAAGGTGATAGATAATCGTTGGCGGCCATGACATCAAAACCGAGTGGGCCGCGATGGTTTTGACTTTTAGCTTCTAAACCGTCAAATAATTCTGCTACTGTAGCGCGAGTGTTGGGTTCGGTATAAGCGCCAGTACGTAGCTGAACCATTGCATTGGCTTCTTCCGCGCCTGCCGACATGATGCCTCTAGGGCGATGGTATTTAAATGATCGGCCAACTAATTTAATACCGTTTGCTATCAATGCAGAGGCGAGGGTGTCGCCACCGTAGCCGTGCATAGTTTCGTTATTAAACTTAAACGAATAAGACTGGTTGCGATTAATCAAGCCACCATCGATACGGTTGGTTTGAGTCATGTCGAACCTCCAGCGGCTCGTGCAACATCGCGTGCCATTTCTACATTGCTAATCTCATGAGTCAGCGTGTTTCGTGTCACAACCAACCATGAACGATCACCTTGTTCGTGATACCACAGCTCTTTGTGCTCGCCTGCGGGGTTATCGCGCAGGTAAAGATATTGATAAAAGGTCTGCGCTGCATTGTCCCCACTAGCATCTGGACGGTTTATCAATGACGCATCGCCAAGGTATACAAACTCTGCTGCATCGCGAGGGCCAAGTAGTGGATGGTTAATTATCATGTGATGTAATTCAATGCAGATTTGGTTGAGCACCTTGACCTTTTTCATCGGTCATGTGCCCGCGCTCAAAACGATCTAGCCGCATTTGCGTTGCGGTCTCGTGAGGATTGCCTGTTGCTAAAAGATGTGCATAGCACCAACCACTTGCAGGTGTTGCTTTAAAGCCGCCATAACACCAACCGCCATTAAAAAACAGACCATCTACATGTGTTTTATCGATAAATGGCGAACCATCCATGGACATGTCCATAAGCCCGCCCCAGGTACGTAGCAATCGGGCGCGACCTATCATCGGCATAATCGCCATGCCACCTTCGCAAACATCTTCTACAACCGGTAAGTTGCCACGCTGTGCGTAAGTGTTGTAACCGTCGATGTCGCCACCAAAAACCAGACCACCTTTGTCTGACTGGCTAACATAAAAGTGGCCGGCGCCAAAGGTGATTACACCAGGAATAGTAGGCTTGAGACCCTCAGTTACGAACGCTTGTAACACGTGGCTTTCAATGGGTAGGCGCATGCCAGCTTGGGCCATTACGCGGCTAGAGGAACCTGCTACGCACACTGCAACCTTGTTGGCCTTGATATTTCCGCGCGACGTTTGAACTCCCGTGCAAACACCATTGTTGATATCGAATCCGGTCACTTCACAGTTTTGAATAATATCAACGCCGCGTTCATCAGCTCCTCGGGCATAGCCCCAAGCGACAGCGTCATGGCGTACCGTTCCGCCGCGTTTTTGTAGTAAGCCACCTTTAATAGGGAATCGCGCGTTATCAAAATCGAGAAAAGGGCACATGGCTCGTACGCCATCTTGGTCGAGTAACTCTGCATCAGCGCCAGACATCAGCATGCCGTTACCGCGTCGAGCAAAAGCATCGCGTTGCGGGTCGCTGTGGCAAAGGTTGAGGATGCCTCTTTGCGAGACCATTGCGTTGTAGTTGAAGTCTTGTTCGAGGTTTTCCCATAGCTTCATGGAAAGCTCGTAAAAAGGCTGGTTGCCAGGTAGAAGATAGTTTGAGCGAACGATGGTGGTGTTACGTCCGATATTGCCTCCGCCTAACCAGCCTTTTTCCAACACGGCAATATTGCTCAGGCCATGTTCTTTTGCTAGGTAGTAGGCCGTCGCCAAGCCATGGCCGCCACCGCCTACGATGATGATGTCGTAGTTTTTTTTGGGCTCGGGTTCACGCCAAGCTGGTTGCCAGCCTTTGTTGCCGGTCAGCCCTTCTTTGAGGATGTTTAGCGCCGAATACCGCATATGTCTTTTTGCTCTTGCGCCTATGACTTAATTGCACCTGATCATCCGCTCATTCAACACTTTATACTTCCTCAATATGGACGTATACTTGTCTAATATGGACAATAAATATACTAATTTAGCGCCCTTTCGGGTCGGCATGGTCTTGGTCGATGGATTTTCCTTGATGTCCTATAGCGCAGCGATCGAGCCTCTGAGAGCGGCCAATTTGCTTTCCGGGCAGGAACTCTACAAGGTCCGTAATTTGCCGGTTTTTGGCGCGCGTTCCATTAGCTCAACTGGTGCTGTGATACCCGCTACAGCCCATATAGGCGAGCAGGTCGATTTCGATCTGGTTCTACTCATTGCATCGGGCAACCCGTTTGCATTTGATGACGCCAACGCCCTGAGTTGGTTGCGTAATTTGGCCAGGCGTAACGTCATTATCGGTGGGGTGTCGGGTGGGCCGGTGATTATGGCCAAGGCGGGCATCATGAAAGGTAGGCGAATGACCGTTCATTGGGAGCATCGAGGTACATTGGCAGAGCGTTTCCCCGACCTAAGGCTAGAGCACGCATTGTACGTTGTTGATAAGGATCGACTAACGTGTGCAGGCGGAACTGCGCCTTTGGACATGATGCATGCTTTAATTAGCTCGCATCATGGAGGTGACTTTGCTCGAAGTGTCAGTGACTGGTATCTACATACTGATGTGCGACCAGCTGGCGGGCCACAGCGAGCAGGCTTAGCGCAGCGATATCATACTAACAATGCTTCTGTATTGCGGGTCATTGAAACCATGGAAAATCAACTCTCTGATCCGCTCTCGCTAAGTGAGCTGGCAGCCATAGCGGGTCTAGGGGTGAGGCAGCTAAATCGCCTTTTCCAATCCAAAGTTAATATGACGACGATGGTGTTTTACCGTAAGCTCCGCTTAGACAAAGCAAACACTTTATTAGCACAGTCTTATTTATCAGTCACTGAAGTTGCCCTTGCGACAGGGTTTGCCAGTACTGCGCATTTTTCAAGCTGTTATAAAAAGCACTTTGGCTTAGCCCCATCTTTAAACCGAGGTTAGCGACACGTATGCACATACTAGTTTTACAACATGAAGAAGTAGAGCATCCGGGTATTTTCAGAAGTTTTCTTGAAGATGATGGCCACACTTGGCAAGCGATTCATCTCAATGCCGGCGAGACTATTCCACCAATTGATGGTTTCGATGCCTTGTGGGTAATGGGTGGGCCAATGGATGTTTGGCAGGAGGACGAATACCCTTGGTTAAAAGATGAAAAGGCTTATATCAAACATGCGGTAGAAGAAAAGGGCACGCATTACCTAGGCCTATGTTTAGGGCATCAGTTATTGGCCGAAGCCTTAGGCGGTACCGTAAAACCATCCACTACACCAGAGATTGGAGTGATGAATGTTCAGCTAACTGAGGTTGGTGCGACTGGTGTTTTGTTAGATGGCTTGCCAGAAAACTTACCCGCCCTGCAGTGGCACAGCGCGGAGATTACTCAAATGCCTGCAGGTGCTGAATGTTTGGCTACATCGCCTGCCTGTGCGGTGCAAGCAATGTCATGGGGACCGCGTGCTTACTCGCTACAGTTTCATATTGAAGTAGAGAGTGACACCTTTGATAATTGGAAAGATATTCCTGCTTACTCACAAGCGTTAAAAGATGCACTAGGGGCTGATGGAGAGAGTCAGTTTGCTAGCGATGTAAACGATAATCTTCAACAGTTTGCAACCATGGCAGAGCGTCTGTACATCAATTGGATGCAGACAACAGCTCACGTTACTTGATAAAGCAATGTAGTAGGGCGAATTACAAGAACGAATTACAAGTGCGAGCCACTTGAGCATAAACACATGATTAAGTCCGCAATTGGGATTAGTGATTGGTTGTTAATCCTTTTGTTAGGATTCATATGGGGTGGTTCGTTCTTTTTTAACGCTGTTGCCGTTGACGCCTTCCACCCTTTGTTGGTTGTCTTTTTGCGAGTGTTTGTGGCCGCCGCCATATTGTGGTTAATAATGTTTGCTCGTAAACAAGTGGCCACTCAAAGCGTACCCATGTGGATTGCGTTTCTCGTGATGGGGTGTCTGAATAACGCGATACCCTTCATGTGCATTGTTTGGGGCCAACAATATATTGCGTCGGGTTTGGCATCAGTGCTAAATGCAACAACACCTCTGTTTACTATCGTGTTTGCCAGCTGGATGCTCTCTGATGAGTCGATGAGCCTGAATAAATTTATTGGAGTAGTACTCGGCATTGTTGGTGTGGTAATCATGATGAGTAACGATCTTCGCTCTGGGATGACAGCTTCACTGTTCGGCCAAGCGTTGATATTAGCCGCAGCCATAAGCTATGCCTTCGCCGGCATCTTTGGTCGCAGATTTAAAGCTATGGGTATTTCACCAATGATGACAGCCACGGGGCAGGTAACGGGTTCCAGCTTGTTGTTATTGCCACTTCTGTTTTTGTATGAGCCTGCGCGCGATATATCCAACGCAACGCCTGCTGCGTGGTTATCCGTGATTGGCCTAGCGACTCTTTGTACGGCGTTTGCTTATCTACTTTATTTCAAAATATTAGGAGCGGTGGGTGCGAGCAATCTAGCGCTGGTGACATTTGTAGTACCGGTGTCAGCAATCGTATTAGGTGGGTTGTTTTTGCAGGAAGTGATCACTAGTGCACAATGGCTTGGGATCGTGGTGATAGCGATCAGTTTGTTAGTGATCGATGGACGGTTATTGCATATCGGCAAAAATTAGAATCATATTGAAGTGCTTTACTTATGTGCATGAAGCCTGCTGATCAACCATTTCTTGAATCAGCGGAGCGAAATGTGAGTAGGGTGGGGTAGTAGCGCCCGCGACTTTGGCTCTATCGTCCAGTAGCCTTACTTGAACGATCACTTCAACATTTAGTTTACCGCTAAATTCTGTGACTTCATCTTCACTCATGGGACCACCTTGCAGCTTTAGTGAATGCAATGATGCTTCGCTTAGTTGCTCTAGGTATTCAGGCCGTGTGGCGCATAGATAGCGTTTTGCGGCCACATGGTATCGTACGCAATCCACGACGACGGGTGGGAAGAATTCAGCAAGCACCTGAGCGCCGGCTTCTTCGTGATAGCGATCCAGTGTGTCATCCATGCTGAAGGTGCCGAACTCTGATGTGAAATGACCAATATCATGAAGTAAGGCACCCACTATAATCTCGGTAGACATATTGCCGTTCTGGGCAAGCGTTGCACTTTGCAGCATGTGTTCGGCCACCGTAACGGGCTCGCCTAGGTATTCATCATCGCCGCAGCGATCAAATACGTCACCTATAAACGCAACGATATTGTGAGCGCTTAGATTTGATTGATCTGGTGTGGTCATAGTGTTAACCGAGTTTGTTGTTGAGCGTACGCAGCTTTGACAAGAGGCTATCTTTATCAGCGTAGCATCCTTGTAGCCAGCGAGTACCGGTTCCTGAATAGGCTTTGCGGGCATGCAGTACACGTGTGTTATCAACGATAAACGCATCCCCTGGTTTTAATTTAAATGATACTTGCAGTGCAGGATCGTCAGCGAGTTGTGAAAAGCGTCGATAGGCTTCGTAGTAGAGCTCCATCTTTTCAAATGGCACATCGGTAAAAGGTGCAGCTGATCGATTATTAAATCGTACTCCGATAAGCTCGCCATCGGGTGCTAGCTCGATCATCGGGCGTTTGGCGTGCAGTGCTACATCATTTGACCCCGCATATTCAAAACGTGCGCAATATTGGCTGAGTACATCAAACCAAGCAGCGTTTTCTTCACGGATTATTTGTGCGGCGCGAAACCCGTCCACTACCATGTTCTCTCCACCAGCTGCGGAGCTCTCTAGGCAGTACAGTAGTTGCAACGTAGGCACTGGATCGCGATAGGGGTTGTCAGTGTGGGCCTGTAAGCCTAGGCCGGTATAAGCAAGGTTGCTAGGGTTAACTTCTGTGCGTACTTCAAAGTGGCGGCCATAGTTTGTCTCACGAATGTAGCCAAACAGATCGATAACGTTAAACAATGCCCCGTCTTCAACCGGTGCGTTGGATAATTTGGCAAAGCCATATTGCTCAATATCCGATAACCAATCGCGAAGTGTTTGGGGGTCTTCGCAAAGTTGATTGTACTGGGCGCTTGTTACGTCAAGTGATGAATCCCAGGTAGTGGCAGTTGAGGACAACCAACCGCGTCCGGTTTCATCGGTTTTGTCGTATGGATGTTGAAGCAGCCAATTGAGGTCAAATTCAACGTGCTTATCTTCAGGCTGAAACTGTACGTGTAGCGTAGTGCCGTCAGCATAAGCGGCAGAGACGGTCAAGTTATCTGGGAGGCTACCTAGGGTTATTAACCTCTGACCGTTACTTGCATCGCGCGTATCGGCGTCAGGCGAGTTGTCTCTTAGCCAAAATGAGTGAAAGCGTGTAGTTTGATTTTCACGATTCTTTATCGCAACCGCTTTGCCACCATTCGCAATATCAACCGTAACAGTGTTGTCGATCGTAGCCATTAAGGGCTCCACAAACCAGCATTCCGTGAATCCTAATTCTAAACAGAAACTAGGGAGCTGTATAGTTGCAGCGATAGTCGGCTAAACCATCTTGGGCATCTACCGTGATGCAAGAGCCGCTGGGCACATACTTAGGCTCGTAGCGCTCAAGGTTAGGGTCGTGCAATCCGGTTGTTAAAAAGGCCGTAAGCTGGCTGATATCCTGAACGCTTAAACCAAGTGGCACAAATCGCTGATCCAAGTTTGCGATTGCGTTTTCGTTTTGTGGTACCGCTTCGTTCTTGTATTTAATCACCTCACGGATGGAAGTAAAGCTAGCCCCGTGGCCCAGCACTTCTGAATCAGCTAAGTTGTATAGCTGGGGGATTTTGAACTTGTAGTTGTCAGCTTCATTAAGCGTAAAGCCGCCTCTGCCTAAACCAACACTTGTTGGTACGTCTCCGTGTATGTTGTTTCTAGTGTTGTCAAAATCGGCAAAACCAATCGCACTGAACATTTCGTGCTCTTGTGCATTTTCAACAGTACTCAGTGCTGGCCCTTGATGGCAAGCGGAACACCCAGCCTCTCCGAAGAACAATAACGCACCTTGTAACTCTGTTTTGTTAAGCGCCTGTGTATCGCCGCGCAACCATTGTTGGAAAGGGGCTTCGTTAGTTAGGATTGTTCTCACGTAGGACGCAACAGCTTTGCCTGCATCTTCTCGTGCATCAGTACTACCCGAAGGGTAGGCGGCACGCCATAGTGCGCGATACTCAGTGCTAGCAGTTAATGGGGTGTCGCCTTCCATGAGTAAACGGTGTAGTTTTATTCCTGCGATGGCTTGTGTTTCTGGGCCTTTAAAGCCGCGATTGTTTGCTTCTCTGGGCTCGCCCTCAGTGGCTAGTTGGTTAATAGGAATGTTGCTATTGATCGTACCGGCATTACCTAATTCTCCGTTCCAAAGAACGACCTCCTGATAAGCAACGTTTAATGTAGCCGGAGGTGCGATGGGTTGTAGATCAGGCTTGTTGTCATCGCCATCAACTGCTTTTGGGTCAAAACCCAGTGCGAGCTGGCGATGACTGCCGTCAAGCGCATAACCAACGCCACCTTCACCTATGCCTTGTGGGATTCCTGCCTTAAAGCCGGCGGCCGCGTTATGGCAGGTTGAACAGGACCAAGTGCCTGGGTCGCCTGCGACTCCATTTAGGGCAAAACCTGTGTCATGAAAAATAAATTTTCCTAGCTCAACTTTTGCTGCATTGAGCGCGTTATTTTGATCTTGAGGTATTTGTGCGAAGTCGGTTTCCGATGGGAGTGTAAAAGCTTGTAACCCTTGGCCTGCTGATTGGGATATCAGTAACGTTTGCAGCTCAGACTGTAGGGCTGATGTATCGGTTGAGTTAGGACTAGTAGGACGTATGCTGCGTCTGTCGCTCGCGCACATCCATTGGTCAGGTACCGGTGCGCAATAATCCATTTTCACTTGGCAGCTTGAACGATATGCAGTTTGCGCTAGTAGTCGCGTTGTACCACTAGCAACGCATGCATTAACGACGGTTGGATCATTTTGGGCTACTGTTGATGTGTTTGTAGTGGATGGTGTATCACCGCCGCCACTGCAAGAAGCTAGGAGTACTGTTATACATAGTAAGCTGTATGATGAATAACGCATGCTGGTGATACCGATTCGGACGACTTTCTGTCGATGCAGCTATTATTCTTGAAAGCTAGCCCAGCGGCTAGGTATTGACGCGTGTTGCGGGTGGTATTAGTACCGTTGTTGGAACTCTTAGAAGTTTGGGTCACAGCTGTAACGTTAGCGATTGTTATACCGATTGTTATTGAGAGAAGCGTAGCGACATGCATGACAAGCCGCCGTCTACTTTGGCGGCTTCGCTGGTATTAAGGCTGACGACTTTATAACCAGCTTGCGTTAGCAATTTTTGGCTTTGCGGGAACCCTTCACTGATAAAAACCGTGCCGTTAATGCAGATGATATTGGCAGCAGCTGACTCACCCTCTGGTGTGGCGAGTATTTTATATCCTTCAAAGGCGCCGGTGGCGGCTAGTGCTGGGGTTGCGAAGATGGTGTTTGAATCCAGCAGGCCGCAATCGGATTTAAAGTGCAATATGCTTTTTGGGGTATTAACTCGGCGGCCCGAATAGCCAAACTGGCTAAGGATGTTGCTTAGTTCACTATAGCCGGCTTCATTGGTGCGTTCTGATAAGCCGATAAACGCATCGGTGTCAGTTAGTAATACGTCCCCACCATCTAAGGTTGCCTCTGCTGGCAATGTGAAGACTTGATCAAATTCAGTGTCTAGAGTGGGCTTAATCGCCAGGCCTTCACCAGCGCGAGTGCTAGCACCTGGGTTAGTAACAATCGCTGCGCCTTGGATGCAGATAGCAGCGTCTTCGACAAACACAGAATCCGGAAATTCTTCAAGGGCAGGTAATACCAGCACCTCCACACCTGATTGCCTGATCGCCTCCAAATACGCTTCGTGTTGGCTTGCAAACAAGGCGGCGTCTGGATCGGTGCCGTCGTGTGCGCGTAAGCCAGACGTCACGCTTTTGGACGGTTTGCGTGCGATAATGTGACTGAACTCGGTAGAACGCGGCATCGCTTGATCCACTATTGGTGATTACTAGTATAAGTAACCATTATAAACATTTAGTATAAGTAGCTGTTCGCAGGCTATTGAGCCACTTTGTTGATTGAGTGAAACGGGCATTATTGATGACAGGCAATTCGTCAAACAATCCAGAGATACCACTACGCCCGGCGCAGCAGGTTATGCGTCTGGAGCGGATGGGCTCGTTTCATCAAAGCAGGCTAAGTTTTATGCGCGTATTGCTACGCCGTATTAAGCAACAAAATTGGCGATTTAAGCGCCCGATTTTTCGAATTGATGATAACGGGGTGGGTGTTGCTACTTATAGTGTTAGCGGGCCTGAGCGAAGCTACACCTTAATCGCTTTTGCGCACGATCTACCTGCCGAACAACGTTCCGACAGGGTGATCGCTGATGCGTGGGATTCCACGTTTACGCTTTTCGATGGTATTCCAACTGAAGATGACATCACTCGCTTATCTCGCAATGTTCCATTGCAAGAGGCCGGGCGTATCAGCGAGAGTGAATTAACCTTGTCGCGGGCAAATCGTTCGGTGAGAATGTTCGAATACGTTGTTGATTGCTTGAGTAAGGGTAAGCAACCCAATACTGAAACTCTAGAAGAAGTTGGTTACCTGATGCGTACTACAGCTGTATATGGCTCGGGTAAGTTTGGTGCTGCCGATCGATCTGTGTGGGCTGATAGGCCGGAGTTTGCCGGGTCGTTTAGACCAGAGCTACTAGCTGTATGGTTAATTCGCTCTTTTACTATCGATCTAGTTGAACACTTGGCGCAAGTGCGTGGTGGTGAGAACGCGGTTGCAATCGATTCTGAAATCAAGCGACGAATTGGTGTGGGAAACTCCACTGGTTTAGGTATGGCGCCATTCTTAATGAATCACCCTCGTCTGATTCATACTTGGGTCCATGCACGAGAAAAAGCGCTCGCCATTGTGCGTAGCGTGTTGAGTATTGAAAATGTTGAGGCGGAAGAATTTAATAAGCTAGTTAAAAGTGCTCAACGCAACGCTCGCTACTGGCGCAGCGATCATCCTTTGCAAGTTGAAAAATTAGCGCAACTACGTCACGATCTTGATCGATTTAGTGAGTACCTAAGCGCTAACCCACTAAGTGGTAGACAGCCATGGAACACACTGTACGGTTGGGTTGAAACTAATTTGGGCTTGGAGGCACAAGAGCAAATTATATCGTTGATCATTGAACCCTATGGCGAATTGATTGATCATCTTGCTGATACCATGCAAACAGATGAAACTCGCCTCTACGCTATTGATGGTGCTATGTCAGTGGCTGATTTAATGCTCGCAATCGAAAAAGACTATCAATGGGCGATAGATACAGATTTTAACCAAGAAAACGCTATTGCACGTGTTTGGTACGTATCAGCGGAAAAGCTCGAGCCCAGATTAGGAGAGCGTTTCGATGAGCCTATCGAGCCTTTTGAACAACCGTTAGCGCCTGGCAGGGAGGTTGCGGATATGTATCAAACGTTGCAATCCTTACCTGAAAAGACAACCGTTGCTGCGATGTTGTGTAGCCATGATAAATTTAGAAGTGCGGTACGCAGAGTACAAATGTTGCAAACATTTCCTTATGCTGAAGTGCGCGATAATACAATCTCGTCCGATATGCTGGCAATCGATTTGCTTCGCTGCAAACTGTCGTTTTTTGGCGCGACACGCTTTGATCCTCGATCTGATCGTTGGGTTCGTATCACGATGTACAAAGGTGCACCTTATCCAGATGAGCTAGAACATTTTGATCCTGATGTGCTGGCTTATTTCTTTGACGACGCAGCATGAAATGGCCACTGGGAGAGCTTCGGGCCTTAGCGATCAAAGCGACACGAGGAGCAGGCTTTAGTTGGAGTTTCGCCGAAGAGGCAGGTTACGCTACTCAATGGCTTGAGTCGCATGGAGTTGCAGGGGTATCACAGCTTGCAAACTATTTACAGTGGGCTGAGGTAAACGGTCGGCTTAGTGCGCCACTTGATATGCTCGAAGGTAAACCTGATGAGCTATCTCTTAAGTGCCCTATCGCCGTGGGCTGTTTTATAGCAGATTCCCAAGCAGCAGCAGGTAACGCTCGTCTTCGAGTCTGCCAACCCACTCTACTGTTGCCTTTTCTGGCGTTAACCGCAGGCGCGCAAACGATTGTCTGCAGTATCAATAATGTGCCAATAGCTTTGTGTGCAGATGGTATTGACCAAGCCGCGCTTAATTTGCCTGAACTTGGTTTAGCGGAGGCGAGCCTGAGTTGGCAGCTTACACAAGATGCGGCCCCTATGTGCATATCAAAAAGCCGTGCATCGAATGATAAACAATCGATTCAGATCTTAAAGGGTTTTGCAGATAAAACCTATGCTCCGGCTACTGAAGCTTCTCGATTGGGTGGCGCAGGCGCAGGAACCACTGATAACGATTGAACACCCCGCGTTTAATTTAGCTGGCTAGGTGTTTATTAATCTGATTGTATTTGTGGCTGTAGCGCGCATCTATTTCAACTATCTCAAGTGATAGTGCAGATGGGGCTATTTCAAATGCTGCCTGAGTAAATTGCTTAGTGGCTTCAAAAATTAATGTGCTTGCTGATTCCTTTTGTTCATGAGTACGGCCTTCACCAATTCTTAATTGCATATGGATAAACCCGTAGTCCTCATCGCCGTCGGCAATGGTGTACGTAGCACATTCATGAAAACGAACTCTAATACCGCCTAGCGGGAAGATTCCTGTTGCCATCATGGCATCACGAAGCTCATCTGCCAGTGCTTGCAGGCTTAGGCGATCAGCAATATTTTTCGAATATTCAACCATTAAATGTGGCATAAAAAGCTCTTTGCTTGATTACATTTGATTGGGTAGAAACATTTTAGCGATCATCAATAAAAATCAGCGTTGTTTTCTCGTCACTGTATCACGAATTATAAGCGCTCTAGCAGGGACTGAGGCCGCATTAATTAGGCGGCATTGACCCTTTGTAGCGTGGCGGACTACACTCTTAGGCCTTTAGAAATAGCTTCAAGCAAATGGACGACGACCAAAACCCCGATTTATCGAGCCCACAAAAAATGGCAGAGGCATGTGCATCGCTAATGTGGCAAACCGACCAATGCTCGAAATCCATGGGCATGCAATTAGATGCAGTTGGCTGTGGCACGGCGACACTGTCGATGGTGGTGAAGGCCGATATGCTCAATGGACAGTATAATTGTCACGGTGGAGTGATGTTCACCCTAGCTGATAGTGCTTTTGCATTTGCATGCAATGCTTATAACCAATTTACGGTTGCACAGCACTGTAGTATCAGTTTTTTAAAGCCAGTTCAGGAACACGATAAATTAATCGCAGTTGCTGCTGAGCGCTGGAGGGAAGGTCGTTCGGGTATTTATGATGTGGTGATTACTCGAGACGATGAACTGATTGCGGAGTTTCGTGGCCATTCTAGAACAGTACGTGGCCAGATGTTTCCCGACGTTCAGAGCTAACAATCGTCATTTAGCCAAACGCACCAAATACGAGACCGCTCACACTTAGTGATTAAATCGAACTCATTACAAGAGCCAATATATGCTTGACCTCACTCCTAAAAAATCTGATCTTGAACCTATTGAAATTGCGTCGCGTGATGAAATTACGGCTTTGCAGATGGAACGCCTGAAGTGGTCACTCAATCATGCCTATAGCAATGTAAAACACTACAAGCAGGTATTTGATAAGCAAGGTGTACACCCAGACGATCTACACACGCTCGCAGACTTAGCAAAATTTCCGTTCACTGTTAAAGCAGATTTGCGTGATAACTATCCGTTTGGCATGTTTGCTGTGCCCTCTGATCAAGTTGCGCGTGTTCATGCGTCCTCGGGCACCACGGGAAAGCCCACTGTTGTGGGTTACACCAAAAACGATATTGATACTTGGAGTAACGTGATGGCGCGCTCCATTCGTGCCTCAGGTGGTAGAGCTGGCGACACGGTGCATGTGTCGTACGGCTATGGTTTGTTTACGGGTGGCTTAGGCGCACACTACGGGGCAGAGAAGCTTGGTTGCAAAGTGATTCCGGTTTCTGGTGGTATGACAGAACGACAAGTGACGTTACTTGAAGATTTTAAAGCCGATATTATTATGGTTACGCCTTCATATATGTTGTCGATTCTGGATGAGTATCGTCGTCAAGGTATCGACCCTGCAAAAAGTGCCTTAAAGGTAGGTATCTTTGGAGCAGAGCCTTGGACTAATGCAATACGAGCCGAAATAGAGGCGGCGTTTGATATGCACGCTGTCGACATCTATGGCTTATCGGAGATCATGGGGCCCGGGGTGGCCAATGAATGCGTTGAGACCAAAGATGGTTTGCATATCTGGGAGGATCACTTTTATCCTGAAATAATTAATCCAGAGACTGGTGATTTAGTGGCTGATGGCGAGCAGGGAGAACTTGTATTTACATCATTAACGAAAGAGGCCTTCCCTATAATTCGCTATCGCACACGGGATTTAACAAAACTATTGCCTGGCACAGCACGCAGTATGAGGCGTATGGAAAAAATCACTGGGCGTTCGGACGACATGATGATCATCCGAGGAGTTAATGTTTTCCCATCTCAGATTGAAGAACTTTTAGCTAAGTTACCAGAACTGGCTCCACACTATCAAATTGTGTTGGATAAAAAAGATCGTTTAGACACCATGACTGTGATTGTTGAACCTGCCTTGGGTGTTAATGACCAATCTGGTCATTCTGCTGGTGAGCAGCTTGCGCAAATTATTAAAAATACTATCGGAGTCACGGCATCAGTGTCGGTACAGCAAGAAGGCGGAGTAGAACGATCGCAGGGTAAAGCGCGACGTATTGTCGATAATCGCAATTAGAGGCGAGCATTAAGCCAAATTGGCTTAACTCATCTGTAAATCTGTCAGCTTAATCATCAGCAAGAATACCAGCAAAACTAATTGTGCCAGAGTCTAAAAAAATTCAGCCAAAGTACCTTGTAATATATTGCGGCTTGTTGATGTCTCTTTCAGCATTTTCTATAGATATTAGTTTGCCGTTTTTCCCTGATATCGCTAGCTCACTTGAATCAACGCTATCGGTAATGCCGCTAGTCGTGACTGTATTCCTGTTGTTTATGGGTATTGGCAATTTAGTGTTTGGCACATTGTCAGATAAGTACGGTCGTAAGCCTGTATTGATTGGCACTCTAACTATGTTTATTGGTGGCGCTGTCGTTTGTGGATTGGCAGACACTTTGCAGCAGCTACTTACTGGGCGTGCCTTGCAAGGGTTTGCTGTAGGGGCGATGCCAGTGGTTGCAACGGCTATTTTGCGCGATACGTTTTCGGGTCGCGAACTAGGTCGAAGCATGGCTATCGCTACTGGCATTTTTTCTATCGGCCCAATTGTGGCGCCGTTATTAGGTGTGGCGTTAGCAGAAGTTGGGGGAAGCTGGCGAACGGTGTTTTATATCACCGCCGTTTATGCAGTAATGCTGTTAACCGTTCTGTTGATTATTCCTGAAACTAATAAGAAGCTCTCGGCAGATGCTACTAACGCTACGGTGATGTGGCGCAACAGCAAAGCCATATTATTGCATCCACAGTCAGGTTACTTTTTAATGGTCAGCGCAATCACTTATATTGCGATGATCCTAATTGTCTCGACTGCTCCCGCGATTTTTAACAATGAATTTGGCATTACAGGTGCCAAATTTGCTGTGTTATTTGCATTGCATGGTACCGGCATTATTGTCGGGCAAGTACTCAATCACCGTTTGATTGCCGTGTATGGAGTTGTAAAAACTGCATTGCTAGCTGCATTGATTATGGGTGCGTCAACCTTATCGATAGTGCTCTTTGCTTTGATGGGTTGGCTCAACGAATATTGGCTGAGCTTCTTGGTTGCTTTTTTTGCAGTGGGCTTTTTGTCAGTTATCGCTAATTCAACAACAATGCTGCTGCAACCACAAGGCGATAAGGCGGGCTTAGCGGCATCAATAAGAGGTGCAACGAGTTCTGTGGTAGCGACGATCGGTAGTAGCATCCTAGCGTTGTTTGTTCAAAACAGTGTGCTGCTATGGGGAGCTGCGTTGTTTGGCGTAAGTTTTATATCTGCGTCTTTACTATATCGGTGGCACACGCATCATCGAGTTTAGGTAGACGCAGAACGGGTTAACGATAACCTTGCAGCCTCTAGATGTTCTTTCATCATAGCAGCGGCAGCCTCAGGCTCTCTTGCTCGAATTGCAGTAATAATTTGCCTGTGTTGTCTGTTATAGAGTGACATCGTTGCGTTGTTAAGCGTGATTTGACGCATCTGCGACCATTCTGCTTGGTTACGCACCGAGCTCATTTGGCTCACGATCCAGATTAACAAGCTATTACCAGTGGATTGCGCAAGACGTGTATGCAATTGTGTATCAGCCTCTGCAAATGCAATCACATCGCCATTGCAGTTTTCCATGCGTTCCATTAGCAACTCCATTTCATCTAGATCTTGGGTGCGAGCATGCAGCACCGCTAAGCGGCAAATATGAGGCTCTAGTGCAAAACGTGCATCGATGAGCTCCAGAGGGCGAGCGGACATAATGACGGAATGTGCGGCACTCTCCGGATCATAGGTAATGTAGGTACCACTGCCAGGTCTGATCTCAACCAGCTCTTCTTCTGCCAATCGATTTAACGCTTCTCGAATAGTGCCTCTGGCTACGCCATATTTTGCGGCTAACAAACGCTCTGGTGGAAGGCGATCATGCTGGCCGATCTCACCTTGTTTTATTTCAGTTCTTATCAACCCAGCGATCTCGGTTGATCCCATCCTGATTGCGTTAATTTCTGCCATGTTGGTAGCCGCATAGTCCAATATCAAACCAATATACACTAAAATGGATTAAATATGAAAGTTTGGATCAGAACGGGTTGCAATGCGGTTCAGATCTATTTATTCTCGCGGTCTGTCCACTGGTGAATTATCGAAGGTATTCATGGCGTTTCCTAAGCAAGCTGAGTTCTTGATTATCGGTGCTGGTATCCACGGCTTATCAACAGCATGGAGACTGGCCGAGCGTCTGCAGGCGGCAGGTGAAAAAGTAGAAGGCCGTGTGTTGGTTATAGACAAAGATGGTATTGCGGCAGGGGCTTCAGGTATCGCTTGTGGGGTTGTTCGTAATAACTATTTTCAACCAGCGATGCGCAACTTGATGGCTCATTCAGTGGGTGTTTGGGAATCCGACATGGCTGCGTTTAGCTACCACCCGGTTGGCTATATGCAAATTTCTAGCGAATCCATGCATGAAGATGTCGCCCAAATCTACTCAGAGCAACAAGCAATTGGTTACGAAAGTGTTTTTATAGAGGGTGAGACTAAATGTCGTGACTACATGAAAGAGATGTTCAGCGATTGGCAGGCGCAAAACATCACCTCCGTGTTACATGAAAAGAGAGGCGGTTACGCGAACAACACTAAGGCGATCTATGCATTAGCTAAAAAAGCAGAAGATCTAGGTGTGCGTATTTTAACTGGTGTTGAAGTCACGGGTATGAACACAGAGAGTGCGTCGTCGGCAGTTAAATCAGTTGAGACTAACAAGGGAACTATCGAGTGCAACAAGCTCGTTGTAGGTGCGGGCCCATGGGTGCGCGACTTCTGGAATATGCTTGAGCTGCCCAAACAAATTGAAGTGAAAGATTTAAGCGGTGAGGTTCACCAAGATGTTGATATGTGGCGGTAC
The DNA here is from genome assembly GCA_937958675.1 of uncultured Granulosicoccaceae bacterium. Classification (GTDB taxonomy): domain Bacteria; phylum Pseudomonadota; class Gammaproteobacteria; order Granulosicoccales; family Granulosicoccaceae; genus Granulosicoccus. The sequence goes on from CALGND010000085.1 coordinate 23,773, forward strand.
TGGCAACTTGAAGAAGGCGTGTTAGATGTTAAGCCCGATACCTTAATGATGAACAATGGCGAAATGCCGCCGGTATTGCACGTTGATACAGACGCGCCGTTAGTGTCTGATGTGGACGGCAAGGTCATCACAGAAGATATGTGGGGTATTTACTACAAGCCCGATTGGCACTTTGGAGGGGTTCAAGGTGGGGCAGCACCGTATAAGGTTAATACGCCGGTGGACTCAGTAGCAATTGATCCATACGGCCCATCAAGCCCAGAATTCGTCGCCAGCACCGACTTTGCGCACATGTGGGTGTCGGCACTAGCGCATTGCCACAAACGATTTGAAGGCCACTCAAATAACTATCATCGCGAAGCATCGGGTGGTATCGGCTGCTTTACCGCAGATAGCTTTCCCGTATTTGATACATTTAATCAAAACGTATCCATAATCGCCGACAGCAACCATGGCTACAAGATGTTAGGCGTCGGTCATTTGGTTGCTGACGAAGTGTTGGGTGAAGAGCAAGATCTACTCAAGCCATTTCGATTTGATCGATTTGCCAAAGGCGAGCTGCACCCAACTTCAAGTAGCCCTTTTCCTTGGAGCTAGCGCTTGGCAAACATGTGCAGGCGCTAAACACTTGCCAGTACCTGCGCTTGTCGCTAATAATGAGTTTAGGTTTTTTGGAATAAGTCGTCGATTAAGAAGTATGGAGTGAAAAAGTACGTAACAATAAATAATAAAGTACGAAATTGCATAAAACTCAAACCGGTGCGCTTAAGGCACTGAATTAACAAGTCGCGTAAGGCATACCGTCTTTTCGCAACCTAATAAATCTTGTGGAGACAACACGTGGGAACAACAGATCTAGAAAATTTTGTAAACGCAGATGGTCGCGATCAAAAAATAAAAGAAGTTCGCGCTCGGATAGATGAGCTAGGCATTGAGTATCTATACCTGCAGTTTGTTTCTATTACCGGCAAGATCATGGGTAAAGGCATACCAGCTGATCACTGGGAAACAGTTGCTTCAAAAGGTTTCCAGCTTGTTTATGGCGCTACAGTTAACTTATTCATGAACCGTGGTGGTGAATATTTGGGTTATGGTCCAGAAGCCGCGGAGCTTGTTGGTATACCTGAACCCGATACGTTTATGCAATTGCCTTGGGATAAGCGCATCGGTCGTTTTTATTGCACGCTTTTCCGTAACCGTGAAGAGAAAGTGGATGCTGGGGCGTTTCTTACTGCCGATTCGCGTGGCAACCTACGTCGTATGCACGAAAATTTCACAGAAAAGCACAATGGCTTAAAACTACGTGTGGGTACAGAGCCTGAAATGATGTGGCTTAAATACGATGAAAACGGTAAGCCCAAAGACGGCTACTCAAAGCCTTATTGCTATCACATCGATCAATTTGAAAGCCTACGCCCGGTGTACATGAAAGTAATGGAATATTCGCGTGCAATGGGGCTGGATATGATTCAAGGCGATCACGAAGATGCGCCTGGTCAGCTCGAACTGAATTGGATGTACGACGATGTGCTGCGTAATGCAGATCGCCTAACGACTTATCGGCAAATTTGTGCTCAGGTTGCTCGTGAATTCGGAATCTTTGCCTGCTTTATGACAAAACCGTTTGAAGGCGTGTCGGCATCGGGTTGTCACCACAACATGTCTCTATGGCATGGCGGTGAGGATCATCTAGTTAAGTGCGGTAACGATCCAGCTAACTTGCCGGGTATGCCTGAAAACTACACGTATGTGAAAGGCGGTGAAAACACCTTTATGCCAGATGGCAGTGATCCACAAATGCCACGCCAAGCTGGCTTAGAAGCTATTGGCGGCATTGTTCATCATCTACGCGCTCTAACGGCTATTGGCTGTTCGACGGTTAACTCGTATCGCCGTTTATGGGATACCGGTTTTTGGGCGCCCGTATTTGCTGATTGGGGGTTCCAAAACCGTACAACGGGTTTACGCGTATCGGCGCCTGGTCGTTTTGAGTATCGCTCGGTTGATTCAATGGTTAATCCCTATTTAATGGGCTCTACTATTTTGGCAGCAGCTGACGACGGCATTGTTAATAAGCTTGACCCAGGCGAGCCGGAAGAGCGCAATATTTATGACGCAATCAAAGACGGTAAAGACGTTAAAAAGCTGCCACTGACTCTGGGCGAAGCACTGGACGCGCTTGCTGCAGATGAGGTTGTTCAACGTGGAATGCCAGGTGAAATGTACGGCCTGTTCCACGAGTACAAATCAGACGAATGGGCGCGATTTAACTCATCAGTTACTGATTGGGATCACGACACCTACATGGAGTGCTTGCCGTAGCAAGCAGCGAAGTCGTAATTGTTTTGGTGGCCTAAAGCGTTAATGCTAGGCCACTACTTTAGATTTTATACTTAACTTAGGAGCACAAGCGATATGTGCGGAATAGCTGGACTCATACATAAGGGCAAAAGCTCCAATGTTGGTTCTGAAATGACAGCGATGTTGCAGGCCTTGAAGCACCGAGGCCCTGATTCAACTGGATATGCTGTTTATGGAGAAGCAACGGCGGGTGATTATGTCATGCGCATTAAAGTGGCCGAACGTGAAGATATGGATCGTGGTCGAGGCATCGTCGATGTATTGGCAAGTCGAATTGCAGAGATAGAGTCGATCCTTGATGAGCACAAGGCAGTGGTGAAATCCAAAGAAGAAGCAACTCCTTATGCTTTGCGTTATGTCATTACACATAGCGGCGATACCGAAGAGCTTGCCAAGCACATAGAAGAGGCAGATGGCGTTGAGGTATTGTCGATGGGCAACGGCCTGGAGTTGATAAAAGACTTAGGTGATGCTGCAGAGGTAGCCGACGCCTATGGGCTAAATAATTTTAGTGGCACACACGCTATTGGTCACACTCGTATGGCGACCGAATCTGATGTGGATATCCGCTCGGCTCACCCGTACTGGGCTTTCCCATACAACGACGTATCGGTTGTGCACAATGGGCAAATCACTAACTACTGGATCATGCGCCGTCAGATGGAACGCAAAGGGCATCGTTTTATGTCTAACTGCGATTCTGAGCTGTTAGCGGTATACACAGCGGATAACTTGGCAAACGGAGTCGAGCTAGAAGAAAGCTTGACGCGTTCCATACAAGAAATCGACGGCGTGTTCACGTATCTCGTTGCGACCAAAGATCAACTAGGCATGGCTAAAGACACTATGGCTGCAAAGCCGCTAGTGTTGTACGAAAGTGATGATCTAATCGCAATGGCATCAGAGGAAATCGCCATTCGTGCAATCCTTCCACAAGAAATAGATACAACAGATCCGTATGACGAGGAGGTGCGAGTATGGCAAGCCTAAGTGATGCAGAACTAGCTGCGATGACTCAAGAAGAACGAGTTAAAGAGCTTGGTCTGACTACAGAGCCATTGTTTGGACGATCACTACTGATCGAATTTAACCCTGACGAAGAAGAGCGCTTTACTTATCCGTGGGCACCTGATGTTTACTACAACAAGCATGAGGAAATTGAAACCGACGGATTAACTACGACGCAGCTTAACAACAAGCTTACGGCATTGATGGAAGAAGGCGTAGGCACGATTACGATAAAAAACCCCCGCGGCATGCACTCTGTGGGTGTTGGCATTCTTAACCGCCTAAAGCTGGTTATTGATGGCTCGCTTGGCTACTTTGCCGTTGGCCTAATTGATGGTCCTAATGTTCATATCAAAGGCCGAGTCGGTTGGTCATGTGGTGAGAATATGATGTCGGGCACGGTAGTTATTGATAAAAATGCAGGCTCAACATTTGGTGCCGCGATTCGTGGCGGCGATTTAGTGTGCAGAGGCTCGGTCGGTTCGCGTACCGGAATCGATATGAAAGGTGGCACTATTCTCGTTGGTGGTGATACTGGTGCCTTGTCCGGTTTTATGATGCAACGCGGACGAATGGTTGTATGTGGTAACGCTGGTAAGAATTTAGGTGATTCTATGTACGACGGCACTATATACGTCGGCGGTGAAATTCAATCTTGCGGTGTGGATGCAGTCGAAGAAGAACTCACTGATTTAGACAAAGCTTGGCTAACGCGAAAGCTTCAGCAGTATCAGATGATGCCTGATAAGGGCGTTGATCATTTTAAAAAGATCGTCTCTGGCAAGATGTTGTGGAACTACGACAACCTTGAGCCGAGCGAGAAAAAACTCATACTATAACGGGGGCATCATGGATCAAGTAAAAACTAAAAAAGCACTGGATCGTGACGTCAACCGACTCGGCTCGTCATTTGTATTTCCGCCACATGTTATCGACGATATTCATATCAAGTCAGAACTTGGTCGATACCGTATGCGCGGATTTTCCTTGTTTAAGAAAATTCCCCACTGGGATGATCTGACATTTTTGCCGGGTACTCTAACTCGATTCGTCATCGAAGGTTATCGTGAAAAATGCGAGACCAAAACGGTAATCGGCCCACGTGCTAAGCGGCCACTCGAGCTAGATATTCCTGTCTATATCACGGGTATGAGTTTTGGTGCTTTGTCGTTTGAAGCAAAGACGGCATTAGCCCGCGGTGCAACCATGGCTGGTACCGCAACCTGTTCTGGTGAAGGTGGCATGATTCCAGACGAGCGACGTTATTCTTCAAAGTGGTTATATCAGGTAATCCAATCGCGATACGGTTTCAATCCTCATCACTTGATGTTGTGTGATGGTGTCGAATTCTTTATTGGGCAAGGTTGTAAAGTTGGCCTAGGTGGTCACTTAATGGGCCAGAAGGTGACTGATCAAGTTGCTGAGATGCGTTCATTACCGGCCGGTATCGATCAACGCTCGCCAGCACGCCATCCGGATTGGTTAGGCCCAGATGATCTTGCGCTAAAAATTCAAGAAATTCGTGAAGCCACTGATTGGCAAGTGCCTATACAGCTTAAGTTGGGCGCAGCCCGTGTGTATGACGATGTTCGTATGGCGGTTAAGTGCGACCCAGATTCTATTTATATTGATGGAATGGAAGGTGGCACAGGTGCAGGCCCTCACTTAGCAACAGAGGATACTGGTGTGCCTGGAATGGCGGCTATTCGTCAAGCGCGTAAAGCTATCGATGATCTTGGTAAGCGCGGTGAGGTCAGCTTAGTTTATGCAGGCGGTATACGTAATGGTGCTGATATGGCGAAAGCGATTGCACTGGGTGCTGATGCTATCGCGATTGGTCATTCTGCGATGATGGCGCTTAATTGCAACAAGGATATCCCTGAGGCTAACTACCCTGAAGAAATGGGCGTCGAAGCAGGCCATTGTTACCATTGTCATACTGGTCGTTGCCCAGTGGGCGTGGCGACACAAGATCCAACGCTGCGTAAGCGTCTTAACCCTGATGATGCAGCTGAGCGTGTTTATAACTTCTTGCACACGCTCACCATCGAAGCGCAATTGTTTGCACGTGCTTGCGGTAAAACTAATTTGCACTCACTCGAGCCAGAAGATCTTGGCGCGTTGACGATGGAAGCATCCGCAATCGCTGGCGTACCTTTGGCCGGTACTAACCATACGGTTGGTATCGAAGACTACCACCACCTATAGGAGAGCAACATGGCTGGAACAAAATACCGTGGCTCCGAAATTGAAGATGTCGATCAGTTTAGAAAAGATGCTGGTGGCTTAAGTTCGGAGCGTGAGAAAGAAATTGGCCAGCACATCGGTTATCGCTACGATGTTAACTTAGTCCCTGATTACAACCGGGTCACGCCATTTTTAAAAAACTATATGGAAGTCATGGGTTGGGATGATCTCAACTGGTTAGAAGATGTCCACATGGGATACGAAGATGGTAAGGCGGCGGTGTTTGATCGCAATATTAATGGTTGGGTGCGCATACCTGATTCAATTGAATTGCCTGATAATCAGCAGGATCGAGACATGATTGCAAGAGAGTTGCTAATCAAGTTTCAAATGTCTGATCGTAATCCGATGGTCACCTTACGCAAGGCTTACAAGAAGTTTTAAATATGCGCAGGCTGCCAAATATAGCCTGTCTACAAACTGAGCCAGCGCCGAAAATGAAAACGGCGTTGGCTCAGGCTATAGCGCTCGACCGCGCCTGCTGTTCAAGCAGGTGTTCAATTATTGGTGTTACCCGAATTATGAATAGTCAGGCGATAGCATGAGCTCCACTTCCGTCATCGAGGTATTCGAAAAGCTTCCGAAAAATCAGGAGTTGAAGGAACAATTTCTACGTTGGCAGTGTCGCGTCCGGCAAATCTCAATGCGTGAAACTGAAGGGCGGCCCGATGATGCTATTTCTCCTGCCGTTACCTTGCTAGGTGAAGACGAACCAATGGGGCACATCATTACAGTATTTTCAAAATGGGGCGAATACAACAAGACGCCAGAAATGCGACAAATGGTTAAGGCCACCAATGATCCAGCCCAGCGGCGCGAAAAAGCTATTCGTTTTTTCTCAGAGATGTATTATCAGGCTCCGCGCGAATTTTCAGACGTGGTCACGGCGACTTTCATGCCAGGTTCCGAAGGGGCAAAGTCAATACTGGATGCTGGTGAATGTGAACTCCACTATGCCGCTTATAATCAAGATTATCGCGTTCACTGCAAGGTCATTGCGCTAAGCGAGCAACACCCTTTGTATCAATCGACCTGGTGGCATAACGTCTTGTTCAATCCAGCGTTAAATCCCGATACTCAAATACTGGCTTTTGAGCCTGATTGGGATAAGAGTAGTTCTACAGCAGGGGCATAATCCTATGTCAGTTTCTTCAGTACTAGAAACTCCCTACGAGCGCAGTGGTGTATTGTCCCCCGGCTTACCTATTTTGCCCCATGGCGTAGAACGACATCCGGTACCCGCAGGTGGTACTCGCGCTCTACGTATTGAAAAGGGCGATGAGTTTTCGGTGCTGGATTTTGAGGGCCTACAAGCAGCAGAGCTAACTTTTTTTGCACCTGATGGTTCTTCTAAGGCTGAATACTTTGGTGCTAAGACCACTGGCAAGCCAAGTGGTATTGCAGAAGCCTTGCAAGAAGATCAATCGGGTGCTCGTGTTGCCCATGCCCTTAAACACTCAGGTTTTGATTTAAGCAAAGCTGAGGCGGTACTGTTGTTTGGCGATGGCTCTAAGGCTGGCGATATGCAAACCTTCCACGCGCAAACAGATGGCTTATTAATTGTTTGTGCGGTAGGTAGGCAAATGTTACCCGAAGCACAAAATACAGTAACAGACATTATTCTATATATACGCCGTGCCAATCCCAGTGAAGGTAAAGGAGGGCAAGCACCACCGGATCCTTTAGCAGACCCACTCCTTGACATCAATATTCAACCTGGTAAGGCAAGAAGCTACGTTGTTAAAGCCGGGCAGTTTGTTCAGGTGCTCGATGTGCAGGGTCGAGAGTGCTCAGATTTTCAGGCGTTTTCGATGCGTGCACTCGACGCTGGCTTAGAGCGTGAGATAGACCCAACAACGACGCGATCGTTAATGGGATCGTTATACCCCGCGCCCGGTATTTACTCTAAATACTACAGCGTGGATCAAGAGCCTCTGGTTGAAATTGTTCAAGACACCTGTGGCCGTCATGATACGTTTGGCTTAGCGTGCACCGCACGCTATTACGAAGACTTAGGCTATCCAGGGCATGCAAACTGTTCTGAAAACATGAATGCTGATTTGTCGCAAGGCTACGGCATTCGTCCACGAGGTGGTTGGCCTGCCATTAACTTCTTTTTTAATACCATGCTTGATGATACTAACGCCATCGGTATGGACGATCCTTGGTCGCGCCCAGGTGATTACGTATTGCTTCGCGCATTGACCGATCTTGTGTGTATATCCACTGGCTGTCCATGCGATGTCGACCCGGCCAACGGCTGGAACCCAACTGATATACAAGTGCGTGTTTACAACGAAAACGAACCCTTTAAACAATCCATTGGGTGGCGCAAGTCTGTGGAGGGCGATGTGCAGGAAACGAAACAAACGGGCTTTCACGAGTGTTTTGCTAAACACACACGTGATTTTGTCGAATACAACGGTTATTGGCTAGCCAATCAAATGAGTAACGAAGGCGCAATTGCTGAATATTGGGCCTGTCGAGAAAAAGCCGCTGTAATGGATCTTTCGCCACTGCGTAAATATGAGGTAACCGGGCCTGATGCCGAAAAACTCATGCAACTGTGCGTGACGCGAAATATGAAAAAGCTCGCGGTGGGACAAGTTGTTTACACCGCAATGTGTTACGAGCATGGTGGCATGATCGATGATGGAACGGTGTTTCGATTAGGTGAAGATAATTTTCGTTGGGTAGGTGGTAATGACGAAGGTGGTAAATGGATGCGAGAGCAAGCGCAAAAGCATGGGTTTAATGCTTGGGTTCGTAACTCTTCGGATCAATTGTGCAATATTGCGGTGCAAGGGCCTTTGTCACGGGAGATCTTAAAACAAATTGTTTGGACGGCGCCCACACAATCTACATTAGAGGATTTAGGCTGGTTTAGGTTTGCAGTTGCTCGTTTAAATGATTTCCATGGAGCGCCTGCAGTTGTTAGCCGAACCGGCTATTCTGGAGAATTGGGTTACGAAATATTTTGCCATCCTAAGGATGCCACGACTTGGTTTGATGCCGTGTATAAAGTAGGTGAGCCCATGGGGATGGTGCCATTGGGTTTAGCGGCACTTGATATGTTGCGTATTGAATCAGGTTTGATATTCGCAGGTTACGAGTTTTCTGATCAAACTGATCCCTTCGAAGCAGGCATTGGTTTCACCGTGCCGTTTAAAACGCAAGAAGATCACTTTATCGGTAGGCCAGCGCTTGAGCTGCGTAAAGAGAACCCGCAAAAGAAACTAGTTGGCTTAGATTTAGAGGGTAGTGTTATTCCATCTAATGGTGATTGTGTTCGTATTGGCAAAGCCCAAGTGGGTGAGATAACCTCAGCAATGAAATCACCAAAGCTTGGCAAAGTAATAGCGCTTGCGCGTATTGATGTTACGCATGCGGAAGAGGGTACGGCAATTGAAGTCGGGCAACTTGACGGCGATCAGAAGCGCCTTAAGGCAACGGTTTGTCGCTTCCCTCATTATGATCCGGATAAGTCGCGAGTTCGTTCTTAAGTTACTGAATGCTGATTAGTTTTTTTGATAGAACATATTGAATAACGAGTAGTGGATAACGATATGAGTTAATAAAGTTTGTTTGACCTTGCTTTGAGCAAATCATCATCATACAAGCGATTTCGTGCTCAATCGATCACGAGGCGTCGTAATGCCAGTTTCGTTTTATACACCCTAGATTATTCTGCCTTTACCGACAAATGTTTGTCGAAAATTCTTACTTCTTCTTCAATAATGTGTTTTTTATCATCACATTTTTCTATCGATGATTGGTTTATTTTTGGTTATCAAAAATGAACTATTGGTTTTATTTCGGCATTACGTTAGTCTCTGGTAATAATTTTTGAGGTTAGGGGCAAACAAACTTATATGCCTTATGCGTTTGGTGTGTAAGTAGTGTTGCAAATTGAAGTTAAATGCAAAGTTAAAGCAAATTAATCTGAAGTAAAAAGCTTGAAATAAACCACTCAATTGGAGGTAACAATGGAAGAACAACTCGCGCAGCTTGTCGCGGCTAACGCGGCAGGCAATACCGCTGCAGCAGAAACCTATTACTACTTAACGATACCCATCATGATACTGATACATGCGGGTTTTCTTGCTTATGAAATGGGTTCCACCCGGCATAAAAACGTTTTAACTTCAGGTGTTAAAAATATTTTGGCGTTTGCTTTTCTTGTTCCAACCTTTTACTACTTTGGTTGGTTTTTGTATTGGGCGCTACCCAATGGCATCGACTTTAGCGTTGGCCCTGCAGAAATAAGCGGATGGGACTACGCAGTAGCTGTTGCTAATCCAGCAGGTGCTGTAATGGGGCCCAACCTTGCTGATAGTGCTACAGGTGTGTTCTGGGGTGCATTCACCTTATTCGCCGCTACTACAGCATCCATTATGTCTGGTGCTGTTATCGAACGTATACGGCTATTTGGTTTTGTGATACTCGCAATTGTTCTCGGTGCGTTTGCATGGGTTGTTGGTGCCGCTTGGGGTTGGCATGCGGACGGTTGGTTGGTCACTAAATATGGTTACCACGACTTTGGTGCAGCAGGCGTTGTGCATATGATCGCTGGTTTCTTTGCCTTAGGTGTATTGATAAACCTTGGTCCTCGTATTGGAAAATACAATACCGACGGCTCTAGCAATGATCTACCTGGACACAACATGCCACTGACGTTAGTAGGATTGATGTTAATAATCGCAGGCTTCTGGGGCTTTTTGATGGCATGCGTCATCTATCCTGGCGAAGCGTGGTCGTGGTCAGCAACACAATTCACGTCGATCTATGGCACGCCAATGAACCTCTCAGCATTGACGTTTAATATCTTGATGGGTTTTGCTGGCGGTATTATCGGTGCATGGTTTATCACACGCGATCCTTTCTGGATGATGTCTGGCGCGCTAGGCGGTATTATTTCCGTAGCGGCTGGCCTTGATCTATATTGGCCGCCAATGGCATTTGCCATCGGTATGATTGGTGGTATGGTCATGCCGTACGCTGCGAAGATGATTGAAAAGATGGGTATCGATGACGCTGTAGGCGCGGTTACGGTACATGGTGTCCTTGGTGCTTGGGGTGTTATCGCAGTGGGTATTTTTGCTGCAGGCTATCCTGCAATCCAAGGTGAAGGCGTTGCGTTAACAAACTTCATGGGCCAGTTGATTGGCGTAGGCGTTATGTTTGCGCTGGGTTTTGTGCCGGGTTATGTCTGCTCGCTAATTTTACGAGTATTTGGATTACTACGCGTTGGTCGAGCTGCAGAGATTGTTGGACTAGATCAAGTTAAGGTGCCGTCATCAGCTTATCCTGAAGGCATGCCTACTTCCGCTCACTACCGTGGCAAACATTAAGAGGAGAACATTATGACTGGAGCACCATTTGATACAGGTACTTGGGCTGGCGTAACAGATAGTTATTATCCCGGCGCCGGCGGTGAGCTTATTTGGCTTGGCATATCAATAGCTCTATGTGTTGTGGCACTTATAGGTGGCGCGATTCATGAGAGCCAAGCCTACCGAAAAGCTGAACGGGACCATAAGGACTTGTAGTGATTTTGTTTAAGCCCTTTGGTGTGCCTTCGCTAAGTTGGCACACTCAATAATATAAATAAATAACCGGCCCACTCGATTCTGATGGCCGGTTTTTTATTTGTGGTAATAAATTAAACAATTACCTCCAAAAGCCCACAATAGGTGGTTCTTTGGTCATAAAGTGACCACTGTGTTAGTGCTGTCAAAACCCAGACATACACTATAATTACAGCATTATCTTTATAGCCAACTACTGCCATGCCAACCGCTGCTATCGCTGCGCTCTTTTTTATCGTCTTCCCGGCTCTGTCCTTGTTATATGTCTACAAGTTTAGGGGGCAGGAACGCTTCTCAGGCCCGGTCGAATATTTACGCAAAGGCTGGCCTATCTTTGCGCCACTGAATGTATTGCTTTATGGCTTGTCTGAAAAAAAAGCCAAGAGCCCAATACTTGATATTGCAGACTTTCCCGAGCTACAAGTATTGCAAGATAATTGGGAAGTGATTCGCGATGATGCTCTGACGCTTTATAACAACGGGTTCTTTGATGCCACCACCAATGCTGAGAGCCAAAGCTATTATGACGTAGGGTTTCGTACATTTTATAAGTACGGCTGGAGTAAGTTTTACTGTAAGTGGTACGGCACTATCCATAACTCTGCTGCGGAGCATTGCCCCAATACCGTAGAGTTACTTAAAGATATCAAGATTGTTAACGGCGCTATGTTTACCTTGTTACCTCCGGGGTCCAAATTAACTCGCCACCTTGATCCCATAGCATGCTCATTGCGTTTTCATTTAGGGCTGAGTACGCCTAACGATGACGACTGCTTTATTGAAATTGATGGCAATGTTCACTCTTGGCGTGATGGGCAAACATTGTTGTTTGACGAAACCTACCTACATCATGCACGTAACGATACCGACACGCCTCGTTTAATTTTGATGTGTGATATCGAACGACCTGTGTTTTGGTTTGGTCGCGGCTTTAACTTCTTCTACAAGAAGATATTGTCAATGATGTTGGTGCCCAATCTGGATGGTGACAAAGCAGGCTTGTTTAGCCGAGTGTTTGCTGGAATGGCACCTATTTCAGCAAAAGGTAAAGCGCTTAAGCAATCAAACCGCACTCTATATAACTTAGTTAAATGGTCTATTAACTTGCTGATTATTTTGCTGCTGGTATTAGTTTTGTCAGCAATTAGTAGTGGCCTAATCGGTTTGTTTAAGGCTTTTGCGTAGAGGGTGATATCGAGTTTTTGAAACTAGATAGAGCTCAGTGCTTGGAAGCTTAGTCTGGCTTGGAATACGCTTCTGTTATACCGATTAGCGTGTCTAGTTGGCGCTCAGATAAACCAACAAAACGAAGTATAACGCCTTGACCGTGCTCGTCATTGAGTAGACGCATTCTTCTTAGCGATACGTCCCCTAATGAATATTTTTGATTGTCATCGCCGGTGATCGCTAAATTGGATACCGTCAGTGATTTGTCTTCAGGAATCTTTTTCAGAATCTCGTCAACCGACATGATTTGTTCTGGATATACACAGCAACCGCGCACATTCAATACTATGGTGCCTGTCACCAACATTTTAGAGTGCATAAACGGGTCAGGGTTGGGCAGTATGAAGTCGCATTGGCAGGTGACTCTATTGCCGCTGACTTTGCGTCGATCTGGTGGATCTTTTAAGAGAATTGGCTCAACGATTGGCGCAGGGGTAGCTGGTGTTTCAGCTTGCGCCTCTGCCTTACCTGATTGTTTGAATAATCCGAACATATTTTTATCTATCCATGACCACCTAGATCACGTGTCTAGGGGATTGAGTAGGTATCGGCTATATCACTGAGATCTTAATGAATCGTTAAATAGTGGCCTGATTACACCTTGGTCGGTATATTGCTTATTTATACCTAATAGGGTATATATTGTAAATACACCCAGAAGGGGATAAGCATGAAATCATATATTGTTGCTACACCGGCTCAGCTCGGCCAGGTGTTGAAGAGTGCCAGGAATGCATCTGAATTGTCGCAGGCGGCGTTGGGTCAGCAGGTCAATGTGTTGCAAAAGACGGTGTCAGCGCTTGAGAATAATCCGGCAGCTGTGCAGACAGAAACGGTCTTTAAGATTCTATCAGCGCTGAACCTTGAGTTAGTGCTGCGGCGTAAGCCTGCCAATGAAGATACTCAGGATGATTGGTAAGGCTAGCGACTATGTCGAAACGAAGCCGCAGTAGACGCCTTGACGTCTTAATGAATGGGGAGTTAGTTGGGCATTGGGATCAACTGTCTGGTAATAGGCAAGAGTTTTCATATGTTGAATCGTGGTTAGAGAGTCCTAGCACGCGTCCACTATCGCTGTCGATGCCTTTATCGTTAGATAGCACAGTGTACAAAAACGATTTGGTGGAGCCCTATTTTGACAATCTGCTGCCAGATAACCTGCAAATAAAAGAGCGATTGCAGTCGCGTGTAAAAGCGCTGTCCGCTGGCGCTTTTGATTTGTTAACAGAATTTGGAATGGATTGCGTTGGTGCAGTGCAATTGGTTAATCCGGAGCGCTCACATGGCGACGTACGAACTATTCAAGCGACGCGCTTAAGCGAACAAGAAATAGAAGCAGAGCTTACTTCCGTGACCGCGATTCCAGTACCTGGGCAACAACAAGAAGATTTTCTACGATTATCAATCGCGGGTGCGCAAGAAAAAACGGCTTTGCTAAAACAAGGTAAGGATTGGTACAGGCCAATGGGTTCAACTCCCACCACGCACATCATAAAACTACCGATGGGAAAAGTTGGCAATGAACAAGCAGATTTATCTACTTCGGTAGAGAACGAATGGTTGTGCTCAAAAATATTGGCAGCGTTTGGTATGCCAATAGCGCACTGTGATATTGCAGTATTCGGTTCGCAAAAAGCACTCGTAGTAGAGCGGTTTGATCGTCGCTTATCTAAGAATAAAGATTGGTGGGTGAGAATACCCCAGGAAGATTTATGTCAAGCTACCGCAACACCGGCTGCTCTTAAATACGAATCAGACGGTGGCCCCGGCGTTAAGGGCATTAATAATCTCTTGCTAGGATCGCGCACAGCTCGCCAAGATATCGAAAATTTTATTAAAGCTCAAATTCTGTTCTGGATGTTGTGCGCACCTGATGGCCACGCAAAGAACTTCAGTATCTTTATTGAAAAACTCGGGCGATACAGAATGACGCCGTTATATGACGTGATATCCGCCTATCCAATTATGGGTAAGGGCAAACATTCAATTGCTGAGAACAAAATTAAAATGGCCATGGCTATGCCTGGGCGTAATAAGCACTATCATTGGGCTAACGTTCAGCCTCGTCATATTGAGGCTGTTGCTTTGATAAGCGGACGAAAACCAGCCGAACTCATAGATGAACTGTGTGCACAAACTGATGCAGTAATTGAACATGCGCAAGGGCTAATCCCAGATGAGTTCCCAAGTGAAGTCGCTGATCGTATATTTGATGGCATGAGAAAAGCCAGAGACAAACTCAGCAGGCGCTGAGAAGTACTTAAAAAGTACCTACATTGGACCAAGCTTTAATCTTGATCCGTCTGTAAATCGACTAAACCGAAAACGCGTCAAATCATGCTCGACTGGCGCAGCAGTAATCATCTTTGCCATTACGTTTCCGACGCCTGGCCCAATACCAAAGCCATGGCCACTAAAGCCAGTAGCAAGGTATAAACCTGCCAACGGAGTTTCATCGAGTATCGGTACAAAGTCAGGGGTGGTGTCGATATAGCCTGCCCAAGCATGACTAACCCGAGCATTGTCCATGTCGTCGAAGCGCTCGTGAAGGCGTTCTTTTATTCGGTCGATTACTTTGGTTTTGGTCGCAGGGTTCAGTATACGATTGTGCTCGAACGGGGTCGCTTGCTCAGCATTCCAACGCCTTGCTGTACGCCAACCGCCAGGGTAGTTAGCAGGTGCATTGATTTTAAAATGGGTGTCTTTCCAAGAATGCTTAGCAGCTTGGCTAAATGATTTGAAATGCGCGAAAGCATCAGGGCCTACTACGAAATCATGATAGTCGGTTAAGGCGATGTTATAGCCGCCGTCAAGTCTTTTACATATACCTAAGCCGTGGTCAGCAACGTTGCCACTAAATAGCTCTGGAGTGCCATCAATTCGAACAGCGTACGAGGTTACTGATAGCTGAGGAAATTCGACATCTACTTGGCGCGTTAACATAGACGACCATGCGCCACCGGCTACTAATACTTGATTGGTTTTAATTGTGCCGTGCTCGGTGATAACGCCGGATACGGCGCCATTGGTTTGTTCGATGGTTCGCACAGCGCAGGACTCGGTAATTGCGACGCCGGCATTACTACAGGCTCTAGCAAGCGCAGGAACAGCTCCCCATGGCTCTACTCGGCCGTCACTTGCGGTAAACAAACCGCCCAGTACATCGCCGTTGTAATTGGGTATATGCTTTTTGGCTTCACTTGAACTTAAAAGCTGGCTATGCAGCCCGTGCGATTTAGCGAGCTCGGCAAAAGCTGTCAAGCGTTTGAGTTTTTCGTTGCTGTTAGCAAGATAAAGCACGCCTTGTTCGGAGAACAACAAGTTGTTATCGCGTGTTTCGCCAGCTATGTTTTTCCATAAGGATAGTGACTCCATCATTATGGGAAGTTCATCTGGGTCACGACCAGTTTGCCTAACCCAGCCCCAGTTACGGCTGGATTGTTCACCTCCTACGCGGCCCTTTTCACACACCATCACTGATTTGCCGAGCTTTTTTAGTTCCCATGCTGCACAGATGCCCACAATGCCAGCGCCGACGATAACTACATCTACAGCTTTGGGTAGTGGGCTATTAAACTGAACAGGCGTTGTCGCCAGATCAATTGGAGGGCCTTTTGGTTCGCTAGCTTGCATGGTCAATAGGTTAACTGAATATCGTGGACATTTGGGAGTGGTCTCGGTGTTAACGCGGCGTGAGCAACATGTCGCTTTCAAGATGGACTGGTATTGGGTGCCTCAATGGATATAGAGTGAGCTGATCAGCAAGGTGGTTGGTATGGTGCAGTATTTGGCCGCTAACTACGCTAAAGTATTTGCAACCGTTATGCTATTGGTGAAGATACATGGGCGACGTTGTTCCTTTTGGCAAAAGGCCAAAACCTAAAAAGAGTATTCTTTGTCAAAACAATCACCATAAATGGGAGGTTGTTAAGGAGCGGGAATTTGACGTAAAGCAGGGTAAGTTAGCAACGCAAGAGCGTTGTGCACGATGTAAGGTAGTTCGAAATAAGCTGACCTAATATTTTTGTCGTCTCCGCAAGCTACGCTGGGATGACGAGTCAGATATGTTTTATAGCCTGATAGCCTTTCATATAACGAGCATACTGCGCGCTAAAGTCATCGTAAACGGATACGTTTGGTTCTACTGTGCGCTCGATAGTGGGTTTTACGCAAGTAGTCACCGCATCAACTGAATCTGCGGCAACCATCGCTAGGCGTGCAGCGCCTAAACCTGCTCCAAAGTCACCGTCAACTGTTATATGCAATGGCAATTTCAACGCTGATGCAATCAACTGAACCCAATACTGTGATTTTGATCCACCACCAATAGCGTAAGCGTTAGTGAGTTCGGTGCCGGCAGTGGTTAGTGCGTTTTGGCTATCCCTGAATGCAAAGGCTACGCCCTGCAACACAGCTTTTGTCATGGCAACGGAATCAGAACTATGACCCAGACCCAGGAACACTCCACGCGCATTCGCGTCGTTGTGCGGCGTGCGCTCACCACCTAGGTAGGGCAAAAATAATAGATCGGTAGGGGTGGGGTCTGAGCCTTCTAGCGATTGCGTGAGTTCAGCAGGCGATTTACCCAATACGCTTGATAACCAATTAAGCGAATCGGTTGCCGCTAGGATCACACCCATTTGATGCCATGTGTTTGGCAATGCATGGCAAAACGCGTGTACTGCACTATCAGCATTGGGTTGGTAGTGTTCGTTAGCGGCGAATAGCACACCTGATGTGCCAAGTGATAAGAATGCATCGCCGGGACTCACCGTACCCATGCCGCAGGCTGATGCTGCATTATCACCTGCGCCACCAGCAACGACAACATTAGCGGGCATACCAAAGCGTTTGGCAAGCGACTCTCGTAGGACGCCCGAAACAGCGGTGCCCTCAATGAGTGATGGCATTTGATCTTGATTTAAATCACAGGCGGCTAACAGTGAGGCTGACCAATCGCGCTTGGCAACGTCTAACCAACCGGTTCCGGCAGCATCTGACATTTCTGATACGGTTTCGCCGGTTAACCAAAGCCGCGCGAAATCCTTTGGTAGCAATACTTTGCTGACTCGTTCAAATATCTTCGGTTCGTTGTTGGCCACCCAAGCAAGCTTCGGTGCGGTGAACCCTGGAAACAGGATATTGCCGCAGCGTTCTCGTGATTCAGTTGTATCCAACTCGGCAGCTTCAACGGAACTGCGAGTATCGTTCCAGAGTATGCAGGGCCGTAGAACCTTGTGATCCTTATCAAGTAATGTTGCACCGTGCATGTGGCCTGATAAGCCAATACCTTTAACCGCGGCCATTTGTTTAGTGTAGTTAGCCTGCAATTCCGACAAAGTTGTTTCAATACCTTCAATCCAATTTGCAGGATCTTGCTCAGACCAACCCTCTCTAGGACGGCTTTGCTCCATGCTGGCAGTACTGCTGCCAACAACCTTCTGAGAGCTGTCTAGCAAAATAGTTTTTACACTAGATGTGCCTAGATCTATACCAAGATACATGATGGATTACTGTCCTGATGGTTTGGGTGGGTACCAATACGAAACGTTTGTATCGTCTCGTTTGATCACCGCAAAATGATTGGCAAATAAACGATATGATGCACTCCATTGGCCATCAGGCCACTGCACCCTTACAGTTGCCCGCTCAGCCACGCCAAGCCCTACATGCATAAAGCCTAGCTGACCGGATGCGTGCCCGCCACCGAGAGTTAGATGACGTACTTGAGTCTTGTTGCCTGTCTTTATCGCAAGCCGCGCCCCTAAGGCTTTTTTGTTACTGCCTGATTGTTGTAATTCGATGGCGAGCCAGTTGCCGCCTTTGCGTGGCCCGTGTTCACTGGCAAAACCAGTGTTGCGAAATAGACTAACAGGGGAGGCCCGGTTAACCACTATAAGATCAAGTAGGCCGTCCGCGTTAAAATCGCTAACGGCAGCACCTCGTCCACGCCTATCCAATGCGATACCTGCCTCATCACCTTTTTCAACAAAACGAGTATCGTGGTTGCCCATTAGCAAATTGTCGGGGTCGAACGCCGCGAAATCACTCATTGCTTCGACATTACCCTTAGCAATGTAGAGATCGAGGAGGCTGTCATTGTTTACATCCGCCAGTTCTGCATGCCACCCAGTTGAAGGATTTAGATCCTCTCCAGTATAAGGTCGGTGTGCGGTCGCACCAGCGGCATAGGCGATGTCTTCATATGCAGGTCGTTGTTCCTCGGTTGCCTGGACAACATCAACTGATTGTATTTTTGTGTCTCCCATCGAGGTCAACACATACTCTGGAAAGCCATCAGAGTTTAGATCGCCTTCTGCTATTCCCATGCCCCAGATAACTAAAGGTTGCCAGCCGTCAGCTCGGGTATAAGGGCGAGGGTAGTTTCCGCTGTCTAAACGCCATAGTTGTTCTTCTCCACCGCGGTGGTAGTGGCGATCATTGGTTATCCTCAGTGAATCGCGCCCGCTCTTGTTCCAGTCAGTAAATAACATTGATAAGGCACAGTAACCTGGAGATAGGCTGGTGGGGTTGTCATAACGCACCGGTTTGTCTTCTACGCTGGATGCTTGCGGCCGCAACAGCTCATTGTCCGAGCACGTACCCCAAGGCGAACCTGGTGCGGTTCTATCGACGTAGTTACCAATCGCCATAGTAGGGAAAGTTTCATCGGGCTCAAACGCTGCCGAAAACGCAGTGCTCCACTCTGACCCTCCATCAAAGCCAAAACTTGCGTTAGCTAGGGTGAAACTGCAGTTCGGCCCGCCCTTAAGTATTCGGTTTTCGCCCACTCTTAAGACCATCAAATCGGTGTAGCCATCGTTGTCGATATCTAGGGGGTAAGCACCTGTGACGTTAGTGATGTCAGTTGCCGCATTGCTGCGTTTTTCAAAAGTTAATTCGCCGGCAGGTTCGCTTTGGTTAACATAGAGCGCTGCAGAATTGGCACCACCTGCAATATAAACATCGGGCATTCGATCTTGGTTGCAGTCGAATGTAGCAACGCCACCACCAACAAAGAACTCCCAAGGGCCATCGTATTGGTGCATCAGCCCAGCCAATTCGGCTTGTTCTTGATAGATGGGGACGTCGGCAAAAAAAGGTAATGGCCCTTCTTTAGTGCTTGTATCTTGGGCGATTGCCACCTCAGTAATCATTAATGTACAAAAGGCTGACAACACACAACCTGCTACCTGAATACGTAAATTGATACGCGGATTGCTCATGGCTCGATTACCAGGGTTTTCAAATAGGCAACAACATCGCTTTGCGCAGATTTTTCTAGTGACAACCAAGCATCACGCGATTCGCGCGCATCTCCTCCATGCGCTTCGATAACTTCCGGTAGGGTAGTTAGGTCACCACGGTGGCCGTATGGGTTTGTTTGAGCAATGCCCCAGAGCTCGGATGTCATAAATACATTACGTTCAACAAAGCGTTGTGACAATAGTTCGTTGCCCAATCGATCCACTTGGGTGTCCGCTATTACGTGGCGTTTTAAATCACCAAATAGCGGTACAAGATAACGGCCTTGATCATCTTTTTCTAATTGTTCGGCCCAGTCCATGAGCGCCAGATCATAAAAAGCATTTTGATCAATGCCTAGTTCACCACTACTGAGTGTGCCAGCGAGATCCAGTGGGCCTGGGTCGGCAAAAACCAATGACTCGAGCGGCAAATTGGGCATATGGCAGGCAC
The DNA here is from genome assembly GCA_937958675.1 of uncultured Granulosicoccaceae bacterium. GTDB lineage: Bacteria > Pseudomonadota > Gammaproteobacteria > Granulosicoccales > Granulosicoccaceae > Granulosicoccus. The sequence goes on from CALGND010000085.1 coordinate 43,902, forward strand.
TACAGCCAAGTTGGTCGAATTCAGCTCTGCCTCGGCTGGCTGCACTTTGCCAAGCTTCAGGTAAATCAGTTTTAATCGTCGGTGGTGCAAGGCTTGCTTGCCACAACACTAACGCTGATACGTCCCCATCACTGATCTCATTGTTGTATCCGTCTTCGTCGAAATCATCGTCGCCTGTCCAACGGCTTCCAAAGCGTTCTTCGGCTTGCATTCCATGATGATGGTTAAGGGCGTTAACGGTAAATTGCCTTAACGACGTGATAACCCCTTTTTGCGTAAACGGTTTGACGATAAGATCAGTGTCGATGCCCGCTAATAGACGCGTATCGACGATGCCCGTAGGGTGTGCGATCAGCTTGCCAAAACTGACCCCTTTCGTCTCTAATGTTACGGTGATGCTCTCGCCAGTTTTTCGCGCGGAGGCTACTGCATCGCTGCGTTGTAACTTTAGGTCTTGCGACATTTCACGAGCTAGTAGCTCCACTAATCCTGCACCAAACAAATGGTTAGTATTGCGCTCATTGGAGAACTGCGGATCGGTAGTGTCAAAATCAGCTAGTTGAAAACCTTCTGATACGAATACATTTGCAACGAAGTCTCCTGCACCACCAATATCAGGCTGGTTGTGGCAGCTTGAGCAGGCGTTTGCATCTAACCCTGCAGTGCGTGAAAATTCATTTTTGGGTAAGCGCCTGCGTTTTGTTGGAATAATGGCCTGTGTTGCCATGGGTCGACCCACACCATCTTCGGTAGTAAAGCTTGCTTTAAAAAGCTTCCTTCCAATTGCGATAAGATCGTCTAGTTTTCGCTTACTTAACGTGCCTTTTATATCTGCGATGTCAACATGGGATTGGATTGCTTTGCTATCCCAAGCCATATTGGTATCTGCGAGGCTCGAGTCATCAGCGTGCAAAATAGCGTTACCGAGCATCATGACTATAGCTGTGGTAAAAAGAATGAATGATCGGGCGTTCATTAACTTAACTCTACGCTAGGGGTGTTATTAGTTTTATGTGCAAATCTACGGTCTAAGGTTGCCATAGCATCCAGCACTAAGCCGGTATGGAGCAACGATGAGTCTTCATGATAACAATGAATCAATTCAGAAAAATCTTTAGGCGATCGGCCTGCAAACTCTAAACACCTTTGAATTTCGACTTTCATTAAATTAACAGCGCCTGTATTGTGGCCCACTAACGCTACGGGCATAGGGTCTAGCAATGTTAATACAGTGGCAAGACCTTCGCCGATAGCTTTACCAGCGGTTGTAAACGCTAATGTTGCTTTATGGTCGCCTGCATCAGCAGCCATGATTAAGTCATCGATCTCATGATCGCTTACTAGATGTGGATAGACTTCGTTCTCGGGTAAGGATTTTGCGGTGCGCATAATCCCGTAGTCAGACGCATAGGCTTCGATACATCCGCGCTTACCACAACGGCACAACGCTCCATCGCGTTCATATTGAATATGTCCTAGCTCAAGTGCTGAGGATTGCGGGCCAGAGAATGGGTTGCCTGAAAGGTAAACGCCTAAACCCACACCGTGCGAAAACAACACTGCAGCGAAACTGTCGCCTAGTGCTTCTTTTTGATTGTAATGTAGCGCTTTGGAGATTAGGGTGCAGTCATTGTTAACTGTGACTGGCACATTAAATTGTTTTTCCAGTGTTTGACAAATAGGCAGGCGATCAACACTTAGTATGGGTGACCAAAGCAAATCACCCGCAACTGAGTCGGTCACACCTTGAAAGCCCACTGATATGCCTTCTATGCTGGGGTCATCATCAACTGTCGTTACCGTGGTGTTTATTGCAGTAATAATAATGTTATTTATTTCTTGCGCGCTAAGTTGCTTAGTATCCAGTGTTTGTATTTCATTGGTGATTGTATTTCCGGCATAGTCCACCAGGCATATAGTCAGTTTGTTCATGGTTAGTGACACTGTTACGGCTACAGCTGCTCGCGCGTTTAAGGAAACAGACGTCGATGGGCGACCGCGTTTCGTAGCTTTACCAGACTCGCTGGAAGAACTCACTAAACCCTGCTCAATCATTGAACTAAGCAAGCTCGATAGTGCCGCTTGGCTTAAACCCGATAGCATTCCAGCTTTCGCTCTTGTGATTGAGCCTTCTTGTCTTAACGTGCGCAGAATCCTGTGCCGATTCTCGGCTTTGAGATCGTCACTGCGTATTATTTCTGACCGATTCATGCAATGAATTCATTAATGACAGCTAATTTCTAAAAAAGAACTTGACACATTTTTAAGCTGATGTCACTATTTTTATCTAGTCGTGAAATAAAGCGACTTTAGATGGTCGACTGCTTGTCAGTCTTAATAATCAGAATCCGAAATTCAACATCAAATCTTAGGTGGAGTGAGTATGAAGAAGATTTCTCTTGCGCTGGCAACAGCGTCAGCTGCGGCGATTTTTGCAGGCAGTTTTTCAGGCAGTGTGCTGGCAGAAGGCAAAACAGTAGGTGTTTCTTGGAAAGTATTCCAAGAAGAACGGTGGAAGCGCGATGAAGCTGTTATCAAAGGAATCGTTGAAGCCGCAGGCGACACGTATATTTCTGCAGATGCGCAGGGGTCAGCTGGTAAGCAGTTAACAGACGTTGAATCGTTAATTTCTCAAGGTGCAGACGTACTACTGATCGTGCCTTTTGATTCAGAAGCTATTTTGCCTGCCGTTGAGCAAGCGGCGGCTGAAGGTATTCCAATGATCGCCTATGACGTTCAAATCGAACATCCAGATTCGCTTTACGTGACTTTTGACAACGTAGGTGTTGGCCGATTGATGGCTCAGACTATGCTCGACAGTGGCCAAACTGAAGGCAACTTTGCGTTCATTAAAGGTGACCCTGGTGATCCAAATGCCACATTCCTATATAACGGCATCATGGAAGTACTCCAAAGTGGTATCGATTCTGGCGCAATTAAGAACGTTTGTGATGTATTCACTGATGGTTGGAAGCCAGAAAATGCACAGCGCAACATGGAGCAATGCCTAACTTCGCAAAACAACAACGTTGACGCTGTTATTTCCGAGAATGATGGTATGGCTGGTGGTGCAGTTGCAGCACTTGAAGCACAAGGTATGGCAGGTAACGTACCTGTTACTGGTCAAGACGGCGACTTAGCTGCTATCAACCGAGTTGCTCGTGGTACTCAGCTGGTATCTGTATGGAAAGACTCTCGCGCACTAGGTAAGGTTGCTGCTGAAGCTGCTCTAATGCTAGCTAACGGTACAGCATTAGCCGATATCCCAGGTACAGCGCCTTTCTCTGATGGTAAGCGCGGCGTAGAAGTGACTTCAATCCTTCTAGAGCCAACGCCTATCACTAAAAGCAACATTAGCGCAGTTATTGATGCTGGCTGGATTGATAAAGCGAAAGCTTGTGAAGGTGCACAAGACGGAGTTGATGGCTGTTAATCAGCGTCTTACACGTTTTATGTAGAAAACCAGGTCGCAATGCATAACGGCATTGCGACCTGGTCTAGTTTTAAACAATTGATAAATCCTGTACACGGGATTTAAACCCATTCAAACCTGTTAAATAAACTCACCTGCTGCACAAACTTCGCTATGCGTTTGGTCAGCCGGTTAGGGGAGAGTCACGTTGTCTGATCAGAAACAAGAATATAAAGAGAGTGCTGTTGTTCGCTTTCTAAGAGCAACTGAGGTTGATACCCGCTTGCTTGGCATGATCGGCGCGTTATTGATTATATGGATCGGGTTCCATTACTACGGTCATTTTGTTAGGGGATTTGGCGCTTTTCTAACACCGAGAAACCTGTGGAACCTGTCGGTTCAAACCTCTTCAATTGCTGTGATGGCTACTGGTATGGTGCTGATTATCGTAACCCGTCACATTGACTTATCGGTGGGTTCGTTGCTGGGTTTTATCGCTATGATCATGGGCGCAATGCAGGTTTGGGTGTTGCCGCAGATTTTAGGTTTAGGTCATCCGATGATTTGGGTGATCACCATTGTTGTCGGGATATTTTTTGGCACTCTGATCGGTGCTTTTCAAGGATTTTTAATTGCCTACCTCAGCATACCGGCCTTTATCGTCACTTTGGGTGGCTTGCTGATATGGCGAGGCTCTTCATATTTATTAGCACGCGGCGAAACTATCGCACCTGTAGATCCTACCTTCGCATTGATTGGCGGTGGGCCTTATGGAACCATTGGAGCGACTTACTCATGGGTGTTGGGTATCGTTGTTTGCATTGGTATCGTTTTTTTGCTTATTGGTGGCAGACGCCAGCGAAAGCGCTTTGGATTTCCGACGCGACCCATGTGGGCTGAGTGGTTAATTGGGGCGGTAGGTAGTGGTGTAGTGATTGGCACGGTTATGGTGATGAATGCGTATCCGTGGCCAAAAGGTATTATCAAAAGATACGCTGCACAAAATAATATTGAGATACCTCCAGAAGGTATATTTATATCGCACGGATTTGCGATACCTATATTGATTGCACTTGCAGTGGGCGTTGCAATGACTTTCTTGGCAACGCGAACGCGCTTCGGTCGCTATGTGTTTGCCATTGGTGGTAATCCGGAAGCGGCAGAGCTTGCTGGTATTAATACTAAAAAGATGACGATGCTTATTTTTGCATTGATGGGCGCATTGACTGCTATCTCCGCTGTTATTGCTAGTGCTCGCCTAAAGTCAGCTACATTAGCTTTGGGTCAATTTGATGAACTTTATGTAATTGCTGCTGCAGTTATCGGAGGTACTTCATTTGCTGGTGGTATCGGTACGATCTATGGCGCAATTTTAGGTGCTCTTGTCATGCAATCGTTGCAGTCTGGCATGGTGTTAATTGGCTTCGATGCTGCAATCCAGCAAATGGTTGTCGGTGGTGTTTTGGTTGTTGCGGTGTTCCTCGATAACTTGTATCGCAGAAACTCGGCATAACAGGAGGTATAACAAATGACTAACTCACAAACAGCTCCATCAGCCGACCCAAACGCCGGCAAAACACCCTTAGTTGCAATGAAGGACATCTCCATATCGTTTGGCGGTGTGCACGCGGTTGATGAGGCATCGTGCGAACTATACCCTGGCGAAGTAGTGGGGTTGTTAGGCCACAATGGTGCCGGTAAATCAACTCTGATTAAAATCCTATCGGGCGCTTATACGCGAGATAGTGGCTCGATCTTTGTCGATGGGGAAGAAGCTACGATCACGAATCCTCGTCACGCGAAGGATTTCGGTATCGAAACCATATACCAAACCTTAGCCTTGGCGGACAATATTGATGCAGCTGCTAATTTATATCTGGGCCGGGAATTATTAACGCGGTGGGGCACACTTGATGATGCATCGATGGAGGCTGAAACCCGCAAAGTTATGAATCGCCTCAATCCAAACTTCACACGTTTTAAAGATCCAGTGAAACAACTCTCTGGTGGGCAGCGGCAATCAGTGGCAATCGCAAGAGCCATCCATTTTAATGCGCGCATCCTGATCATGGATGAGCCGACAGCTGCATTAGGCCCACAAGAAACTGAGCAGGTGGGGCAACTTATTCATCAACTTAAAGCGGATGGTATCGGCATTTTTTTAATTAGCCACGATATACACGACGTTTTTGATTTAGCAGATCGCGTTGTAGTGATGAAGAATGGCGCAGTAGTCGGGCAGGCGCAAACTAAAGATGTGACAAAGGATGAAGTGCTAGGCATGATTATCTTAGGCAAGTGCCCACCAGGTGCGATACCTGGACCTGGGGCACTTGTAGAGTAGCAACTTACGCCCAAGCCTGTATCGTTGGAGCTTATCGATGGACTTATAACGAACGGGCAATTGTAAAGCCACCCCATACTGTGTCGTCTTCTTCGTTTTTTAATTCAGCTGTCCGACTGCGCACAAAAGCACCTATATTCCAATCACGATTAACTTGGTGAGACACGCCCGCCCATAGTTCAATGTTCTCTGATTTGATTTCACTTGCTTTGTAGGTGACTGCGCTTTTTCTAAATTGTCCCTGCAATAATGCATTGTAGAATTGATGGCTTATGTTTGCTCCAAAGTATAAGAAAAACTCCCTGCTGTTTTGGTTGCCGGAGTTTGACGCAATAGGCGTTCCTCGGCTGGTATATTTGGTTTGATGTGGATTAAAACCCCACCATGGCGTGCGTATTAGTCCAATGCGAGCATTAAACCCAAGCCCTGCGCCAGTCGTAAACCCAATGTCGCCTTCGGCGCTTAGCTTGAACTCGCTTCTAAGATTAAACGGTAGCCGCCTCTGCGCGACTAATTTTTGTACACCAAGGCTATACCTTGCGGTCAATTCGCCGCCTGATGATATTTGGTTAGCCCACCCCATAGGTGGGCTGCTACCCGTGGCGTGATGCGTTTGGGTCTGCACATCTTTGGCTAAATCAAGCCCGAGAGCACCAAGGGTAAATATGGAACTGAAGGCTAGATTTTGGATCGGTGCAACCACCTGTTGGCTGTTAACTAAAAAGAATAGGCTGGCGTAAGGATGCTCATCTCGTTGCGGTGCTTTAATGCTGAGATCCGATGGAGTAAAAAGCGCAAAACCTACTTCAAATGCGTGTAGCTTAAAGGTCTCGTTTGAGTCGTATAGTCTCGAGAAACGAGTTAAGTGATCAAGATTAGATCGTACCCGATTGACTGAGAGCGGGTTGCTTATGGCCTGTCTGCCGGAGAACATCAGGGCGACACCACCAGTATAGTTTTTGTCTAAATCATCACCGACAAATAAATCGTTATCTATATGTAGGGCTAATCCAGTTTTGAGAGGTTCTTGTTGTGCAAAAATTTGCTGCGCACTCAATGGTATTGCTGGCGTGATTAGAGTCAACAAAATCGGTATGACCAAGTAGGTGCATATAAATTTTAATAGCGAATGAGTTGCTAAGTACATATATCACGCTCCATGCGTGGGTCGTAAATAAGGCTTGGGATAATATTGCCTAAGGTGACGCCATGGTTGTGTAACAAGATGTACGCGTGTATTCAGCTTGCAAAGAGTGAGCTTAACGACAGAATAAGTTATGCGGCAAGTCAATATTCGCCGGCAGAAATATGCGGTGATAGTGGTGCGCTTGAGTCTTGAGGGCAGTGATCAACTGATGCAGGTCAGTTGACTAGCAAATTTTTATAGTTGTCCGTGTTTTCCACATGATGTTGTGAGATGTTGAATACCCCGACTAACAGCAGTACAAGACACAGTGTTTGAATAAAGGAAGCTGTATTGATTCGTTCTACAGGCTTACGAAAATAGAATGCACTAAGCAATGCAAGCCATGCTGTGCCTAGGCAGATTGCCCCTGCTACATCAGAAGCCCAGTGAGCGCCTAGATACATTCGAGAGAATGCAATTAAAAAGGCCATCGAAAGCAACGTGGCGATCGTAGGAAGTCGCCAACGCGAATCTATTTGTCTAATCAAAATAATGGCAACCGATGCGTACATAACAAAATTGATCGCGCTATGGCCGCTGGGGAACGAGAAGTTGCTCCAACCAGTATAGAGATCTTCAATGGGGCGGGTTCGTTGAACTGAATTTTTAATGCCTGAATTAAGCAAAGCCATGCCTACTATGGCGGCTGACCAAAAACGGGCTGTTCGCCGAGCTTGGTTGGAAAGTAAGACGATGAACAAAGCGATTGTGGTGCTCACGACAACGATTGAGTCTCCAAATTCTGTGAAGGTAATCATTATTGTGTCGATTGTTGGCGTTCGGTATGTTTGCAGTGTTTGATAGATGGCGATATCGATCTGCGTTATGACTCCTTGGTTCACAACATTCGAGCCTATGAACAGGAATAACAATAGCGCGGCTATCGACAAGGCGCAGCATAGTGTCGATATAGAGTTGGCCGTTGTGGGGTGTTTATTCGTGCCGAGCATTGATTTCTTTTACCTCAGAAAAACCTGCTCTGGCAGTGAGAGCGTTGCGTAAGTAGTGAAGGACTAGCGAAGCTTAACAGTAGTAAAGAACAGATCATCGTGTAAAGATATAGATTATGATAACAATCAATAGCTTAGTGCTAGATTAATAGAGTGTTTTGATAGTGCTAAGGGTTTCCTGACTCTGAGCATGTGGCCTTAGAATTTAAATGGAATAGGGCCGAAAATCAGCTTGCTCATGCAAGAATGGCTGTATTCATACCAGCAAGCCCCAAAAATCAGGCTATACAAGGTGTGTCGCACAGCTGAATTGCCGCTAAATACCGTATTTAGACAGGCCTAAATGGTAGAATCTCCGGCTAACTTCATTCTTGGTACGCCTTGCGTGCCCCAACTGCAGGTCCAGTCCTTTGCTAACCGCTGCTAACGTCACTGTCCAATTCGGCCCCAAGCCACTTTTTGAAAACATATCCGTCAAGTTTGGTGGTGGTAACCGCTATGGATTGATTGGTGCGAATGGCTGTGGTAAGTCCACATTCATGAACATCTTGTCTGGCGAGCGCGAGCCAACTAGCGGAAACGTATCCCTTACGCCTAATGAGCGTATCGGTAAGCTGAGTCAGGATCAGTTTGCATTTGAAGAATATACGGTCGTTGATACTGTCATCATGGGCCATGCCGAACTATGGAAGATTAAGCAGGAGCGCGATCGTATTTATAGCCTGCCTGAAATGACTGAAGAAGAAGGGATGGCCGTTGCAGAATTAGAAGTTGAATTCGCTGAACTAGATGGCTATACCGCCGAAAGCAGGGCAGGTGAATTTTTAAGTGGCGCTGGAATTGATGTCTCACTACATAACGGTTTAATGAGCGAAGTTGCGCCAGGTTGGAAGCTGCGCGTATTGCTTGCACAAGCCTTGTTTGCTTCTCCTGATATTTTATTACTCGATGAGCCTACCAACAACTTGGATATCAACGCTATTCGTTGGTTAGAGGGCGTACTCGCCAATCAAAAAAGCACCATCGTGATCATTTCTCACGATCGACACTTCCTAAACTCTGTGTGCACGCACATGGCCGATATCGACTATGGCGAACTGCGTGTTTACCCAGGTAATTACGATGACTTTATGATTGCCGCAACGGCTGCACGAGAGTTGCTGCAAAACGAAAATTCTAAGAAGAAAGTAGAAATTGCTGATCTGCAAGCGTTTGTTAGCCGTTTTTCTGCCAATGCTTCAAAAGCGAAACAAGCGACGTCGCGTGCTAAAAAGCTTGAGAAGATAGAGCTGCACGATATAAAACGTTCGAGCCGTGTTAGCCCGTACATTCGGTTCTCGCAGGAGAAGAAGCTATTTCGCCAAGCACTCGTTTTGGAGAATCTCTCAAAAGGATTCGATGAAGGCCCCTTGTTTGAAAAAGGTGAGCTGATGTTAGAGGCTGGGTCACGTCTTGCTGTTATTGGTGAGAATGGCGTAGGCAAGAGTACTTTGCTGCGTTGTCTATTAAATGAGGTCGACGTTGATAGCGGCGAGATACAGTGGTCAGAGAACGCAACAATTGGGTATTGCCCGCAGGATAACATCGCTGAATTTAATAGCGACATCACCTTGTTCGACTGGATGAGCCAATGGCGTAAGGCATCGCACAATGACCAAATCGTTCGCGCAACTTTGGGCCAGCTGTTGTTTTCATCTGATGATTTTCTGAAACCCGTTAAGGTATGTTCAGGTGGTGAGAAAAACCGCTTGCTGTTTGGCAAGCTGATGATGACATCACCTAACGTGATGATCCTGGATGAGCCAACTAATCACATGGATATGGAAGCCATCGAAGCGTTAAACCTAGCCTTGGACCATTACGAAGGTACGATAATATTTGTCAGCCATGATCGCGAATTTGTATCGTCACTGGCTACGCAGATCATTGAGATCAAAGACAAGAAACTCAATAACTTTGCTGGTACTTACGATGAGTATTTGGCTAGCCAGAAGATGGAGCAGAAGGCTGCTAATGCCTAGCCTCTGGCCTGCTTAGCCACCGATCAGCTAAGCACGATCACGAATCGTGTGTTTCACGAACTCAACGCTGGCCAACCTTGGTATCGCCAAACAGTCGTCCCACACTAGCTGGGGTACTTCTCCAGTATTGCTTTGGCGCGCTTACTGTTGCACCGAGTTCCGCTGCGGCGTGCCATACCCAGCGAGGGTTATATAGAAACCCTCGCGCTATGGCGATCATATCGGCGCTGCCATTTTTTAATATCTCTTCGGCTTGCCTAGGCTCGGTAATCAGCCCAACCGCCATAACTGGCATATCTACCTCTGCTTTAATCGCTTGCGCAAAATGTACTTGATACCCTGGTTTTAAGTCTATTTTCTGTTTGCTAGAAACCCCGCCGCTGGAGACATCAATCCAATCACAGTTTAGCGCTTGCAGTTTCTTGGAAAAAGTAATCGCTTCCTTTACATCCCAGCTACTATCTTCATCCCAATCACTTGCGGATATTCGAACACCCATTGGTTTAGACTCGGGCCACGCAATGCGCATAGCAGCAAATACCTCCAGCGGAAATCGCATGCGGTTTTCTAGAGAGCCGCCGTATTGATCTGCTCGTTGATTTGCAACGGGCGAGAGAAACTGGTGCATTAAATACCCATGCGCGCAGTGCAGTTCGATTGCATCAATGCCTAATCGCTCTGATCGTTCAACGGCAGCGATGAATGTCTGCTTCATTGAGTCTAGATCAGCAATGCTCAATTCTTGTGGCGGTGTTTCACCTTTATTTTGTGCAATGGCACTGGGCGCTACTGCTGGCCATCCGTCTTGTTCAGCAGGTATTTGTAATCCCCCATTCCATGGTTCGAAGCTGGACGCCTTTCTACCCGCATGATTTAGCTGAATACAAATGGGTAAGGCGGCAGATGGATTTAATTGACGTAAGTCCGTTATCAAGGTATCGAGCGCGAATTCGTTTTCATCGCTGTATAAGCCTAAGCAACCAGGCGAAATACGTCCGATGGCTTCGACGGCAGATGCCTCTAAAACCAACATGCCAGCTGAGGATAAGGCTAGCTGACCAAGGTGCGCTGCGTGCCAAGGCTGTGCCGTGCCATCGATAGCGGAGTACTGGCACATAGGTGACACAATAACGCGATTGGGAATCGTTAATGAGCGTAGATTGATTGGCTCGAATAGTAATGACATGATTAGGAATCCGTTTTTAGTATCATTTGCTTGAAGATGTTGCGACTACGGAAGTAGAATTAGAAAACGAGTTGAGTATTCTGCGCGTGTACCAGTTTGCAACAACAGCGCTAATAACAACAATCGATACGATTGTGTAGAAGACGGTAATCATCGGATAACCCATCACTACTATTAGAAAGTAATTAATACTAACCGGTAAAATAAATTGCCGTGCCATTCCAAGCGCCATAGGGAATAGGGGGCGCTTTATAGACTGCAATAGTGCCACGCTTAGGAATAGCACCACGTAGGCGTAGAATGCGATTGCATCGATTTTAAGATAAGATGCACCGGTTTGTTTAATAGCATCACTTTGAGTAAATATGCTCATCATCGCAGGAGACAGAAAAAGCATGACTGGGATAGAGACTGCAGCCATTGCTAGACCAATGGTGAGTCCTTTAGTGTAAGTTTCTTTAACTCTGTCAAAATTGCCAGCACCATAATTTTGGCCGGCTATAGCCATTACTGCTGCATTAAGCCCCAGCGCTGGTAGAAGCAAAACTTGTTCGATCCTCAAACCGACTGCGTAACCGGCTATGTGATCGCTACCAAATCTACCGATATAGGCGACTGAAATAAACCCACCAAGAATAATGGTTAGCATGTTCAAACTTGCTGGTAATATTTGTTGTAGCAATGCTAACCACTTAGAAAAGCGAAACGAAGGCTTTACCCAACGCCCGGTTTTAATTGCTAGAACCCTAAATAGATAAAGCGCCGATGCTAGCTTTATCACTACGGTCGCTAAAGCGAGCCCTCTGACACCAAAATCCAGAACAAAAGTAAACAAGGGGTTGAGCAAGAAATTAGCGAAAAAACCAACCATCAATACATTTCGATTGGAGGTGGTATCCCCCATCGCCATCAAAGCGCCAGCTGCCATAAAGGAGAGTATGAATGCGGCACTACCCATCAGTGTTATATCAAGGTACTGATTAGCTAGCGGTGCTATATGGGGTTCTGCACCAAGAAACAAAACTAGTTTGTCGGCCAGTAGCCAGCCTAATATCATGGTTATTACACTGAACAGAATACTTAAGCTAAATGCTTCATCAACCCATCCGCCGATTTCAGTCTCATTGCCTGCGCCAATCTCCGGTGCTATTACAGCGGATGTGCCGGTTTGCATACCGATACCAATAGCTAGCAGTATAAAAAAGACACTGCCTGCGATGGATACCCCCGCAAGTGATTGGTCTGATAGAAGGCCTGCAAACCAGAAGTCGGTCAGGTTGTACAGTGTATTGAATATCATACCCATAGCAGCAGGTATTGAAAGCCTAATCAAATGTTGATAGACCGAACCTGTGGTGAGATTGCTTTCGCTGCTGGACATGGATTTATACAAGGCCACTTTTTGATGGCTAGGTAAAGAGCGACTTATATTGCTCTCGAAGTATATTTTTTTGTACTTTGCCCATTGTGTTTCTGGGTAGCTCGTCCATTATGATCAATTTCTGTGGACACTTAAAACTGGCAAGCGACGTTTTCATGCCCTCCATGATGTGGTCAAGTTCTGGTGTTTGCCCAAGCTCTGCAACAACTACTCCGATAGCAGTTTCTCCAAAGTCTGGGTGTGGTACACCGATCACAGCGCTTTCGAGTACGCCAGCTTGTTCGTCTAAGATTAGTTCGATTTCTTTTGGGTAGATATTAAAACCGCCAGATATGATTAGGTCCTTATCGCGCCCTACTATGTGAATGTAACCGTCTTCGTCAAATTTGGCTAAATCCCCAGTGATAAAAAATCCGTTTTCTCGCAACTCGGCCGCCGTTTTTTCGGGCATCTGCCAATAGCCACTAAATACATTGCGGCCACGAACTTCGAGTGCTCCTGTTTCACCTGTTGGTACTGGGTCACCCGTTTCGCTATCGGTGATTTTTATTTCAACTCCGGGCAAGGCGAATCCTACAGTGCCAGCTCGCCGTTCGCCATCGTACGGATTGGAAGCATTCATATTGGTTTCTGTCATGCCGTATCGTTCAAGGATGCGGTGGCCTGTTCGCTCCTCAAATTGCTTATGCGTCTCCGCTAATAATGGTGCGCTACCTGAGACAAACAAGCGCATATGTGATGCAAGTTCAGCGGTGAATCGTTCGTCGTTTAGTAGTCGGGTATAGAACGTGGGCACGCCCATCATCGTAGTGGCGTCGGGTAGTGCGCTGATTATTTGATCCAGATTAAATTTAGGGATAAAGATTATGCTGCTGCCCGCAAGTAATGCGATGTTAGTTGCGACAAACAGGCCGTGTGTATGGAAGATCGGCAAGGCATGTATTAAAACGTCATTAGTAGTAAAACGCCAATCATCTACTAGCACCTCAGCGTTAGACAGTAGGTTGTCTTGCGTCAGCATTGCACCTTTGGAGCGCCCTGTGGTACCAGATGTATATAACAATGCAGCCAAATCATTCAAGCTTCGCTCGGCTGTATTAAATTCATCAGCTTGAGTATTGGCTTTGTCAATTAGGGTTCCTGTTCCGTCAGCGTTTAGAGTCTCCAGTGCCGTACCAAGCTTTGAAGCCAGTGTAGAAAGGCCGCTTTGTTTTGCACTGTCGCACACTAATAGCGCGGCACCACTGTCTTCGACGAAGTAGGCGAGCTCATCAACGGTGTAGGCATTATTAAGGGGCAGGAATACTAAACCTGCTTGTACGCAAGCGGCGTACAGAGCTAAGGCCTCTGGAGATTTTTCAATCTGTGCAGCAACACGATCGCCAGGCGCCAGCCCAAGTTGCGAAACTGCATTGGCTAGGCGCGCAGCTAATGCCAGAAATTCTTGATGTGAAATCAGCTGATTGTTGGCGAGCCGGAGAAATGGCGTTGATTTTCCTGCGTGTATGCCAAATAGAGCATCAAATAAAGGATTAGACATAAATCGGTGTTTACTAGTTAGTTGCGAATATTAATAGCTTACGAACGCATGTGGTTGAGTAAATCCAAGGCCTCACTTGTACCTGATGCGGGCAAATTGAGCAATTTTATTTCATCCAACACAATTTGATCTGCATCTTTTAGCAACTCACGGCCGATGGTAGTGAGCTTAGCAAGGCTGCGTCTAGCATCCCTTTCGCTTTTTTGTGTTACCACAAGGCCAATTTTTTCCAATGGCTTAAGTGCTCGCGTAATGGCGGACGGTGTTAAGCCTACCGCATCGGCTAAATCGACCCGGGTAGCAGCACCACTGTATTTATTTTGGAGTTCGTTAAGAAGGTGATACTCGGTAAAGCTCACACCCTTGGTGCAGGACAAGGCGCGATCAAGCCTGCGTTCTATCCGGGAAGCGGTTTTGAGTAAGGTAAAAACGAATTCGTCATTTGGTGTCATAATAAATGAATAATACCTGACAACTCACGCATTATGCAACTATATTGCAATGATTTATCAAGCCGTGGCGTAGCGGCGTGATTTTCAAACAAGCTGTTACGCACGGCCCGTCGTTATACTATTGCCGTGAACAAACAGCAAACTCTACTGATCATCGGCGGCTACGGAGAGTTTGGTGGACGTCTTGCTCGATTACTTCTGCGTGATAATCACTCCGTAATTGTGGCTGGACGAAGCCTTGGAAAAGCCTCCGCGTTTTGTCAGCAATACGGTGGTATCCCCCAACAATTTGATATC
>CALGND010000086.1 GCA_937958675.1 uncultured Granulosicoccaceae bacterium
TGGAATACGTATTGAAAATTATCGTTTTTTTAAAACCTACCATTGCATGGAGGGCGATGCTCACCCAAACATTAAACATGTTTATGTTGTGCAGATTGCTCAAGCGGCAACTGATTTAACCTTGTATGAAGGCCAGTATCACAAAGGGATAGATATTGATCAACGACACCAGTACCAGTTCGCCAATATACTTGGCGGTATTATTGATGACTTTGTGGCTGAAGGGCTTTAGTGATTACCACAATATCAATTGGATGTGATGGGCGGCCCTGGCGGCATTTTGATTTGAAAAACGAAAAACTCACGTGAGTTTTCGCCAGGTTAGGCATCTGCGCAGCGTGCTTTTTGGGGCGGGTGTTTATACAAATTGTGCAAAAATTAAGACAATATCGCAATATTGTTCATTCACTGTCGGCTGATGCGTTTTTAGCGTGTGGTTCCTTGCTATATTGAATTAGAGCTTTTTTATGGGGTGAGTCAACATTGCCGGGATTTCTTAAAACAGGGTTAACCTCAGTCGCGCTGCTACTCGTTGTTGCGTATGGCATTTATTTCTACACTTCTCAGTCACAGGCGGAGGTGCCGGCCGCTAGCGGTAAATCACAACAAGCACCTCAATCGGGTAATAAGCCAAGCGCGAACCCCGGCGCTAAATCAACTGCGAAACCAGGTGCTAAGCCTGCGGGTGGTAGACGAGGGCGAGGTCCTTCTATTGTGGTTGCCACTGAGGTAACGGAGGGCACGATAAACGATCGGCTTACTGCGGTGGGTGACGTTGAGGCGATTGCATCGGTTAGCGTGTATCCATTGGATGGTGGCATTCTTAAAGACGTGCTGGTGGTGTCCGGTCAGGATGTTGAGGCAGGTGCTGCGTTGGCATTGCTGGATTCGGAAGCCGAAGTGATAGCGCGCAATCGAGCCAAGAGTGCGGTTGATGAGGCTCGTGTAAAAGTGGTTCGAGTGGAGAAGTTATTTAAGCAGCGCATCAGCACGCAGGCCGAACTTGATGAAGCTCAATCGGTTTTAAATAGTGCAAGGCTTGCGCTGGAAGATGCGGAACTAACACTACGTCGACGCACGATCGACGCACCGATAAGCGGTAAGGTTGGCATCGTCACGGCGACGGTCGGCAGTTTTATCAATACTCAAACCAATATCGTTACCATTGATGATCGCTCCAGTTTGCATCTTGATTTTTGGGTGCCCGAACGTTTTGCGACGTCGATAAAAGTGGGGCAATCGCTAGACGCTACCTCCTATGCGTTTCCGGGAAAGGCGTTTCAAGGAAGCGTTAGTGCAGTGGGTAGCCGCGTGGAGCGAGATAGCCGAACGTTCCTAACGCGCGCCACCATTGCCAATGAATCTGATTTGTTACGGCCGGGTATGTCGTTCTCTGTTGAGCTTAAATTCCCTGGAGACACCTACGCACAAGTTGATCCATTAGCCGTGCAATGGGATTCGCAAGGCTCTTTTGTTTGGAAGTTAAAAGAAGATAAAGTGGCGCGTGCTGGCATTCGTATCGTACAACGCAACACCGACAGAGTGTTGGTAGACGGCGACTTAGCAGTAGGTGACAAGGTTGTGTCCGAAGGTGTGCTATCGCTACGCGAGGGCGCCACGGTTAATGTGCTTGGTGACGATGGGTCGCCTAGGGAGGAGGGATCGCCGCCTAAGAAGGATGGAAGCAAAAACGGCGGAAACAACAAGCGCGGGGTAAACGCAGGCGATGGCTAGTTCAGACGCAGCAAAAGAACCAGTAGCAGGCTCAACGGCGCTGTTTGTCCGGCGTCCGGTACTGGCGATTGTGCTTAGCTTGTTAATAGTGGTTGCAGGAGTGGCGGCTATTTTTGGTGCAGAGGTGCGCGAGCTACCACGGGTTGATAGCCCGGTTATTACAGTGTCCACCAATTACACCGGCGCATCACCTGAAACCATTGATCGAGAAGTGACATCCACCATTGAATCAGCCGCTGGCCGCGTGCCCGGTGTTAAATCGATTTCTTCTTCGTCCAGGTTTGGTAGCAGCCGCGTGGTTGTTGAGCTAACCGAAAGTACCAACCTTGATGTGGCTGGTTCTGATATGCGTGATGCGATCAGCCGCGTAAGCCGCGATATGCCCGACGCAGCAGACGAGCCGCGCATTGTTAAAGCAGATGATGACGCGCAAGCGATTTTGAGGATGGCGGTAACCTCGGCGAATCTCTCAGTGGAAGAGCTCACTCGATTGGTGGAAAATCAGGTTCGTGATCGCTTTACGGCAATAAAAGGCATCGCTGATATTCGAGTCTATGGCGATCGCCAGCAAATATTTAGAATTGATGTTGATCAAAGCAGGCTTGCAACACGTGGTTTGTCGATTGCTGATGTTGCTAGAGCGTTAAGTAATGTAGCCTTTGATGCACCAGCGGGTTCGTTAAACAGCGACTCCCAGGCGTTACTGGTAAGAGCAACATCAGAGGTGGCGACGGCATCCGAGATTGAGCAGCTAGTGATAAAAGAGCGTACCCGCATTATGGATATCGCCTCTGTTTCTCTCGGCGCTGACACGGGTTCAAGCCGCTTGCGGGCAAACGGCAAAACTGGTATTGGCTTAGCGGTAATTCGGCAAGCTGGGTCAAACACCTTAGATATTTCAAAGCAGGCACATGCCACGGTTGCAGAGCTTAAAAATACCTTACCAGGCGACGTTGATATTCGGGTAACCAGTGACGACGCCAGGTTTATTAATGGATCTATAACCGAAGTGCTACGAACACTGATTATTGCGGTGTTAATCGTGATTCTGGTTATCTATTTATTCCTATTGGATGTTCGGGCCACATTAATCCCGGCTATTACCTTACCGGTTGCACTTATTGGTACCGTGGCGGGAATCTGGTTGGCAGGATTCTCGATTAATATCATCACACTGCTGGCGCTTGTACTGGCAACTGGCATGGTGGTCGATGATGCCATTGTAGTGCTGGAGAATATTGTTAATCGGCGTAACGAAGGCATGGGCTCGCGCGCCGCTGCGGTTGTTGGTACACGCCAAGTTTTCTTCGCAGTAATCACCACCACCGCAACGCTGGCGGCTGTGTTTATTCCACTATCGTTCTTACCTGGAAAGGTCGGCGGCTTGTTTAGAGAGTTTGGTTTTGTGTTGGCGATTGCGGTGATGTTGTCATCGGTGGTGGCCTTATCGCTATGCCCAATGCTGGCTTCTCGATTTCTTGATCGTGCGGATTCAGCCCAAAAGCGGGGTAATGCGTTTACTAGGGTTTTACGTAAACTTGGCGGCGCTGCCACCGCTTTTTATACATCGATCCTGCGCTTCTTTTTACGTTTTCCGGTAGCGGCCATTGCGTGTTCTGCCGTATTTGCGTTTGCTGCATGGCTAACGTTTCAAAAACTACCTGAAGAACTTGTCCCAAGAGAGGATCGTTCTGTTGCGTTGATGAGAGTGTCGGCACCACAGGGCGTTAGTATTGAATACACAACTGCGCAAGTATTAAAGATCGAAAATCTAATTCAACCTTTTGTAGAAAGTGGCGAGGTAGAGAATGTGTTTTCTATCGCTGGGCGAGGTGGCCGGGCTAACTCTGCGTTTATGGTGATGACGCTGGCTTCTTGGGAGAAACGCACCCGTAGCCAACAAGAGATCGTAACGGATGTGAACAAGCTGCTTCGCGGTGTGCCTGGTGTGCGCGCGTTTACAATACAACCCAATAGCCTAGGCATTCGGGGCGCAGGCTCTGGGTTGACGATGGCCTTGGCTGGCGATAACTACGAAGAGTTAGCAAAAGCGGGTGAGCAGCTGGTTGCTAAGATGGAGGAGGACGCAAGCTTTGGTCGCGTGTCGTTATCGTATGAAACGAATCAACCGCAACTGTCGATCCTGATTGATCGTGAACGGGCGAATGATATCGGCATACCCATTGATGGCTTAGCCACGGCGATGCAATCGGTTTTGGATGGTCGCGAGATCGGCAAGGTGTTTGTTAATGACAGGACCATCGGCGTTAAGTTGGTATCCACAACTCATCCGATCAATGACCCCACTGACTTGGCTAATATATTTTTAAAAGCGCAAGATGGGCGTATTGTGCCCATGTCATCTATTGCTACATTAAGCGAACAAGCCGTCGCCCCATCGTTAGGGCGAGAACAAAAACAACGCGCGATTTCTGTTAGCGCTAGCCTCTCGGATTCTTTATCATTGCGCGAAGGCATGCAAAAATTGGATGCATTGGCGGCTGATATTTTACCACCGGGTAGCCGTACATTCCCAATGGCGGAAGCGGCAACGTTAAACGAAACGTCCAGCGGATTATTAATCACCTTTGGCTTTGCCATTATTGTTGTTTTACTGGTGCTGGCCGCTCAGTTTGAAAGTTTTGTCAGCAGCTTGATCATCATGTTTACGGTGCCATTCGGCTTGGCGAGTGCGGTGTTTGCGTTGCATATGACCGGCACCAGCTTGAATGTTTATAGCCAGATTGGGCTGGTGTTATTGGTGGGGATAATGGCTAAAAACAGTATCCTCATAGTGGACTTTGCCAACCAACTGCGAGATAAAGGCCACAGTGTGCGCGAAGCCGCGCAGCTTGCATCCACTCGTCGCTTACGGCCAGTCATGATGACGATGATTTCAACCATTGTCGGTGGCCTTCCGCTTATCATGGCATCCGGTGCAGGAGCCGAAGCGCGCATTGCATTGGGTTGGGTCATCGTTGGCGGGCTGGGTATTGCGACCGTATTTACCTTATTTATGACGCCCGTATTCTACTTACTGCTGGCAGGGTTTTCCAAACCTAGGTCCACTGAGTCGGCAAGGTTGGAAGAGGAGCTTGCCGCGCTGTAGGGGCGTTTATTGATCCCGCAATAATCGCCGTAGTATTTTCCCACTTGGCGATTTAGGGATCGTATCAACAAACTCAACTAATCTGATTTGTTTGTAACTCGCAACGTGCTCTTTTACGAAGGCCTTAATCTCATCTTCGCTTACGCTCACATCGGGCTTCAATGTAATAAATGCCTTGGGTAATTCGTCCACTTCAAGATCGGGTATGCCAATCACCGCAACATCCGCTACGGCGGGGTGGCTTACGATCAAGGCTTCAAGTTCGGCAGGCGCAACTTGAAAACCCTTATATTTTATGAGTTCCTTTAATCGATCAACGATAAACATATGACCATCGGCATCAATGCGTGCCAAGTCGCCAGTGTGTAACCAACCATCAGCGTCCAGCGTTTCGGCGGTGGCCTCAGGATTATTGAGATAACCGAGCATAACTTGCGGCCCCTTAACCCAGATTTCACCTTCTTCATCGATACCTAGGTCGTTGCCCTCGGTATCGACAATACGTGAAAACGTGTTTGGGGCAGTGACACCACAAGAACCTGGTTTGATATCCAGTTTGGATGTTAAGTGGCTCACTGGGCTCATTTCTGTCATGCCATAACCTTGCACGATATTGCAATCCAAACGAGTGGCGGCCTCATTGCTTAAATCAGCTCCTAAGGGTGCTGCACCGCAAAACATTTTTCGTAAGCTACTGAGATCGTAGTCATCCACCATTGGGTGTTTTGCGAAACCAAGCACAATAGGCGGCACCACAAAAAACTGAGTGACCTTGTGCTGTTGGATCAAACTTAATACTTCTTGCATATCAAAGCGCGGTAAAGTCACGACAGTGACCCCAGCCGCTAGCAAACTACACATACACACTTGCATTCCGTAGATATGAAAAAACGGCAGCACCGCCAATGCAATATCATCGGCTTCATAACCTACCGTTTCGTTTGTTTGCAGCACGTTTGAGACCAAATTATGATGCGTAAGCATCACGCCTTTAGGAATGCCGGTAGTGCCAGAGGAGTAGGGCAGTACTAATAGATTTGCGCGTACATCAATTGGAACTTGCTTGATTGGTTCACCCATCAATGCATCCAATGATCGTAGCCCGTCATACTCTCCGATAACGATAATTTCCGTAACGTCGGTGTCTGATATTGCAGCCTGGCTGGTAGGTGCACAAGCTGGCACCGTGATAACTAGCGTTGCACCAGAATCTTGCAATTGCGCGCGAATTTCCTCTGCGCCATAGCTTGGGTTGAGTGTGGTTATTGTGCCGCCACACACAGCCGCAGCATGAAATACGATGGCATACTCAGGGCTGTTAGGCGCGATCAATGCCAGCACAGAGCCTGGTTTAAAGCCTTCGGATTGCAGGCCACCTGCTAAGCGATGAATAGCATCTGATAGCTGGGCAAAGCTATAGGTTTTACCCGTGGTGCCGTCGATCATCGCAGGATGATCAGGAATAGTAGCCGCTTTATTAATGACCAGTTCGGTTAATGGCACGTCCGGAATGTTTAGATCGGGAAGCGGGCTACGGAATATATGCGCCATAAATGATTGCCTTGTACGAACCTATTATGCAGTTGATACATAGTGCATTAAAGTTGTGATCGAGGCAAATTGAATAGGGTGGTTATCGCGTTTATCTGCTTTGGCGACCTATCTCGGGTTAAGCAACCCGCGACAGTGCTTTTAGATTTTCGGTATGTTCAGTTATCTTGACGCCAATCTGAATATTGTTTGAAGAGCCTTTTGCTACTGCTTTGGTGCCCTCAACAAGATCGTGCATACCTTCTGCAGTGGTGGCCATCTGCTGCTTTAATCTATCAGTTTGGCTGCTTACCTTATCGATACTATCAGTAACGTCAGCCAAGATTAATTTCATCTGCTCTTTCAAATGGCGCGAATCATCTTCACCTTGGCAAACGGTCTCCAAGGTTCCGCCTAGATTGCGAGTAAAGTTATGTGTATCGTTTTGAATTTCGTCGACGCTTAATTTAAGTTGTTTAAGCGTTGTGCTAATTTCATTAGTTTGCACTTCTGATTTTTCAGATAAATTCTTAACCTCCACTGCCACCACGGAAAAGCCTTTACCTGCCTCGCCTGCACGAGCGGCCTCAACCGATGCATTGATAGACAATAGCTTGGTTTGATCAGCCACTTGGCGTATGGTTGTCGCCATTTGGTAGATGGATGAGAAATTTTCGTCAAACAAGCTGATCTTATTGGATAAATTTGTCGCCCATGTCAGCGAATCTCGAAGCTTTTGACTCAGCTCATTCATTTCGTCCAACACGCGTTCTGTTTCAGCAGTGAGCTCGGCAACTCGCTCCAGATTATTTTTGGATAGACTGTCAATCTGAACGCCGCAAGCAATGACTTGTTCTGCTGCCTCAATGGCATTTTGTGCAACTTCCAGGCGCTCAGTTGAAGCTTTATTTACACGTTTGGCATTCTCGTGCACGGTGTTGCCCAACTCACCGAGTATGCTGGTTTCAGTGTTGTATTGTTCTCGAATGGAAGTGGCTCCTCCCGGGGTAGCATAGAGTCGACGATCAGCGATCCAGCTAGCAACTATATGAACCAGAAATGGCGTACAGTAAGTTAACGCAACTTTGTACCAATCCATGGAGCTTGGCGCAGCTAGGTTTTCGTATTGATTTATGCACGTCAGCACACTGCCGACTACCAGCGCTATAACTAGCCCGCGTAATATGTTCATTTTTTTCATTAATCCCCCAACAGTTAATGACGGCAACTTGATCACGACCCTGAGTATGTTTTTATTGCATATAACCCCATGATTCTCTAACAGCTATTAACACCGCTACCACGTAACATAAGTGAAACGGTTACTCGTTAATGATCCAAGCGCCTTAATGGTTTATACGGGTAATTTGATCAGTTTTGACACGGCTGCTGGCAGTGCGCTACGCTGATGTTGCTGTTACCGGGGCGAATATCGACAATCGCGCGAATGCAGTTAAACGAGCTCCCACTGATAACGGTAATGAATAACAATATGGCTGTGACTGGATAACGATTAATGTATCTCTATAACGATCTGCTGGCGCGTGCTGATGCCAACAACCCTGTTCGAACTGGGCTCATTGGTGCGGGAAAGTTCGGCAGCATGTTTTTGTCTCAAGTGCCAACAACACCTGGGTTAATTGTCAGCTGCATTGCTGATTTGGACCCTGCAGGTGCGCAGCAAACTTGCCGCGACGTGGGTTGGCCTCAAGAGCTGATTGACTCTGTAACGTTTACCGACGACGCCAGTGCGATGATGGCTAGCGGCTCAGTTGATGTGGTTGTAGAGGCCACTGGTAATCCAGCTGCAGGATTGATTCATGCACGCGAATCGATTCGTAATGGCTTGCATATTGTGATGGTGAATGTGGAGGCGGATGTGTTGGCAGGCGCGCTGCTGGCGCGCGAAGCAAAGCAGGCTGGTGTTGTGTATTCGATGGCCTATGGTGATCAACCAGCGTTAACTTGTGAGCTAGTGGAGTGGGCGAGAGCAACCGGTTTTGAGGTGGTTGCCGCAGGTAAGGGCACAAAATACCTGCCGGTATACCATGCCAGCACACCAGATTCTGTGTGGAACTATTACGGCTTAACGAGTGAGCAAGCGGCGGATGCAGGTATGAACAGTCAGATGTTCAACAGTTTCTTGGATGGCACTAAATCAGCCCTAGAGATGGCTGCGATTGCGAACGCAGCTGATTTGTCACCACCGGATAATGGCTTGTTATTTCCAGCTGCGGGCATGGATGACTTAGCACATGTATTGCGCCCGCAAAGTGATGGCGGAATTCTAACTAAAAAAGGCCAAGTTGAAGTGGTGTCGTCGCTGGAGCGTGATGGCCGCCCAGTGTTTAAAGATTTACGTTGGGGCGTGTATGTTGTGTTTGAAGCGCCCAATGATTACGCCGCGGCCTGCTTTAAGCAATACGGCATGAATACCGATTCCACTGGTCGTTACTCGGCTATGTATAAGCCGTTTCACTTAATTGGCCTTGAACTGAATATGTCGATATTGTCGGCAGCTTTACTCGGTAAACCCACTGGCAGCACGCAGGCGTTTAATGGCGATGTAGTGGCGACTGCCAAGCGCGATCTGCAAGCGGGTGAGATGCTTGACGGCGAAGGCGGTTTTACCGTTTGGGGCAAGCTGTTTCCTGCTGCCAAATCACTGTCGATGGGCGGGCTGCCCATCGGCCTTGCGCACAATATGAAAGTGAAGCATTTCGTCGCGGCGGGTCAATCGTTGAGTTGGAACGATGTCGACGCTGATGAAAGCGTACAAGCGATATCGATTCGGCGAGAGATGGAAGCAGCGTTTGCTTAATTTATTGTATGCAAGGCGATGTGCTGATACTAGCCGCCGATTTCGAGCCGACATAAAATAGTGTTGTCCTGAACTAAGTCATCGCTCCAGATGAGTTGCGCGCTTGAATCCCAGCTAATGCGATCGTAACCTTGTTTGGGGCTCACATCGCTTTCGGAATGAATCGTCGCAGCTGGCCATTTGCTATCGTCGAAGGATGCCATCATCCAGTCTGATGGAGTTTCGGTGATTTCGAACGCACATGCGCCTTCTCCCGCCACCGGGTTTGTCTGCTTCGCGCAAGATACGTCAAGAGGTGCACGGTGAACGACCAGGCAGCGCATATTGTCGTCTGTTACTGCAATAATTTTACCAGAGTCGGCATCGCGGAATTGAGCGATAAGCCCGCCATCACCCATTTGCTGCTTGCGTTTGCCGATATACTCTAGGCCGCTGTCGTTCTCTTTAAAATCTTTGGCAACAATGGCGATAACGGCAGGTGTCTCAATTGAGAAAGTGGTTGTTTCTGCATTGAAGGATCGCTCAGTGGTGATAGACACGGAGTCCTCAATCACTAGTTCGCCATTGGCATACATCGCAAACCAGTTATCTACCCACACATCCGCGGTGAGGTTTTGGGTGTCGGCGTTTGCGATACTTGCGCCTATTGACAAGGCCATAGCAATGATCATGCGCATGAGGGTAATCCTTATTAGTGTTAGCAATATTAGTTTTAGTAACGATAAAGGCGATTAGCGACAAAGTTCCTGCTCATACAATTCGCCATTGTTGGTGATCGTGCGAGTCTCGAAGTGGTAGCAGTTTTCGGTGCTGGACGGACTGTATTTAATGTAGTAGCCCTTGTTTTGATAGCGATAAGTCATGCTGCGCACACCCGATGCGTTCTGCGTGAAAACAAGATCTTCAACCCCGCCTTTTGGTGGGCGCCCGGCGTTTGGCGGGCGGCTGCCATCTGCAGGTTTTAATGGTGCAACACGGGGTAGGTCGCGCATGTTGGGTGCATCCCCCATCAAGCACTGAATAATATAGGGTGATCCTTTAGATGTGTGGTAGCGATAACCGAATTCTTCATCCGTTTGGCCATTGCACACATCCAGAGCGCCTGCTTCGATAATTGATCCATCAGGATTATGGTCGCCATAAATCGGGAAGCCATCAAACGCCCAACCGATAATGGCATCAGGCCCAGCATTTGGCATCTGTTCGATCATGCAGGTAGGCTTTGTGTGATAGTGATAATCATCGCCACGCCCAGCATGGCCACCGCAGATATCCAGTTGCTGAGTGAGTATGGTGTCGTGTTTGGTTTGATGATGTGCAAGATCTTCAATACTCATTTCTCCACCACCGGTGTAATCATAAATAGGCACTCCATTAACAGCGACGGCGAGGGCGGCGTCACGCGTTTGTGGTTGCGTGCCAACAACCGGCTCTAATGGGATGGGAGAAACGTATTGCGCTGCTGGCAAAGGAACTTGCTCATTGGTGCCAACAATCCCTGTCATCATAGTGTGATCGGGGTAAGTATTGGATTGTATCAATGCATTGCCAGATGCACACTCGACCTTAACAACATCGTTGAATCCGGCATCAGTTACTGAGCTGGTGACGGCTTCACAGTGCACGGCAGAATCGTGCGATTGCGCCGGCGTTATAACAAACGATAATGAAAGTGCGAGCGCATGCGAGGCGAAAGTTGAGTAGTAGTGTGTCATTGTTGGCCCCGACGTTATTTGTAAGAAGCCTATCACTATTTGATATTCACATTAAGGAAGAAATGTGCAATCGAAGCAGTCAATTGTTCCATGACTCAGTTCAAATAGTAATCAACGATAGGGCCATGTTTAAGCTAATCACAGATGATTATGTAACATACAAGTCGTATTTTTTCGCTGCCCACTGCGCAATTTTAGGCCTCATAAAGCAGTATTGTTTTGCACAAAGCGGTGACCTTGCCGTTACCAGAAAGTAGCGATTCTATTTGGAACTAGCGCGGGTATGCAAGAGTGATCAATTCAGTAGCCAAGCCAAGTGCTAAAAGGCAAGCCTCCGGTAGCACTTTTAGATCCAGAATTTTCTGGAGAATAACGGCGGGCATATTTGCCAGCATATTGCTTATAGAAGCCACCCTTCTTGTGTACTCGTGGTTTACCGAGCGAAGTCGCATATTTGCTAGCATCGATGATTCGACGGCGATGTTGGTGAATTCACTGGATCCTGCGGACCCGGTTTCTCAGCTTAGCCAACTCGTTATAAACCCGGTCGCGGAATCACGCTTTACTTTGCTGGGATTTACGCATGTCTCTAGCGAAGCTGAAACTACTAATTTCGGAGATTTTCCAGCTGTAGAAACCTCTGTAAATGAAAATTCTGATGTTTATATCAGTAACCATACAAGAAATTTAGATGGTAGTCGTTCAGAAACCTTCATACTCAAAACTGATGCGAGTTGGGTTAAGGGATACATGCAAGAGTATGTGTATAGAATTTTAGCCATGATCCTCCTGATCAGTTTGTTTGTAACTGGAACTTGTTTGCTAATTTTAAAACCGCTGCTTGTAGATCCATTACAGCGTCTGCAAAAAATTCTTGAGATTGAAAAAAAATCTGATATTGCTAACGCGACGGTGGAAGATCGAGACCTGAACCGCAACGATGAGTTCGGCTCGGTGTTTCATTCAATTGTCGACATGCAACATAGGATCGTAAAATCAGAATCTAGAAATCGCCGTGTTATGCAAAGGTTTGAGCAGTTTGCCCAATTGGGGGCAGACTGTTTTTGGGAAGTTGATGCTGACTTTAAGTTAAATTTTGCAGCTGGAGATTATGAACGCATACTGTCTCGAAATGTTGAAGATCTGCTGGGTGAATCTGCTAATGAACTACTCACTCAAATAAGCAGTAACAATAGTAACTGTAGTGTCGGTGATATTTATTCTGCACTAGTTGAGCGTGGGCGTTGGGAGGGGAAGGCCTCTGCCAACGACGGTAAGGACGGGCCGCTATATATCCGCATGTCTGCTCATAATCTTCAGGACGAAGAAGGCCGTATTGTAGGAGCCAGAGGAACAATCAAAGATATCACTGCTGAAGCGACACTAGCAGAAAAGCTAGAATTCCAGGCAGGGCATGATGAGCTCACTGGTCTAGCCAACCGCCGAACCATGCACGAGCGTCTTGATGCTTACATGGATGCTTATAACGCTGAAGACACAGAATGCTCGTTGCTTGTAATCGATCTTGACCAGTTCAAGGAGGTTAATGATACTGCAGGCCATGCTGCGGGTGATGCAATGCTGGTTAAGGTGGCCACAGTGCTATCAACTTTTGTACAAGAAGGCGATGTTGTTGTTCGCCAGGGCGGCGATGAGTTTTCGATTATATTACCAGGCCAAGATTGTCAGGCAGCGTTTACAGTGGCGACAGATATCCTCGAAGCACTCGAGAATACGGATTTAGTGTGGGAACAACAAACCTTCCAAATTACTGCCAGTATCGGTATAGCCGAAACCTCTGCGTCGCTATCCACTAAGGAAGCTCTGCTTTACGCAGCTGACTCCAGTTGTTTACTTGCAAAACGTGCTGGCAAAAACCAGATTGTGTTACATGATCAAAACTCGGGCACTTTAGATAGCAAAGACGAAGCATTGTGGATTTCGAGAATAATCAACGCCGTTAGCGTTAATGACTTTGTGCTATTTCAACAAACTATCGTAAGAATAAATTGTGGCAATGAAGGGCAACACTTTGAAATTCTTCTGCGCATGAAAAATCCCGAAGGCGGATTCTATCCTCCAAATTTGTTTTTACCTGTCGCTGAGCGAAACGATCTGATGCCATTAATTGATAGATGGGTGGTTTCAAATGCCTATGAATGGCTAGAAAGCCAGTCCATTCCGCAAGATGGAGACTATTGTATGAATATTAATATCTCCGCTAATTCACTTGCTGATACGAAATTTTGTGAGTACTTAGTCGACACGGTTCAACGGTTTAAGGCGATCAACGAGTACGTGTGCTTCGAAGTGACGGAGAGTGCAGCGATGACAAGCTACGAGCAGACCATTAGCCTTCTAGCAGTGCTAAAGGAAAATGGATGCAGTATTGCCTTGGACGATTTTGGAACCGGGTACTCTTCCTTGTCCCATATTCGTGAGTTACCACTTGACTACATCAAAATAGATGGCTGCTTTATACAGCAGATTCATAACAACGTGCTGGATCAAACAGTGGTTAGAGGCGTTGCTGAAATTGCAAAAGTACTTCGTATCAAAACGGTTGCCGAATTCGTTGATTCGGAAGATGCACTACGGCAGTTGGAAAGCCTTGAGATTGATTATGCCCAAGGGTTTCTGTTTTCAAAGCCTGTGGAGCTAATTGTTATTGAAGCTGATCAAATCGGCGATAGGGCCGCTTAAACAACTAAACCTTAAAGCAATAGCGTCACGATAGAAGGCCAGAGTAGTAGCACGCTCAACGCGAGTAACTGTATGCCGATAAACGGCAAAAAGCCTCGGAAAATATCCGTTAACGAGATATGCGCTGGTGCGACAGATTTAAGATAAAACGCGGCCGGCCCGAAAGGTGGTGATAGAAAACTCACCTGCATGTTCATACAGAATAAGACCCCGAACCAGATCGCTACCTCTTTAGGCTCAAGCTGCCCAATAAACCCTATTTCTTCAATAGGCAGGCGCTGAATAATAGGCAGAAAGACCGGAATGATAAGCAACACGATACCGACCCAGTCCATAAACGCACCCATAAACAGCAAGATGAGCATCATGATGAGTATGACCATCATGGTGGGCATTTCAGCACCGACGATAAGCTGTGCAATATAAGTGGGGCCACCCGCCAAGGTGTAAGCGCCGGCCAGCGCTGCCGCACCAACGGTTACCCAGATGATGGTGCCGGTAGAGCGCAGAGTTCGCATCAAGCTTACCCATACCAAATCAACGGATGCCTCACCACGAAAGAGAGCGATAAGGAATACGGCTAGTGCGCCCATACCTGCCGCTTCAGTGATACCGGTGATACCGCCATAGATAGAACCCAATACAATGAAAATAACAGAGAAGGGTGCTACCAAACCTTTGCCATGCAACCAGCCAATTTTGGTTCGTTTAAGGCCGAATACGATAAATATTAGAATGAGGCAGACAGCGATAACGCCAAGCAGGTATGGCGCATGATGGACCATGCCAAGCGCTGGAGGCTCAAAATTAGTGCCGTCCGGCGTATTGCGGCCGGTTACAGTAAGAAAAGCCAAGCGTGCAAGCAATAGCGATGTAAAGCCAGTCGTCAGAATAGCTAAAAAGGCACAGAATGCTTTCGCTTTTTCACCACTGGGTAGATCGTCTTCTCGAGGTTCAGGCAGTGGTGCTTGTGAGGGGTCCAGCCGTGTACGTATCAAGATGTAGATAATGATAAAACTGGCTAACATAAAGCCTGGCAAAAATGCCGCTGTGAACAAAGCCTTGATTGAGGTCTCAGTTATCAGACCAAAGATGATGAGAACAATCGAGGGCGGAATCATGGTGCCCAGTGAACCCGAGGCGCAGATGGTTCCGATTGCCAGGTTCTGGTTGTAACCGAGGCGCAGCATTTGCGGTAATGCAATGAGCCCGAGTAGTACTACTTCACCACCGATAATGCCGGACATAGCGGCCATCAGTACTGCCATAAGGGAGGTAACTACGGCAATACCACCGCGCATACGACTCATCCAGAAGTTCAGGCTTTCGTACATTTGCTTAGCCACACCAGAGCGCTCCAGCAGGGCTGCCATAAAAATAAATAACGGCACCGATAGCAAGACGTATTCCGTCATCAAGTCATAGACTTTTTGCGTGAGAATATAAAGTGGCCCGGTCCCGGGCCGACCGGAGAGCGCGCCATCACCGAAACTCATCGGATCTGTTAAGAGCGTAGGCTCGAACTTCATGATCATGACAAGTGCCGCTAATACCGCAGAGGCAAAGCCTAGCGGCATGCCAATGGCGAGCATAAAAACCAGAAGAGTAATCAGGATGATTGAAATAGTGCCGATGTCCATCAATCTGCTCCTGCGCTCTTTCTAAGAGCTGCCAGCTCTTCCTGGTCAATAATATCTTTTTCAGTAAGTGCCGCCGGATCTTTATTCCAATCTGCAAACAGATTAAGAAGTGCTTGTAAGCTGATTAAGCAGATTACGATGAGTATCATCGGTTGAATGGTGGCAGGTATTGGCGGATCAAATGCAGTTCCGAACGTCTGCCATTTGTAGAATTTATTGATAAAAACTTGTTTGTAGCTGCCAAATACCAAACAGATGGCAAAGAACCACAACAATGCAACCCACATCACATCACAAACGTGTTGCATCCACCTTGGCATCACATCGTAGAGGATGAATATGCGGATATGACTGCGTTGCTGCATAGCATAAACGCCGGATAGTAAAAATACGAAACCACCGATCCATAAGGTGAGTTCGTTTGCCCAGAGTGTCGGTTTTTCAATGGCGTAGCGTACAAATACTTCATACAGCATTACGCTCGTCATCGAGATGATCAGTATCATGACAATACGCCCGATAAACATGGCGATTTTATCGATGCGGCTGTGGTCTTCAAACTCCATCTGCGCAAGCACTAATGTTTTTGTGCCGAAATAAAATATGATGGGAAGCAGCAGTAGGGCTGCCCAATCGACAATATCTGCAACACCACCAAATAAGCCGGGAAGATTAGGCGTCACATCTTTGCGACTATGCATCTCCGACATTTGGATCGTTAAACTGCTTTTAGAGGCATCGTGTGGCCATAAGTCCAGAATGAAAGCGGGTGCGTGCCATATCGCCCAACCAGCGCAGAACACAAACAAAAAGGGAATGATCCATTCCTTTATGTTTCCGGGTTTTTCGTCTTTCATATTTCCCCACACAACTGAGCTGTCTACTGCTCAATTATAAAGAAGTTTGACCCACACCCAAAGTCCTCAGAGGGAATTCAATCAATGGTTAGCATTGATGCGCCGTTAATGACATAAGGAGATGGTGAAAATATTGGAGTGCAGCGGGCGGATGGGTTTAAAATGGAGGCAGACGAGTTGTCTACCTCCACCAATTCAGCCAGCAATCAGTTATTACTCGACTGCGCCGATTTCTTTAAGGAAGTCAAGATGAGCGCCCAACAACTCTTTTGCTTCTGGAGTTGTAGCGTACTCTTTCCAAGTGCTTGCTACTGCTGCACGGTACTTACCCATTTCTTCGTCAGACCAAGTGTACAGAGTCACGCCGTTCGCGCGCATTTCTGATGCAGCTTTCTGCATTTCAATGTCTTGCTTGGTAGTGGTTTTTAATGCCAAAGCTTGCATGCCTACTTTCATGATTCGCTTGTGAGATTCTGGCATTTCGTCCCAGATGTCTTTACGACAAGCTAGGTGATCGGCAGGCATTGAGTGAAAGCCTGGGTAGTTGGTGTGCTTACCAATGTCATATAAGCCTAGGCCAACGTTATTAGCGATAGTAGATGCATCAGCACCGTCAATGATGCCAGTTTCAAGCGCTGTAAAGATTTCGTTGAAATCCATTACTATTGGTGATGCACCAAGGTTATCAAAGATGTTTGTGATAACACCTGGAGGTGCGCGGAACTTCCAGCCTTTAAGATCGGCAACACCTGAGATTGGCTTAGTCGAAACCAATGATTCAGGGCCAGGGATCCACCAGCCAACAAATTCCATTTCTTGTGGGTTATACAGTTTGTTCAACGCGTCATAACCGCCACCATGGAGTAACCATGAGTACTGTTGGTATGGGCTTGCATAGCCACCGTTGAGGTCACCAGTGAACTGGAATGCTGGGTTTTTACCCACTTGGTAAGCGCCGCCAGTCATATCGCAATCAAGTATGCCGGTAACCGCTGCATCGAATGTTTCCGCCGCTTTTACAACTGCGCCCGTGTAAAACATTTCGATTTCGATGTTACCGTCAGACATTGCGGTAACGTCTTCGATGAACTCTGCGGCTAATGAGCCTGAGAGTGTTTCAGGGCCAAAGTGAGTTTGAATACGCAGCTTTGTTTTCTCAGTAGACTGAGCCTGCGCTGTACCCATTGTCAGTGCAGTCAGCGCAAGTGCGATTGCACTGGCTGTAATAGTAATGGATGTTTGTTTAAACATTAATGTCTCCAAGTTGGCTTGCTCTGCTTTTCGAGCAAATAGTAAATAAGGCAATACGCCTTTTCATATTAATTAAATCAATTAAATATGCAGATACGACCGTTTTCAATGAAGCTGTAAGTGGCCGAGCATCCGTGGCTTAATCACTTCGTAATAAAAACACAGTCAGTTGAGAATAGCAACCGGTTGCAAACAAAGACGGCGGTATAAATGCAAGCTGGTTCATGCTTCATTACTAGACATATTTATGACGCCCTGAGTGGGTTGGGGCTGAATCTAGACGCTCATAACAGGCTTCTCCTTGAGTACAAGGGGATTTCTCATTTTTCGGTTCAAAGCGACGTCGGCGGCACCTGGTTCACTCGTGCAGCCTGTGCGGCTGAAGCTTTCCATAATGCAGCTTAGTCAAGATCATTTCTCTAAGGCCAATCGGCACTTACTCCTTTAAAAAAAGCGTGATTTGTCTCTAGCATCCAACGCCTAATCAGTTGTCGAAATGCACCATCAATTGCATGGAAATTGAACAATCTAGACAATCGTTTTTGAGAGTCTTTGTTTTACAAATAGCTGAGGCCAAGAATATCTTTCGCGTTCTGGAATCAATATCGAATTCTCCCGTTCTAGTTCACATTTTTTGTATGAGATTTAGTGGAAAATGCGCAATCGTTAAATCTATTATTCTCAGAACAACTGTACCAAAATCAAAGCTTAATGGCCGTTAAAGCGAGTCGTTTACCAACAACTGCCTTTAAGTATTTGTTACGTCGTTGTGATTTGTGAGCACAAGTCAGCATGCAAGCACTTCTGTCCTGTCTTTGTGGCGATGTTGTATGCAACCAATCACCATTATTAATTTGTGGTTCTTAAACGTTAGTAGTTCTATTGCACCTTTCATCGGTGTGCGTTCCAAAAAAAAATTAAGCCTACTGTGATAGGTGTGTGTACTTATTTTAATCAACTTGAAGGGGTAGAACTCTAATATGAAGAACTGTGTAGTGAGCTGCAGAAGTGCCGCAGGGCTAATCTTGTTTGCAATGAGTATGATGAGTACGGTTGCATGGGCTAATTCATCAGCCAGTAATCAAAGTTGCGCGATTGTGACGCAGGGTGGTCAGTCTCTTAATGTAGCCAAGCAGCAGTTTGCTGCAGCCTGCCCTGGGTTGAAAAGGCAGGACTGCGATCCGGTCAGTGGTAACCGTTGGATGTGCTCGACAGATAATATTAGCTTGGGGTCGGTGGTGCCATCAGCAACGACTCAGTCAATTCCTGAACCATCAGAACCATCTAGTAGTGTTTCAAATGCTGAAATCGAAACTCTACCAACACCAGTTACTTCATCCAGTAGTGATAGCTGTGCCATTGTGACGCAGAGTGGCGCGTCTCTTGGTGTCGCCAAGCAGCAATTTGCGGCAGCCTGTGTTGGGCTGAAAAGGAAGGACTGCGATCCGGTCAGTGGAAACCGATGGATGTGCTCAACCGACAACATAAACCTCAGTTCACCGGCACAAGCAACGACTCCTCAGTCAACTCCTGTGCCAGTTGTGCCTGATGAGCCAGTAGTTCCGGTCTCGCCTGCAGCAGTAGTGCCAGCAGAACCAGTAGCAGTAAGCTCAGGTGGAGTATGTGAAGCTCAGGGATCAAACTTGGGCGCAGCCCGTCAGGCATACGCATCGAGTTGCCCGAATATTCCACGACAAGATTGTGACCCGATCGGTAATGGGCGATGGGCTTGCAGCTCGGGTGTGCTTGGTGCTGGTGCGCCTAGCGTGTTCACCAGTAGTGGTGCTTCAGCTCCAACACAACAGACTCCAACTGTGTCAGCTCCTGCTGCGCCAACTTCAACTTCAACTTCAAACTCAAGTGGCAGCATTGGTAGAGTAGGGAGTAACGATTTGGTTGCTCTGCACTACGACAACTGTCCTGATCGCGATGATGGGCATGCACTGGCGTCGGGCAAAGCCGTAGTCGTTCGCTCCGGTTTGCAAAATATTATCGTTGTAAACGGAACGTGTAGTGACAACTGGTTAGGCAGTTATCAAAGTGGCAGCGAACCCGTGGCTCGAGCGGCGTGGGGGAATCAATGGTTGGATGCATTTAATAACTCAAATACATCGATCCAGACATCTGCTCAACGTTGGGCAAGTGTCTTGGCAAACGGTGGAGATGTTTGGGTTGCTGAGGGTGGCCCTTCGGATTTTACTGCAAAGGTATTGCGCAGCATTAGGAGTCAGTTTCCAGCGCTAAACCTGAAGAATGTCCACGTGGTGCAGCACGCCCATGGTAGTGGCTGGAACGAGTCGAACACCAGCCCAAGTAATATTGCGCTGATCAGATCTGCAGCGGACTACGTTACCATCCCCAATGGCAACATCGGTGGAAATGGTTCTGCCGGATTAAATCAACTTTCGTCGTTCTTTGTCTCAACAGCAAGGCAAAGCGAATTCTCCAACGAGTGGGATGCGGCGTTTAATTATTTGAGCCCTAGTCGGCGGCTGGACTTCAGCGATACCGTCGAGCTGTTGTATCTGATCAATGACACAGCGACTCAATCAGTGGATGATTTTGCCAGAAATTATCTACGCTGATTAGCTAGGTCAATCTTACCCAGGGATGGGCAAGGTTGACATGATCCATGCAAATAGCGTGATGAAGTGGGCTAATAGAGGCTCACTGACTCCACTTGTTGGTTGAAATCTAAAGATCTTGACGATTTGGCAAAATAATTGCAAATCACTCTTTATCTATAGGAAATTAACAGGATCCAGCTATATGACAATTCCATACCACGCCACTGCAGTGCTTCAGCAAGCGGATGGGCTTGCAAGTCAGGGAGATTTGTCTGGCGTCTACGATCAAATAAGAAACTTAGCGCTTGCTGATTTCTGTAATCTTCACATTGACCCATTGGCCAAGTTCCCAAATTTAGCAAAAATTCTGCCGCAAATGCCAGCTGACGATGTTCAGATGAAATGGGTAGGGGATTCGGGTAAGCCGTTGATGATGAGAACCTGCAACTTGGCGCGCTTATTTGACACGATCTCATATAAGGTGACTGGAAGCGGATTAGAAGGTAAGAACATCCTCGATTACGGTTGTGGATATGGCCGATTGCTTCGTATCATGAATTACTATTCGCCAGTGGATAGAGTGCATGGTGTAGATCCAATGCAAGTATCGCTTGATCATTGTACAAAAGGTAATATCCCTAACGAACTAAAGCTAATTTCTACTCGTCCTGAATCTTTACCGCTAAAAGAAAACCACTACGATTTCGCGTTTGCGTTCTCTGTGTTTTCTCACACGCCAGCGCCAGTGACAGCTTCAGTGCTTAAAGGCCTACGCCCATATATGAGTGATAACTCAGTGTTCGTGGCGACTATTCGTTCAGTTGAATGGGTTTCAGTACGCGACGGCAAGTGGCCAGAAGAAACGTGCAAGCGCATGCGAGATAATTTTTACGCTGATGGCTACGCGTTTGAAACATTTAACAATGATGATTCGCTTGAAGAGCAGGATTATGGCGACACTATCATGAGCGTTGAGTATGTTGATGCGTTGGCTAGAAAAGTAGGCTGGAAAGTGGCTGAAGTTGATCGTGACCTCACAGAGCCATTCCAGATTGCTGTTGGGTTTGTTCCTAACTAAGATTTTTAAGATATCCAGTAACTACTATAAACGCTCTCCTATAAAGGGGGAGCGTTCAACTTTTATTTTCTTCCCCTCCTGTACTGGCGACTTCCCAGTCGCTTCGCTTTGTTAGCACAAGCTAGCATCAAG
>CALGND010000087.1 GCA_937958675.1 uncultured Granulosicoccaceae bacterium
CAAGCTTAATACGCTGCCAGCGGCTTCGCTGCTCGAGCACGGAACCCACCTCATCAGCAGCCGAATACTCTTTATCTGATATTGAACTCATCTTGGGTGTAGCAACCTTGGGTTACTCGCTATAGACACAACATCGGCAAGAAGATTAAGTAAGATATATGTCGCAGCAAATATCAACGCGCAGGCTTGCACTACTGGGATATCTCGAGTTGATACAGCATCAACCATAAGCTGCCCTATCCCTGGGTAGACGAACACCACTTCCACTATCACCACGCCAACCACAAGATAAGCAAGGTTAAACGCAATAACGTTAACAATAGGCGCCCAGGCATTGGGAAGTGCGTGATATACAATTACTTTGAATTTCGATATGCCTTTAAGCCTCGCCATTTCGATAAATGGGCTGGCTAATAAATTTATGATAGCCGCCCTCGTCATGCGCATCATATGCGCAACGATAACCAAGGTTAGGGTCAGCGCAGGTAAAGCACTTTTAAACAACCGTTCACCAAACTCCATATCAGATGAGATATTTGCTAAGGATGGAAATACGATACCGAATGGCTCTAGAACTTTTAACGATGCGAAGAACAGAATCAATAGGTAAGCAACAAAAAATTCTGGCAATGAGATTGAGATCAGAGTGAATGCATTTACTGAGCGATCATAAAATGAATTTCTAAATAACGCTGCGGTAATGCCTAGTAACAACGACAGTGGCACGGCGATCACCGCAGCCATAACAGCTAAAAATAAGGTATTTTTTAATCGCGGTACAACAAGATCAACCACCTTGCGTGAGCGATCAACCCCAGAGGCGGCACGTCCAGAAAATGAGGTGCCCAAATCGCCTTTGGCAACTGCACTGATCCAATCGATGTAACGCTTATAGGCTGGTTTATCTAAGCCAAGTTCTTTACGAAAGGCCGCGACCGTCTCCTCAGTAGCAGCCTGCCCCAGCACTGATTCTCCAAAATCACCAGGCAACATTTCAACTGAACTAAATATGATGATGGAGACAAAAAATAAGGTGAGTAAGCCAAGCCCTAAGCGCTTCAATACAGTGGATACGATTGGATGCACAGAGACCAGTTACTTGTGGCTAATGATAAAACAAGGATACCACCTGATCAGCTAAGTGTATAAAAGTATCGGTTGATAACGGTTTTGGATTGCAACAAACGACGAATGCTTGCACACAAGTGATAAAAGACTTGACAATTATGTACATTTTTAGTTATACGAACTTTAGAAAACCCGTAGCCATATTTCGCTAGTGAATCTAGCTCTTTACACATAGGGTCAGATAAGACATCAGAAAACATGAGTAACAAAGCGGCCACTAGCAGCGCAAAAGCCTATAACAGAGACGGTTTTTTATCGCCAGTAAAACTTCTAGGCTTAGAAGACGCTCGTAAACATCGTATTCGCATGGAAGCAGCGGAAGAATCTTTAGGCAGCCTGCACTATAAATCTAAGATCCACACTCTTCTGACTTCACCTTATGTATTAGCCACATTGCCGGCAGCGCTGGATGTTGTCGAAGCGTTGATCGGCCCAGATATCTTACTTTACAACGTAACCTACATAATCAAAGAGCCCAACACTGCTACTCACGTAAGCTGGCATCAAGACCTGACCTATTGGGGCTTAAGCGATGATGATCAAGTTTCGATGTGGTTAGCACTATCACCCGCAACACTGGATAGTGGCTGCATGCAAATGTTGCCGGGCTCTCATATCAACGGCATGCTGCCGCATGAAGCTACCGATGACGCCAGCAACGTGTTGCTACAGGGCCAGACGGTAAAAGACATTGACACAGGTAACGCGGTAGCATGCACACTTGAACCAGGCGAGGCATCATTTCACCATGGTTGGACACTGCACGCTTCAATGCCCAACATCAGCAACGATCGTCGCATCGGCTTAAACATACAATACCTTGCGCCCCATGTCCGACAAACCAAGCACGACTTGGATACTGCAATCTTGGTTAGAGGTGAAGATAAATACAAGCACTTCAATATCGATACCCCAGCCCAATCCGACCTAGACCCAGCGGCAATCAAAAAACAAGAAGAACTTGAAGAACACTATGTCTCGATCGCGGGAAGACGAAACTAGAAAAATCCCAACACAGACTGTCATCCCAGCGTAGGCTGGGATCCATTCGCGCCGCGAAATAGATTCCAAAACGCCGCACCATCACCTACACCAAGATGACACCACTACGCGGCTAACTACCCAAACGCGGGATCTTATCGTCATACGCTTTACTAAACACGATCTCGTTATCTTCAAAAGCCAAGACCTTAGCCGAAACGTAAAAAAACTCAGCATCACAGTGCATTTTGCCTGTCACAGCTGTACGCCAACGCCATTGATCGCGCCCACCTGTCTGTTCCCACTGAATATCAGCAACAGCACTGAGTGGATCCTCTGGATGTATCCGATATATTTCAGTTTTCTTCTCACCTGATATCAAGCCATGATGCTTGTCACGTTGTGCACCAAAGTCTATGTCGATAGCCGTTGTGACTACGCCCGTTTCAGTATCAACACTGGTGCGTCGACTAGTTGATCCTTCGCGGATGCTATCCGTTTGCCAATCAAGCGATCCTTCTGCCGCTTGGAATGAGCATTCATCGCCTGCAGCCGTTGGCCGTATTGGTAGATACAAAGCCCCTTCATCAATGCAGAGCGTGCCATGCTCGGCCGCCGGCCAAATAAACGGCCAATAAGTATTTGAAATAGCGATACGCAGTATGCTACCCGCTGGCACTCTATAAGCAATCTGATCCAATACCACTTCACACTCAATCGGCACTCCAGGCGTTAATTCTTTCCGGTGCTCAAAAGACTGGTGGCTACATAAATTAAGAAACCCGGATGTGATGTGTGCAGAGCTATCGTCTGCTCTAACATCGCACAGCCGCACCGCAATCTGAGCAACGGTTGTATCCGGTACTACCCTTAATCGAATCGTTGGCGCGCCTACGATGTCAATCGCTTCGCTTAGTTCGGCCGAATCAAAACACAGTGATTGCGCATCATCGACAGATTGCTCATCGGGTAACTCAGGACCAAATGCAAACGGGAAAAAATCACCCGTCGCTGCACCACAATGCTGTTGAGAACTAACAAGTTGCGGCTGAGGAAACGAGGCAACAGTTCCATCTCTCACTAAAGTATTGATACCCAGCGCCCATAGCGTGGTTTGAATATTGTCCGACGGTAGTCGCTCCTCCTTTATCCAGCGCCCTGGCCTTTCAGGCAACCAACGCTCCGGCTTAATGCTATCCATCACCCATGCACGATAAGCAGGATCACTCTCAGCATCGTTAGGTACATCTTTAAGCCACCTATCCCACCAACGCAAACATTCCTGTAAAAATCCAATTGCAGGTTGCGGCCCGGCGTAATGCGGATACTTGTGAATCCACGGGCCGACTATGCCCTTAACTGGTGAGCCTAGGTTGCTCACCAAGTGCGCAATGGTATTGCGATACCCATCATGCCAACCACCCCACGACAATACAGCAGCAGAAATGGCGGCGTAATCTTCACACACACTACCGTGTTTCCAAAAATCACTGCGGGTTTGCTCTCTAAGCCACGTAGAAATTAAAAATGGCTGGTTTTCCAATCGCTCCAGCCACATGCGTTTGAACTCATCACCCACTAGTGCTGGATCCGGTGGGCGTGAACTGTAGGACAACATATTGCACGACCAAGCAAAATTCGTGTTTAGCAAGCACCCGCCTTTGTAATGGATATCATCAGCGTAACGATTAACAGATGAACACACTGTGACTATCGCTTTTAATGGCTCGGGCTGTAAAGCAGCAACCTGCAAGCTATTAAAACCACCCCAGGAAATCCCCATCATGCCCACCTTGCCATTACACCAAGGTTGCGCCGCCGCCCATTCAATCACCTGCCGCGCATCATCGAGTTCCTGCACGGTGTATTCATCTGTCATTAAACCCGTTGATTCACCATTGCCACGCATATCCACTCGTATACATGCATAGCCATGACCAGAAAAATAAGGATGCGTTATTTCATCACGCGCAATCGTGCCGTCACGTTTGCGATAGGGCAGGTGCTCAACAATCGCAGGAACAGGTTTATCCACTGCACTATCAGGCATCCACACTCTGGCAGACAACACCACGCCATCGTCCATCTTAATAAGCCAATGTGGTGTTTCAGTAACGCTGTGGCTGAATTGGGTTATTGTTTTCATCAGCATCCTCGGGTGATGAACTGATGCTGACACAGGCGTTTTGAAATGTCATCCCCACGCTCCATCGTCATAACCGCGTAGGCGGGGATGCCAGTTAGCGTCAGCGTGGTGATATCACATTGTATCGAAGTAGGATGATTCTATTCAACAACAAACAAATCAACCAACTGTCGTGTCATGGCGTCGGCCAATTGAGATACATCGTGGATAGTGGCTGCGCGTGCGTAGTATTGCCCGACTTCATGGCCGATACCGATAGCCACTAACTCGATATCATCCGCTGATTCGATTTGACTGATCACGTGGCGCAGGTGTTTTTCGAGAAAACGCCCTGGGTTGGTCGATAGCGTTGAGTCATCTATTGGCGCACCGTCCGATATCATCATCAATATCTTTCGCTGCTCAGGCCGTTGCGCTAAGCGGTTTTGCGCCCATAGCAACGCTTCACCATCGATATTTTCTTTAAGTAAACCCTTACGCATCATCAAACCTAGATTGCGTTTAGCTTGTCTGAAGGGCGTATCGGCTGATTTATAAACAATATGGCGTAAGTCATTTAGCCTACCGGGGTTGGCTGGGTAGCCCGCCGTGACCCACTGCTCTCGAGACTTACCCCCCTTCCAAGCAGCAGTGGTAAACCCGAGCACCTCTACCTTTACGCCACAACGTTCTAATGTTGACGAGAGGATATCAGCACACACTGCCGCCACTCTGATTGATCGACCATGCATCGACCCTGAATTATCCAGCAAGAGTGTCACAACGGTATCGCGAAATTCGGTTTCTTTTTCTTGCTTAAAGGTTAGTGGTGACAAGGGATCAGTTAACACGCGAGTCAAGCGAGCAGTATCGAGCTGCCCTTCATCAAGATCGAAACTCCAAGAGCGCAGTTGCTGCGCCATCAAAACACGTTGCAGCTTGTTAGCGAAACGACCTAACAAAGGCTTTAGCTCATCAAGGTGTTGATCTAATTGCTCTCGCAGGCGCGACAATTCTTCAACGCCACATAAGGCATCAGGCTTGATCACTTCGTCAAAGGCCTTGGTGTATACGTGATAATCATTTTGTTCACGCTTAGCCTCGCCCGGCATAGGCGTCCATTGGCTACCCGGTTGCACCGACGTGTGCTGCAGCATGTCGTCCTCAGGCTCGATGTCATCACTGCCATCTTCGCCGGTGGATTCCTCCTCGGCAGATTCATCACTGCCATCTTCTTCCATGCCTGATTCGCTTTGCTGATCGCCACCAGAGGCATCATCATCTTGATCGCTCTGTGAATCTTGCTCAGTATTACCTTCCTCTTCCTCAGAATCTTGATACTGCTCGCCCTCATCAACATCCAAGGCTTTTAAAAGGCGGCGAAACGATTTAGCAAACGCTGCTTGATCGTTTAGATCAAATTCAGAAGGATCAAAAGCGGGCTTGACGTCATTATCTAACCAGCTCTTCCATGGCTCAAGCACTTGCTGTGCAGAGTCTGGTATCGAGCCACTAATTTGTTCGCGAATGTATAGCGACAGCGCATGCTCTATACCCAGCTGTAGTTCGCCATCCGGTGCATCACCTAAAACCCGGCTATCGCGGGTTTCATAAAAATCTCGATAGCGCTTATCTAATGCAGCATCAAGGTTCCGCCCCACTCCTTGGTACTGCGCTGAACCTAAAAGCTCCACTCGGGTTTGCTCGGCTAAAGCATGGCAGCGCTGAGAAGTCTCGGCAGTTGGCTGCAATTTGTTATGAACACGACTATCGTGGAACTGCCGGTAAAGCGCTATCGCATCACTGCGACCGCGAGTTTCCATACGCTGTTGAACGGTGGCACCCAGCGGAATGGCTGGTAAAGTGGTTGAATCGACATCAACATCAGTGGCGCTATC
The DNA here is from genome assembly GCA_937958675.1 of uncultured Granulosicoccaceae bacterium. Lineage (GTDB taxonomy): Bacteria > Pseudomonadota > Gammaproteobacteria > Granulosicoccales > Granulosicoccaceae > Granulosicoccus. The sequence goes on from CALGND010000087.1 coordinate 6,133, forward strand.
GTCATAGGCGATGTTAATACTGGCATCCTGCGCGATAGCTCTAGCGCAGGCAGCCGTTGACTGACGAAACCCTGCCAGCCGGTTTTGTTCTGCTGGAGAGTCGTCAGGAACCGCGCCGTTGGGTGTAACCTCAGCCGTCATTGCCGCTCGAGATTTCCTCGCCAAATACGCGCTGATAAAGCTCACCCAGCAATGCGCGTTCGGTTTGGTCACATCGATTTAAAAACGCCAGCTCAAACGACAAGCCAACATCTTTAAAGAACGTTAAGTTATTGGCCCAGGTGATAACAGTACGCGGGCTCATGACAGTCGCAAGATCACCATTTTGGAACGCGCTACGAGTAAGATTTGCCAGCGACACCATATCGGCCACCGTCTTCTCACCTTCTGCATTCGCCAAATGTTTAGCCTTGCCTAAAACAACTTTTACCTCTTGCTCTTGAGATAAGTAGTTAAGCACAGTAATGATCGACCAGCGATCCATCTGTGCTTGGTTAATTTGCTGCGTACCGTGATACAAGCCGGTAGTATCACCCAAACCTATTGTGTTAGCTGTTGCAAAAAATCGAAATGCTGGATGCGGACGAATAACTCGGCTTTGATCAAGCAAGGTTAATTGGCCAGAGGACTCCAACACACGCTGAATAACAAACATCACATCGGGTCGGCCGGCATCATATTCATCAAACACCAAGGCCACGTTGCGCTGATAAGCCCACGGTAAAATACCATCCTGAAACTGGGTGATTTGCTTGCCATCTTCAAGCACGATGGCGTCTTTACCGATTAAATCAATACGGCTGACGTGGCTATCGAGGTTGATACGCACGCAAGGCCAATTGAGCCGTGCCGCCACCTGCTCTATATGAGTCGATTTACCCGTGCCATGAAACCCAGTGACTAGCACTCGCCAATCGTTGGCAAAACCTGAGAGGATCGACAGCGTCGTGCGCCTGTCAAAAATATAGTCAGGATCAATATCAGGTACACCTTCGGTACGTTGCGAAAATGCGGGTACCTGTAGATCTACATCTAGACCAAATACATCGGCTACTGAAACGGTGGTATCTGGCTCCGGGCTGTCGGGGCTGGTTGAGCGGTCAAGCATGATTATTAACTAAATTATTGGCCGAATAACCATCCTACACGGCAAGCCGCCAATATGGTGGTTCCACATATCAATTGTTATATGAATCCAGTGCAAATACACACTCTGGGGCTCAGCCGGTACACTATTGATATGGCTACTGCACACGAAATCATTGGAGAGGAATGGCGCGCCCGGGCAGCTGAACTTGCCGACTGGGCGATGGAAACCCTAGTGAACCGCAAGGATGTTTGGGGTCAGTATTCGGTGCTAACCCCAACTGAGCGGAAAAACAGCGAGCGTAGCTACAAAGCCATGACGCTACCCGCCAAAGCTCAACGGGGCGGCGACAAGGTCACATTGGACAAGCTCACACGTCACTTTGCTAGCCGACATTTTCGTAAACCTCAAATTATTGGCCTGCACGCAAAATCTGGAGCGACTACTAGCCGTTGGTTTGGGATTGATATCGACTGCCACGACACCGAGGCCACCGATGCTGAAGATCTAGGCCGACGCAATCTTAACGCCTGTGTTAATTGGTACCAAAAACTACAGGGCATGGGCCTTGATCCACTGCTGTTCGATTCTAACGGTGCTGGTGGTTACCACCTCTGGGTGATGTTCTCAGACCCTGTTCCTACGGCTGATGTCTTTGCTTTCGTACAAGATTTAATTAGTGATTGGGAACAACAGCATTTAGAGAAACTACCTGAGACATTCCCAAAGGCGGTTAAAGAAGACAGCATCGGCTCGTGGTTTAGGCTACCCGGCTTGCACCACACACGGGAGCACTATTCGAGCGTATGGGCAGGCGACGACGGCCTTGATGATCCTTGGCTTAAAGGGCATGCAGCGATAGATGCGATGCTCTCTTGCGTAGCTTCCCCCTTCCCTGCGGGGCTTGTTAAAGCCAAGCCTGCGAAACATAAAACGACTAAGCAAAAAGCCAAACAAACTGCTCAGAGAACCGTACCAAAAGATGCAGAGCCAGGGGATCCTGTACAAGCCGCATCCAAACGATCCTTTAAACGCACGGCTCGCGCTAAGGTATGTGTTGATCTAGACGGCGTATTAGCCACTCGCACATCGGGCGCTAGCATTGGGCCACCGGTCGACGGCGCGATAGAATTTACCCGATCGCTTGCACAACATAGCGACATTATTATTTATACCGCACGGTTCTCAACCACCACCGGCAAGGCGCGCACGCAAAGCGCCATTGATGCCTTGGGCAAACGCATAGGCAACTGGCTGGACAAGCACGGCATCGAATACCACTCAATCCATAGCACTGGCGGCAAACCCATCGCATCAGCCTACGTGGATGATCGCGCAGTGAGCTGTACTCCATTAGATGATGGCGTCGCCGCCTTCGATGAAGCGCTTATCGCCATAAACAAATTGCGTAACTAGGATTTTATAAACATGCCTCGTTCATTAACTTTTACGCTGGATTCGCAATCCGTGGAAGCGCAACTAATTAAAGTTGATCGCAAGCAACTCTACGGGTCGGTCAGTGTTGAAACTCGAGACAGCAATGATGCTCGTTGCCAAGTAGCTACCCTAGCCGAAGACGGCAAAACTCTGATACCGCGCGGCGGTACCGCACTGGGCTACGTTAACCCAGACGGCGAATGGGTTACACGAGATCAACTCAAGCCAGTCGACTTACAAGGCAACGCCTTGGATGAAGTTGAATCAAGTTTTGATAACCCTATTGCGCTCAGCATAGTCAATGATGTAGAGCACTTTCTCAATCACAACGTACGCTTAAGCTATCGGCTCAATGCAGAAACCGACACCTCGGACGGCGGCTTCCCGGACAACTGGATAAAGCAATTAAAAGCCGGCACCTTATTTGAATTTGGCTTTAGCTACCGTGGAGGCATTGGCTTGGATCCCGCTTTTATTCTTTGCGATAACGATGACAACATCTGGTTACTGATAACAGAGGCCAACGATGTGCAATTTGTATCACTGGAGCAAGCCGCCGTGTGTGCAGGAGAAGCACTGGTCGATGAGGTTGAAGATGGTGAAGAAGAATCCACCCTCGACTTCGGCATGTTATAGGAGCCTACTATGCCAAACATCAACTTATCAGATAAGCGCAACCGCGATGCTGTAGTAAAAGCTGAAAGTGTGCGAGTAGAGGATCCAATTCGTTATCTTGGGCCAAAGGGCGGGCAAACCTACACCCGACGAATATTAAAGAGCACCGTAGAGCACGATAACGAAACGCTTGTGGAAACATTCAAAACACCCGAAGCCATAGCTGAGGCATTAATAAATGATGACCCCGAAGTCGACATTGAACGCTTCGGGCAATTTTTATGGAACACCAGCAAGGTGTACGTTAACCCCGATGAAGAGCTGGTGTTTCGCGTTCAGCAAACCGAGCTAGTTCGTGGCCCTGCTGGAAAGCTATTGGAAACACGCAACCGAGAGCGGCCCGAGCCGAACGTTGATTCCGCAATACCGCTACGCTGGACTGGCAAATTAATACCCAAACAGGACGCAATCAAACGATTTCTTTTTGCTGCCAAACTACAAGTTGTACACATCAATGGTCTTACTTATGACTTTTTGCACGGCATGGCCAGTGAGCTTGCCGAAGCCAATAGTCTGTTGTTACTTGGTGCGGGTGAATCAGGCAAAGAGCCGCTAATCTTTCGCCGTGGAAGCATACCCTACCGTGGTTTTTTAGAGGGCCGTGTTGATGGCGACAACTATATTCTGCTTTTGCACCTCAGTAATATGGAGCTAAAGCTACCTAAAAAGATGGAAAAAAAATCATGACATCACTAGCAGTCACATTAATTGGCAACGACCGCCCGGGTATTATTCAAGACGTGGCCGAAGTCGCCACGCAACACGGCGCTAATTGGCTTGAGAGTCAAATGGCTGATCTAGCTGGCCAATTTGCCGGCATCGTTCACTTAGATGTGCCCGCCGAGCAAGCTGAGCCACTGACGGCAGCCTTAAAAGCATTAGCAAAAGATGGTTTACAGATTAATGCCGTTAGCACTGCCGCAAGTGTCAACAACAAGCGCGAGATCACCCTTCAGTTAATGGGGCAAGATAATCCTGGTATCGTTCGCGATATAGCATCCGCGCTAAGTAGCATCGGTGTCAGCATCGCTGAACTAGAAACAGACACACAAAGTGGGTCGATGTCAGGGGAGACAATGTTTAAAGCGGAGGCGCGTTTACGACTGCCTGAAAGCTTAACGCTAAACGATATCGACAACAAGTTAGCAAGTGTATCCAACGATTTAATGGTGGATATTATTTTGAACGAATCCGATGTTAGTTAATCCACCGCCATTCCTGCGTAGGCGCATGTCATTCCCGAACCACCACCTTCGTGGGGATGATAGGTTTTGTGAGGATGCCCAGTAATGCCACTACTCCGATCTGAACTCGAAACAAAGCTAGGTGACTACAAAGTAGGCACGGCCACTAAACACCTTGCCGATTCTGCGATGCTACAGGCTACACGCTTACGCCGCCGGCAGCTCAGCCGCATGACAACCGCTCTGGATCTACCCACCGCGCAAAAACGACTACCCGAAACCGACTACGCCATTAGCCTCAAAGTAGACGGCGAATACACCTGTCTGTTCTACGACAACGGTGAAGTAATCACGCTCAACCCGGGTGGCACGATACGCGCCGACGCGCCTTTTCATGTAGAGGCTGCTAAGTTACTGGGTGATGCTGGTATTAAAAAAGCCATGATCGGCGGCGAGTTGCATGCTAAACGCGAAGACGGCAAACGCTCCCGTGTACACGATGTAGTCGGTGCTGCACGAGCACCTAAAACGCAGGAACAAGTCGATAGCCTTTGCTTTGCTGTATTTAATATCTACGATCTAGATGGTAACGATTTATCGATGCACTATGAAAACGCCATTGCCAAAGCTCAGGAGATATTTGGCGAAGGCGAGCGTGTGTTCCCTGTAGAAACCCATATCGGCGATAAAGGTGAAGCCATAAAATGGTTTAACAACTGGGTAAATGAACAAGGCGCGGAAGGCATTGTGTTGCGCTCCGACAGCACTGGCGTTTATAAAATTAAACCTAGGCATTCGCTTGATCTTGCCATTATTGGCTATTCGGAAGGCGTAGATGATCGCTCTGGTATGTTGCACAGCATGTTATTGGCGGTATCAAGAGATGATAATCATGCGCAAATTGTCGCGCGTGTAGGTGGTGGTTTTAGCGACGCGGAACGTGTCAGCCTACTTAAAACCTTGAACAAACATGACGTCAGCAGTGACTACGCTGAAGTTAATTCAGATCGGATTGCATACCGCATGATTGAGCCTGGTTTAGTGGCAGAGATTTCTTGCTTGGATGTTATTTCTACCACCTCACACGGTAGCGCTATCGATAAGATGGTGATCGAATGGCAAAAAGACAAACAGAACTGGCAAGGCGTACGCCGCCTGCCCTTGTGCAGCATTATCTCGCCGCAATTTGTACGCATACGTGATGACAAAACATTTTCACCCGACGACTGCGGTATACCTCAACTTGCCGATATTGTGAACATACCCGAAGTGGCACATGGCAATCATGATTCACTTAGCCTGCCCGGCAGCGAGATCATAGAGCGAAGTGTCGCAACCAAGATATTAAAAGAAGCCACCATGGTGCGCAAAGTCATGCTTTGGAAAACCAACAAGGACGACGCATCGCGTGAGTTCCCAGCGTACGTGCTGCACCTAACGGACTACAGCCCCAATCGCAAAGAACCACTTAAGCACGAAATATGCGTCAGTGATTCAGAAACGCAAATACGTGAGCTATTTACCGCTTGGGAAAAACAATATTTTGTGCGTGGATGGAAGCCCGTCGAATAATGAGTATTAAACTTCTGACCTGGAATATTCTGCAAGGTGGCGGCAAACGTGCAATCGGGATTGCTGAACAGCTAGAGGCTATCCAACCAGATATTGTGACTCTGCAAGAGTTTCGCAATGGCAAGTCAGCGCCAGTGATACTAGATGCACTAAACAAACTAGGCCTGGAACATCAACATATAGCGCAATCAGCTGCAGCAAAAAATACCGTCATGGTTGCCGCGCGCATGCCATTTGAGACTCACACATGGGCCGATGATCTCGATCCAACATTGTGTATTCACGCTCAATTTAATTTTAACGAAGCCAGTGTCAACTCCTTGGATATATTTGCAGGCCACCTACCTCAAAAACGAGCACAAGTGCCGTATCTCGATACGCTGTGCAAGTTAGATGTTGACGATTATGAAGTAGCGCTAATTATGGGCGATCTCAACTGCGGCATCCCTTTTGAAGATTCCGAAACCAAGAGTTTTGTAAACACGCATATGTTTCAAAGCCTATTACGCAACGGATGGACGGACAGCTGGCGATCACGCAACGCCGATGCTCGTGAATACAGCTGGATTAGCTCACGTGGCAATGGCTACCGATATGATCATTGCCTAGCTACAAAGAATACGGATAAATTAATTACCAAAATCAACTACCTGCACGACGTGCGCGAAGAACGTCTATCTGATCATTCTGCGATGTTGATTGAGCTCGATCTCTAAACAGCGTCCTGACTTAAGTTTCTGGAGAATTGAATTGGCAGGATTTGAATATCGATCTGATGACATCAAAGCGACCCTCCCCATGCCCGAGCGTTTTAATCGTACCAGTGGCAATGGTGAAGTTCATCTTACCTGGCGTTGGTTTAACAATTGGTTAATACCCGGTTTTTTGTTGTTTTGGTTGTTAATGTGGTGGTCATTTCTCTTACCTTTTCTCAACGCCTCTGGTCCAGGGCCAAACCGCGACGTTGAGCTCACACTATGGGAATCATGGTTTGAGACCGTACAATCGCTTGATTGGTGGGCGAGTATTTTTCCAATACCGTTGCTGCATATTCTGGCTGGTATCGTCGTAATCTATGTGTGGCTAGCGGTCATGATCAACAAAACTACACTATCAATGACAAGCCGCGAAATCAAAGTACGCCACTATCCATTACCTTGGTACAACCGGCGTCCCATAGCGCTATCAACTATCGACAGTTTCTTCCCACGTCAGTACACGGTAAAAAGGCACAAAGGCGGAAGACAAACGCGTTATTCAGTTGCTGCGAATCTCCCCAATGACGAATTTATTGACGTAATCAAACTACGGTCAAGCCAAGCGCAATTAGAAACTGAGTTTCTGGCGCAAGAACTTAATAACTACATTCAGGATCATCAGCACCTTTAGATCTCTAACTACGTGAAAACTTCGCTACGGCTATCTACTTCGATTGGATGGGCTCGTAGCGTCCCAGAAATGAGCTTCGATGGGATGAATGCCGGAGAGTTTGGATTGGAGTTCTGTGGATTGGCAGTAGGAAAAAAAAACGCCCCGATAACGGGGCGTTTTTGTATCAAACATTTTGCAACTAAACTTAGGCCTTCTTAGCAGCCTTTCGCTCTGCTGCTTCCTTGATAACCACTTCAGCTACATTCTTAGGGCAAGGTAGGTAGTGTGAGAACTCCATTGAGAACTGACCACGGCCAGAGGTCATGGTACGCAAGTCACCGATATAGCCAAACATTTCAGACAGCGGCACATCTGCTTTGATACGCACACCCGTTGGGCCTGCTTCCTGAGACTTGATCATGCCACGACGACGGTTAAGATCACCGATAACATCGCCTACGTGATCATCAGGTGTAAACACATCAACCTTCATTACAGGCTCAATGATTTGAGGGCCCGCTTTTGGAATTGACTGACGGTATGCCGCTTTTGACGCAATTTCAAATGCCATTGCTGAGGAGTCAACCGCGTGGAAGGCACCATCAAGCAAGGTAACTTCAAAATCGAGACACGGATAACCAGCCAACACACCTTCATCCATGCTCATACGAAAGCCTTTTTCAACTGCTGGCCAGTATTCACGTGGCACGTTACCACCGGTAACTTTTGACTCAAATACAAAACCTGTACCTGGCTCGCCGGGAGTGATCGTGTAATCGATACGACCAAACTGACCAGAACCACCTGATTGCTTCTTGTGCGTGTAGGTATCTTCGACGGGTTGCGTGATGGTTTCGCGGTAAGCAACTTGAGGCTTACCCACTTCAACTTCAACACCGTGTGTACGCTTGAGTATGTCGATCTTGATATCAAGGTGCAACTCACCCATGCCCATCAAGATGGTCTCACCACTTTCCTCGTCTGTTTCAACACGGAACGAAGGATCTTCAGCAATCATCTTACCGATTGCAACACCCATCTTTTCAGAACCACCTTTATCTTTAGGTGCAACCGCTATCGAAATAACAGGCTCAGGGAACACCATAGGTTCAAGCGTCGCTGGCTTCTTAACATCAGCAAGCGTATGCCCAGTCTGTACGTTTTTCATTCCTACAACAGCAATGATGTCGCCCGCTTGTGCAGAATCTAGCTCTTCTCGAGAATCAGCATGCATCTCAACTAAGCGACCAATACGCTCGGTTTTACCCGTAAAGGTATTAACAACCGAATCGCCTTTTGACAATTTACCCGAGTAAATACGGATAAACGTCAGCGCACCGTAACGATCGTCCATAATTTTGAACGCCAATGCGCGGAACGGATAATCAACATCGACCAATGCGAAATCACCTGTTTCTTCGCCTTCATCATCCATTTCAGGTAATGGTGGCACTTCTGTAGGATCAGGTAGATAGTCAACCACGCCATTAAGCACGTTTTGAACACCTTTGTTTTTGAACGCAGAACCACAAAAGGTTGGGAAGAAATCAAGTGCGATTGTGCCTTTACGTATCGCTGCTTTCAGCGTATCGATATCGGGCATTTCACCTTCAAAGTATTTTTCCATGGCATCGTCATCTTGCTCGAGCGCCATTTCAACCATTTCTTCACGCCACTTGGCTACGTCATCAACCATGTCCGCAGGCACATCTTTTACTTCAAACGCCTCAGGATTGCCTGAGTCATCCCAGTAGTAAGCTTTTTCTGTCATAAGATCAACAACACCGACGAAATCGTCTTCGGTGCCAATCGGCAATGTCATAACCAAAGGACGAGCTGCCAATACATCTTTAATTTGGCCTACAACACGGTAGAAATCTGCGCCCATGCGATCGAGCTTATTAACAAAAATCACACGCGCAACCTTTGATTCGTTTGCATAGCGCCAGTTAGTTTCTGATTGAGGCTCTACACCACCTGAACCACAAAACACACCTACGCCACCATCGAGGACTTTAAGTGAACGATACACTTCAACTGTGAAATCTACGTGTCCCGGAGTATCGATGATATTCATGCGATGACCATCCCACTCACAGCTAGTAGCAGCTGATTGGATTGTTATGCCGCGTTCCTGCTCCTGGTCCATGAAGTCAGTCGTGGCTTCGCCATCGTGTACTTCACCCGTTTTATGAATTTTACCGGTGAGTTTAAGAATACGTTCGGTAGTGGTGGTCTTACCAGCATCAACGTGGGCAAATATGCCGATGTTGCGGTATTTCGAAAGGTCTGCCATGTCTGTCTCGCGAATTAAAAAAAATAGCCGGGATCTATCCGGCACTGATTGTCACTTTAGCTTTGTTACTTTGCTGCCTATCACTACTGCTAAACGCGGTATTCTCGAGCGCAGTTAACACTCGGGTCGGCTACCATTAGGATAGCTCTGACCATTCAGAATGGAAGCCGTAGGCGGTAAACCAGCCATTGTATCCAAAAATGGGGCTACAAGGTGAGAACACAAGCGTAAATGAGCAGCGAAACTGATCCTGAAAACCCAACATCAAATTCCGGCAAGTTCGGTAATTGGATGTTCATCGCCTTGTTTTGGCTTGGCGCGCTTGGAATTGCCGGCTGGTTTGGCTGGCAGTCGGAGCAAAAACGGCTAGCGACTCGCATTCCTGAAGCGCTTGAGGGCAGCCGGACAGGAGTTTCCATCCAAGCCAGTCGCTTCAATCATTTTGTTGTCGAGGGGCTCGTTAATGGATATCCAGTGACCTTCTTGGTTGATACCGGTGCTACCGATGTCAGCATTCCTGCCTCAATAGCCGAAAAGGCAGGGCTTACAGGCGGGCGCTGGGTAGAGGTGACGACAGCAAACGGCATCATCAGTGTTCAAAATGCTCGCATCGAAGAGCTCAAAATCGGTCCATTGGTGCTCAATTCTGTGAACGCCTCTATTAATCCGCGTGATAATGACGAAATAGCGCTGCTGGGGATGAGCTTTTTGAGCTATTTTGAGCTAATACAACGTGATGGGACACTAGAGATTCGTGTCCCATAAGGAACCTTTGCTATACATATATATCTGATCTAATAATTGATGTAACAAGATTGCAAGAAAATCAGCCCCGAAGATTGCCCGGAAGCCTTGTTTACATTGTAAAATCAACGTCTGAGACGCTGGCGACGCGACAGAAAGTATTAAGCATGCACATTACCCTCATAATGATAGTCACCTTCATCGCCTGCTGTGCGAGGGTCGGCACCGGCCCCTGGAACTACTGGCAAATCAATGCAAGGTATTTCTCTGACGAACAAGGCATATTTTCTAAGCTCTCAATCGATCGATTAATCCCTGAGCGCTGGCGCTTGTTTCAATCGATCGATCACGAAAACATAACCCCAAGCGACTACCCGGTGTTTCTAAAGCCAGAGTGGGGCCAAAACGCTCATGGCATCCACCGAGCGGACGATCAAGCCGAACTCAACCGCTTACGCGTTGAACTCAGTGGCAAACCACAACGCTACATGTTGCAGCAAGCAGCGCAAGAGCAGAACGAGTACGAGATCTTTACCATTAAGGCTCGCCAGCAAGACAACGAACACGATGTCATCACAGTGACCGAAGCGGTCAATGGCAGCGAAGATTTCCCGATCAACAGCAAATACAACCGTAACACCCGCTACGTTGACGTCAGCGCGCAGTTTACAACTGACCAGCTAGCTCAGTTGTCGGGCTACATTGACGAAATCGGTGATTTCGGTATTTCTCGCATGAGCGTTCGAGCAGACTCACATGCTGAGTTACTCAGCGGCAACTTTCATGTTATCGAGATCAATCTGTTTCTACCAATGCCGATTAACTTACTTGATCCTAGCTACAGCTGGAAGCAGCGCCTTGGATTTATCGGCTCATCGATGATGTCACTGGCTCACGCCACTAAGGCCATCAAACCCGTCAAAACAAAGCAACCTATCTTTGCCAAGATGGTCCTCTACGGCCGTGAGAAAAAACGCATTAGCCGCGAACAAAACTTGGCTACACCTGCACGACGAACAGCGACGAGACGCACTATCTTGTGAGAAAACTCAAGGCGCTGATCTATGCATGGATCAGCAAGCGTTACATGGCCGGCTGCAGTAACTACAACTCACTTGCCGTTCGTAAAAGCAGCCGATCTAAAGCTCAAGCCCGTAGTATGTTTGCCAAGCACGGCACCCCCCATGCTAAAGGGCAGATTTTCATCAATCCGTTTACGGCAGCCGCATTTGCGAAAGAGCATGGCTTCCCTCTGTGCATAAAGCCCAACGTCAGCGGCTTTTCTCGTGGCAGCCATTTCCCGATTACCAACACCAAAGAGCTATGGAAAGCCGCATTAATGGTAAAGATCTGGTGGCCCAGCAGCGTGGTAGAACAATATCTTTTAGGCTCCAACTACAGAGTATTGGCCACGCCCGATGAAATCGCCTCTGTTATCCAACGCTACCCGCCCTTTGTTGATGGCAACGGCACTGATGACATCAACACGCTCATTGATGATGAAAATGCTTTGCGCTTAGAGATGGAGCTACACCCCACCATCTACCCCATTGCTAAAAATAATGGCGTTGAATCAAAGCTACGTAAAGACGGCATGAGTATGGCCAGCGTGCCAGCCAAAGGTGAGCGCATTTACTTATTTAATCGAGTGGCCTTAGCGCCAGGCGGTGTAGTCGAGATTATTGATCAAGCTACGGTGCCTGAAGTGAACAAGCAATTGTTTATGGATGTGGTTAAGCACTTTGATGCCAATCTCTTTGGTATTGATGTGATCATGGAAGAAGGAATAGAGAAAGACTATCGAGAGCAACGCTGCATATTTTTAGAGGTGAATTCACGCCCCTATACCCGCATGCATGCGAAACCGCGTTATGGCAAGGCAGAGGACTTAAGCGAGTTCTATAAAAAAATGGACAGCCTTGACGTTACCGACAAAGACACCTTTTGACGCAAACTAAGCAAGCGATCACTGCCCCGCGCTTTTATCAGTTTATGGGGGCGCACTCTTTTTTAATCGGCTTACTGCCGTTCTTTATTCCTGTTTATCTGTGGCGCTCGGGTTTTAGCCTTGCGCATCTGAGCCTACTCATTGGCGTATCAGGTTTAAGTTTTTGTGCCGTCCTTGGTATCTGGCAACGCGTTGCTCGTTCATGGCCATTACCTCGGCTCATCGCCCTAACCTTCGCAATTGAATTAATACTGATCATATTACTGTCCACGCTGGGTAACTCAGCGCTAAGCCTAATACCGTTAGCCATTATCAACGGCGTTTACAATGCCTTCTTCTGGACCACTCAGCGCACCTTGTTTATTCGCATTACCAGCCACAACAACACGGGCCGCCAGTACGGCAATTTTCAAATATTTGTTACTGTTTTTTTAAAAATCGGCTTACTCGCAGGTGGCTTGCTACTCGATGCAGGCGGCATAAAGTGGCTAATCCTACTTTCCGCAACCGTCGGCTTAGCTTCAAGCCTATGGTTTTATCATGTAGTGGCAGATACGCCATTGGATCAATTTGAACACATCGATCTATCTCAAAGCCTTCGCTACGACGACGCTCAACACTCGCGCCGGATTTTTGTGATTGACGGTTTGTTTTTGTATTTGGAGAGCCACTTTTGGACACTCTCACTTTTTCTATTGGTTAAACAAGATTACTCACGTTTAGGCATCACCGTAGTCGTACTGGCGCTGGCGTTTTCGGTATTGTTTTTTGCGATCAAAAACATCATCGATAAATACAGTGGCGCGCTCGTGTACTCGGTGGCAGTAGCACTCTACGTAGCCTCATGGCTAATACGCGCAGCAATTAATCCAGACACCTCTATGCAATGGTTATTAATTGACTTAGTGCTAATTACGTTTTGTTCGTCGTTTTTCCGCTTGGCTTTTAATAAACGATTTTTTGACATCGCGATGGCGGGTAAGCGAACTCAATACCTACTGATAAAAAGTTACGTGTCGCAACTTATCTTGGGGCTGGGCTATTTGTGCTTGGCGATAGTACTGTTAATTTGGCCCAATGCCATCAACGTTACGACGGTATACCTAGGCGCTGCAGCACTCGCGTTACTCTATATCGGCTATGGCGCGTCAAACATTCGTCAGACTTAGTTCAGCGCTCACAAGTTATAAGCCCTTGGCCATTTCTACCAGCCTCGACTACATGATAGACTAAGTGCGAAATGGCCTAAAGAAATATGTCCGACACTATTCACAGCCCACCGCCACTGCCTAAGCGTCATTTCACAAGTCCGGGCGCAGCAGTCGATTACCTCATTCAGATCTACGATAGCAACACGCAATTTCTGCAAGTCGCCTTCGCCCAACACGTTAGCAACACTGCCGAGCTAGGACGATTCAGAGCTTACTACCCCGAAATACGCTTTAGCAACGATACCTACGCCAGGGTCGACTCGAGATGGTCTTATGGGCACGTTGATGAACCGGGAGACTACTCCACCACTATTACGCAACCACGACTATTTAAAGGCTACTTGCGCCACCAGCTCGAGATATTGTTAAACAACCACGGGGGTGGCGTTGATATCGGCGAATCCAATATCGCCATACCATTGCACTTTGCACTCAGCTCAGGCGACCCAATAGCACCCGAGTCAACTCATGTTGAAATGGGCTCACAGCTGCGCGACGTATTTGACGTACCCGATATCGCTCACGTTAATGATTACATCGTCAATGGCACCTACGAACCTACGCCAGGCCTACCCATTCCCTTAGCGCCGTTCCCGGCGCAACGGATTGACTACTCATTGCATCGACTCAAGCACTACACAGCTACCGAGCCTAAGCATTTTCAAAACTACGTGCTCTTTACCAATTACCAGTTTTATATTGACGAATTTTGCCAACTAGCCAAAGCGTTAATGAAGGACGAGAGCAGCCCGTACACCGCATTTGTTGAACCCGGCAACGTGATTACCTATCACGGTGACGATATCAGCCAGGGTAACCCACCGCCGCGTCTGCCACAAATGCCTGCCTATCATTTGGTTGGCCCAAAATGCCGTGGCATAACGCTCATTAACATCGGAGTTGGCCCATCCAATGCCAAAACCATCACTGACCATGTCGCTGTATTACGACCACACGCATGGTTGATGCTCGGGCACTGTGCAGGTTTACGCAGCTCTCAACAATTAGGCGATTACGTATTGGCTCATGCGTATGTTCGAGAAGACAAGGTACTGGACAATGACATACCCGTCTGGGTGCCCATCCCAGCTCTAGCAGAGATTCAACAGGCGCTTGAAGCAGCGGTAGAAGAAACCACTGGGCTTCATGGTTTTGAGCTAAAGCGCATTATGCGTACTGGCACCGTGGCATCGGTGGATAATCGCAACTGGGAGCTACAGGATCAACGTGAACCCGTGCGTCGCTTATCGCAGTCACGAGCAATTGCTCTTGATATGGAATCGGCAACAATTGCAGCCAATGGATTTAGGCTTCGCGTGCCCTATGGCACCCTACTCTGCGTTTCTGATAAGCCTCTACAAGGCGAGCTTAAATTGCCAGGAATGGCGTCTGACTTTTATCAAAACCAAGTTGGCCAGCATTTGAAGATCGGCATGTTGGCACTACAGAAACTGGCGCAAATGAAACCCGAGCGACTTCATTCACGTAAGTTACGCAGCTTTTTTGAGACAGCGTTTCAGTAGGAGAGGAGTACATCACGGTCCAAACGTATGAAGCCTTTCCAAACGGCGCGCTCACTATTTTGCAATGGCTCGTGATCTTACCCCGGATATTAGTGCGTCTTCCTTTGGATCAGGGGCAAAACAAAAAAGTGCAGCAGCGTCAAGCGGCGCAAGTAGGCTATTTATAGGGTCTCAGCTGCAGGGATGCAGCTGCGAAGCCCCCATGGATGGGTTTACGGCGTCCCTATAAATAGCCTGCTTGTGACGTAAGCGGTGGGCTTGCGAAGATGTTAGGTACGGCTAAAGCCCATTTCCTAGGATCTAATCAACGCTTGATACACAGCAGTAACAAAACTGCCACCTAACAACACCGATCGCTCAGGCGACCACCCAACTTCAGGCTGTGGCGTATTGGCCGTATCTTTAAATGGCATCTCAAGTGTATATGCCGGGCACCCGAAGGT
>CALGND010000088.1 GCA_937958675.1 uncultured Granulosicoccaceae bacterium
ACAATCGGTAGTGGGTCTGCATGGGCCTGGGCCCAGCTTACACTCAACAAAATGATCACTAAAAATGATCGAGATAATCTTAAAATTGTCAGTTTCATATACGTGTTTCCAAAGTGGCTAGTCTCATGAGCTGATGCCCAATTTATTGTCAAATCGCGACAGGCTAAATCTAATCGACATCGCTACTGAGTATTCGGCGTGGTGCGACAGACAACATGCGCCTCGACACGAGCGGTAAAGCTGGAAACAGTGCATGAGTAGTCATCTGGGGTAATACTGGCGCTGACGAAATCAGTGCCTGAGCTACTGCAAGCGCCACCCGTTGATGAGCCAACGAATAAATCGCCAGTGTTAGAACCCACAAAATCCGGGCAACTCGCCACACAAGATTCCCCTACGTCAACGTCTAAGCAAAGAGTAGAAAAGAACGCAGAATCATCGGCTAAGATGGAACCGCTGGGAGTGTTGTCTGGGCCATCTTCGAATAAGGCACGATTTTCTGACGTAAACATGGCAGGGCTAAAATTACCATTGTCATCAAACGCGACAACTGTGTACTCGCCTGCTTCGACGACGGTATAGACCCGACCATCTCGAACAGTATCGAAATAACCAAATCTTAACTGGATATTGTAGCCAGTAGCACCTTCAACGGCGTCCCATGTGAGTTGGTCACCACTGAGATTGACGTTCTGAACCATTGGCATCTCGCCTGCCCGCGCTTGAGTCCAGCCTACGCAAAGGAAGACAATCGCTACCAATGATTGGGATAAGGGTGAAAACGTTGATTTCATCAGAATGAACTCCATCGAGAGAATGGCTAAGCGTACATTGAAAACGGTGTTATGTTTTCGGTAAAATTCACAAATAGCGAACAGGAAGCAGCCGAATCACTCGCCTACTCTCGCCAGCAAACCTTGTGGCAAGTTATTTTGCCGCAGTGCTTCAAGCGTATGATCCCACCCTCGATGAACTGGTACGCCATACTCACCATGGCAACACCCTTGTGTTCTCTATTAGGTGTAGAGGAAATCATCACACTCAGCCGACAAGCTATAGAGGCCGAAAACAATCGACCCGAACTACTCGTGCCGTTTTACGGCTTTGCGCTGCTTATCTTTTTCGCCTACTGCTATCCGATTGCTCGCGCCACAATCGCGCTTGAGCGTCGATTCGCCGTTAAACTATAGTCTGCACCCGGAATAAACCATGTCAAATCAAGATTGGACAGACGACCAACCCATCGTATCAATCAAAGACGTTCATAAGTCATTTGGTGACTTAGAAGTGCTTAAGGGTATTTCGATGGATGTGATGAAGGGAGAGTGTATCTGCATTATCGGCCCCTCCGGATCGGGCAAGTCAACACTAATACGTTGTATCAATGCGCTCAACGATATCCAATCTGGGTCTATCAAAGTTGAAGGGCTAGAGGTTAACGATAAAGATCTAAACAAGCTAGAACTGCGCAAGAAGGTTGGCATGGTATTTCAGCAATACAATTTGTTTCCGCATAAAACGGCACTTGAGAACATCATGATGGCGCCCATCAAGGTACTTAGGCAAAACGCATCAGAGGTTGAGAAAAAAGCTCGTGAGCTTGTTAAAAAGGTGCGTCTTGAAGGCAAAGAAAACGCCTACCCCGGAGAGTTATCAGGTGGTCAGCAACAACGGGTTGCCATTGCTCGCTCATTGGCCATGAACCCCGACATCATGTTGTTTGACGAGGTAACTGCAGCGCTAGACCCAGAAACCGTAAAAGAAGTGTTGGTCACCATTAAAGATTTGGCAGAGGAAGGTATGACCTGCATGCTGGTGACACACGAAATGGGTTTTGCAAAAGAAATAGCCGATCACATTTACTTTACCGATCGAGGTGTAATTGTTGAGCATGGCCCACCTGCAACTTTTTTTGAAAGAGCTGAAGACCCACGTACGCGTGAATTTTTAAGTCAGATTCTTTAAAACCAAAAAGCATACTTGGCCCGTATATGCTGGGCAGTATGGACTGAGGGGCTACCAAAAAACAGTACCATTCAGAATGTGAGAAACTGGCATGAGATTTCCCTTAATGGAGGGGTAGATCATGAAGAGAAAACGTTATTCCGTCGAACAAATTGTTGCTGCAGTTAAGCAACATGAATCAGGCACCACCATCGCGGATATCTGCCGTAAATTGGGCATACCGCAAGCCACCTTATGCCGGTAACAGTAACGATCACCGTTATCATTTAACGGCTTAAAAATACGTCGGCGCTGAATCTTGCTGTTCATCACGAATGCCCAAAAACATCAGATCCACATTTTTAATAGTGGATACAACCTCAAATCCGAGCGGCTCATAGATTGATGAATTGGTTTCACTGTGCAGGTAAACACCCACAAACCCCTCTAGCGTTAAATTATCTACGCTTGCAGTGATCAATTCGCTCGCGTAACCTTTTCTTCGTTGTTGAGGGTCGGTGGAAATGGAACCAAACCCAGCGAACCCAGCTTGGAGATTGAAACATTTTTTATAGATAATTAGCGACGACAAAAGCGCGCCGTTACTTTCGAGGCAGTACCATTGCCCTTGTTGATATTTAGTGCTTATCCGACATTCATCTAAATAGGTTTGCTTGGTCGAACCAACACCCCACGTATCAAACCCCATCAGATAGATGGTATCCATATCACTACTACGTGCAGGCCTACAAATCATATTCAGTACTTATCGTCAAACGGGCGCGCAATACCGGTTGATTAATCCGGCGTAGCTCTGAATTCATTCGCTATTTTAAGCGACCAATAATAAAGTAATAGCAAGGTTGCGCTACCCACCATGCCGGACAAAGCCAACACCTTCGACAAAGCGGCCCAAGTCAGCTCACCATCACCAACAACCAATACCGATAGTGCAGCCAACGCAGCTGAAATTGCCACTCGCCCTGATAGGCTTAACACAGAAAGAAACGTCGCCCGCTGAGCGCTGGGCACATGCGGCGCAATTGCACCAAGCATCGGCCCGCGGGCCATCGACATCGAAAAGTTTCGAAACATCACCAGCACTAATATGATTGGGTGCAATACCAACGACAGACCAGCAATGATCATTATCTGTATTAAAATACTTAGCAGCAATAGCGTACGCAGGCCCACTCGATCGATTAGGTGCTGACTAACCGCCGCACCAATCGCCCCACCGAACATCGAGATACTGATCAGCACGCCAGAGACTACCGGTGCAGAACCTGCATCCATCCAGCCGGTCATCGAGGTTTCACCCAGGAGCTTCAAATACGGTTGATAAAACTCATAAGGAATATGCTCAAGCGCATAACCAACGATAAAAAAGCCCAGTATCCAGCCCAATAGGGGTTGAGAGAAAAAACCCAGCGTCTCTTTCATTTGTTGCAAAAAACCAGCTGCCTGTGCATCGCCTTCAATCGGTGGTTCCACAAAGCTTATGCACTGAATCACTGCAACAAGGGCTGCCACCATTGCAACGACATACGCTAAACGCAAATCGATCAAGCCAAACGCACCACCAACAAGGCATGAACATGCAAGCGCGATCATGCTCCATTTCTGAGCGACTGTCTCACGCTCTGTGTATTCATGCTCACGCCCCAGTGCATGCAAAGAGTCATACAATATCGCACTATCACTGCCTGACTGGAATGCAACGCCTGCCGCTAACAAAACCTGCGCGATCAATAAAACAGTAAACGAACCCGCCAATACAAACGTGGCGCAAGCGATTAGTGTCATGATTGACGCAAGGATGAGTGTAGGACGACGCCCAAAACGATCGGAACAGTAACCGGAGGGCACCTCCAGCAAAAATACGGCAAAATAATACGCCGAGCCCAGCAACACAGCATCACCCAGGGGCACCCGCTCGAGAAAAAATAAAAAGAACACCGGCAACCAAGGCAGCACACTGGAGGCAGCTTTGTAGCGAGTAAACAATCGAAGATTGTTCTCTAGCCCTTTTGATAAGTCGCGCATGTCAGCTTTGGATCCTGGTGGCATTTCACTCTTTAGAGCCCATGACACGCCCTCACATCAGCGTGATACAACGATCTTAGCTTTTTGTATCGAAAACCGATATAGGAAAACCGAGAAAAAGGTAGTAACCTGAAGATCGAGCCTTTAACTTCTGTATTCAAAAAACGCACTGTATACGTGTCGCCAAAATGAAGAATCCAATTGCCACACTAGCGCCTAACACCACCAGACCCCTTCCAGGATTTGGTGCACGACTTCGACGCCTGAGACGTGCCTGCGGGTTTAAACAGGCCTATGTTGCACAGCTCGCTGGTGTCGATCAAGCAACGGTGTCGAGATGGGAACGCGGTGACATAAAGCCGGACAACTTACACGCCCATGCTATTTTACGAGCACTTAGCCCCAAGCAAAGCAATGATGCAACGCTTCGTCGTCTCGTGGAGTCGTCCTCTCTAACCGTTCACCTTATCCGAGACGTCGATCACATACTATTGGCAGCCTCTCCTGGACGGATCGCCGAATGGAATGTACCTTCAAGAAAACTCATTGGAAAGTCAGTGTGGGGAGCTGCCAGCCCAGCCATTTATGCTGCAGAAGCCAATTTGGAATTGCTAGGATGGTGGAAACATACCCAGCCTGCTCCAGTTGAAATCGAATTAGAGCAATACGACTCTGGATTTCTGCCCATTATTCCAGGAAAGATGCTGTGGGAACGCGTATGGCTATCAGACGGTAGTCCAGCCAGGCTGTGTACCCTACTAGAGAGAAAGCCTAGCACCTAATGTTATAAAGCCCATTTAGTGAGACTCTTGTAGGTTGTAGTGCACGCATAATTTATGCGTAGCGCTAAAAGTCGATATCGATCACTATCGGGTGATGCATCAAGCTATGGGTAGCATCCGCGTTATGGTTTTATGGGCAGCTGGCCTTGGTGCGGCTGTGCAGTTCTCAAAGCTAAGCCTGTTCCTTCCTGAGCTTGAGCTGCTTTATCCAAACACCGGATCAACCTTAGGGCTCCTTGTTTCCGTTATTAGCCTATTCGGTGCACTATTCGGGCTCATAGCAGGCGCGCTTGCCACAAAAGTTGGGCTACGCCGATTTTTAATCGTTGGCTTGGTACTAGGCGCTACAGTTTCGTTGGTACAGTCCTATCTGCTTTCACTCCCAATCTTCCTATTAAGCAGAGTGCTAGAAGGCGCATCCCATCTTGCCATAGTTGTGTCCGCTCCAACATTAATCGCTCTAAACAGCACCGACCGATACCGACCAATAGCAATGACACTCTGGGGTACATTCTTTGGAGTAGCGTTCGCCTTAACCGGTTGGTTCGGTATTGCACTAGTTGAGTCATACGGCTTATCAACCTTATTTCTCTTGCACGGATGCTATATGGCTTCAATAGCACTGATTGTCCTGTTCACAATCCCTAACAAACCCCATCTTCCCCGCGTAGGCGCTGTCCGACGTTTCGGCGCTCCGGCGTTGCAAGATCCACGGCCAGCGCCCGGCACATCTAACAACCACGCCCTCACCCCAACCAACCTAATCACAACCCACAAAAACGCCTGGACATCCGCATCCATCGCAGCACCCGGCGCCGGTTGGCTTTTCTACACAATGACATTCGTAGCACTACTCTCCATTCTACCCAGCTTGATGGAATCAGAAGCCCGCGCCTTTACCGCAGCAGCGTTGCCAATAGCAAGCATTATTTCCTCGTTAACAATCGGCATCATACTATTGCGTTATATGTCCGCCGTACACGTACTAATCATCGGTTTTATCGCGGCAATTCTTTTCGCTGTTCCTCTAAGTTGGTTTCCTTCCGAACCACTCCTGTGCATAGCGCTTTTCTCAGCATTAGGGTTAGTGCAAGGTGCAAGCTTCGCGTCGATCCCTCAGTTAAATAAAACTGGATCAGCTCAAGCACTTGCTAATGGAACCCTTGCGCAAGCCGGTAACATGGGCAATCTCTTAGGTACACCGTTACTGCTCGCTATCGTATTGGCCGGCGGAATAGGCGCAATGATTGCGTTTGTCGTGATTTGCTATGTGCTAGCGATCAGCGTGCATTTGCTATTGGCAAAACGAAGAGCACGTTCTGTTTGAAGCCGCCAAGCTAACCAGCCGCTATCGCCTCAATTTCTATTAGCCATTCCTCATCAAATATGCCCGCGATTACCACACTCAGTGCAGGAGCATGCTCACCCAGATGCTCGTGACGTATATCTCGGTTTATTTCCAAGTGCTCGCGTGAGGCAAGAAAAGTATTCACCTTGACAAGATTCTCAACCCCCATATTGGCCTCCTCTAATTGTGCGATTACATTTTTCCACGTTAGATCACATTGATCTTTAAAACTTGTAGGCGTTGCGCCATCCAAGGAAACCGGAACTTGGCCACTGACAAACACAAGCCGTTTATAATCGGTAAGTTCAGCAGCCTGAGAGTAAGGCCCGACAGGTTTGGGCGCTTTAGCTGAATTGATTGGTTTTAGTTTCACTGCAGTATCCTTCTCGTATGGCCTGATAAAGATGAATCCTGCTAGGTGAATAATTTTATGAAGTGGGCGAAAGCCACCTTCAGCTAAACCTAACGATACAGGCCAGTAACTTCATAATAACCTACGTATAGCCCGGAAGTTTCCAGCGTGACTTCTTTAGCCGCTATAGCACTCTTTCTTATCTACCGTAGAGATCGCAACCCGTCAAACAACAACTTGCCACCAAGCACAGCAAACGCAGCACTGAACAAAGACTCAAACCAACGGGAGAAATCCTTGTAGAAACTATTGGCAGCTCTAGTGGAGAATAATAAAGAATACGCTCCATAGATAATGAACCCACTGCTAGCCCCTATTGGCCCAAACAACGCGACTTGCCAAGTGTCGAGACCCGAACCAAATAGGAAGGTAGCAACTGCAGACCACATAAGCGCAGCCTTAGGGTTTGTGAGCACAACAAAGAGGCCATGCCTCCAACTCGCCAAGTCACCATAGTGTTCACTATGCGATACGATTTTGCTTGGCTTGTTTGCAATAGCGGATTTCAGCGCTCGGAAGGCAAGCCACAACAAATAGCTACCACCCACAATTTTAAGTACGATCAAAGTTAAAGGATAAGTGGTAAATAACGCGCCTAAACCATAAGACACCGCTACCGCCCAAATCAGCATACCGGAGGAAATTCCGAGTGTCACAAGTAATGCAGCTCTACGCCCTTGCCCCAATCCTATAGATGCGACAGCCATTAAATTTGGGCCAGGTGATGCTTGTGCTGCGGCAACCCCGAGTAGTGTGATGATATATGCTTCTAACATATAGCCAATCGTATCACACCAATAATTGCAGTCATGGGGCCGTTAGATAGTTTATCCAACCTTGCTAATTACAGCTCTGAGTCATTACTTTCCGTTCGTACGTGCGACCGGCCATCTGATTAACACTTTTACCCCAAGCAAGAAAACATCGCACGGCAATACCTCATTTACCGGCAACCCAGCTGTCAGTTTAGCAATACTGTATTCTTTACCTATGAGCAATCATTTGAACGATCAATCCGGGGACGCAAACGATTCAAACATCGCATGGCAGGTAGAACCTGTTATCAACTGGCTACTAAGCGAAGGCAGGCTCGTCTCCTCTATTGAAGAATTTACGCGTAACCTTGGCAGCGCGTTGCACAACGCTGGAGCGCCGTTATCACGAATGAGGCTATCCATGCGCACCCTGCACCCGCTCGTAGCAGCATCGACTACCGCCTGGTCTAAAGACGAAGCCTTCATCAAGCCTATTGAGTCGACACACGGCATTGAACAACGACCATCATTTTTGGGTAGCCCGTTTTCTATCATTATTGAGACCGAATCAGCTTATCGTAAGCGCCTTGAGGAGCCTCTGCACAAGGATGAACACACTTCTCTACATGAGATAAAAGCCGGTGGTGGCACTGACTACCTGGGATTACCGCTACCCTTCACAGAATCATTCGCAATTATTGCTTATACAAGCGACAAACCCGGAGGGTTTGATCATTCAGACATCGCTCAACTAACTAAGCTTGCAACTGTTATCGCTCCTATTGCTGAAGTGTTTAGCGAAAAGCGTGTGTCCAAAGCGATTACTCAAGCCTATCTTGGTAACCGTACAGGGCAACGTGTCCTGCATGGTCAAATCAGACGAGGCGACATCGAACAGATCAAAGCCGCCATTTTGATGAGTGATATTCGTGATTGGACCGGGTTAAACACACGTGTCTCTGGTGAAGAAGCCCTAGCCATGGCTAACCGGTATTTTGATGTCATCTGCGATGCAATTGAAGACAACGGTGGCGAGATATTAAAATTCATCGGTGACAGTGTATTGGCTGTATTTCCGCTAGAAGACGAAACCTTGGATGCCTCAACGGTTTGTGAAAAAGCGCTGGCGGCAGCAAAGCAAGCGGTACAGCTTGCGAATAAAATCGACCCTCCTTTAGAAGTTGAGTTCGGTGTCGGTATGCACTTTGGCCAGGTGCACTATGGCAACATCGGTTCAAAATCACGAATCGACTTTACCGTCATGGGGCAAGCGGTCAATACAACCGCTCGCATCGAAAGCCTGTGCAGCAAGCTAAACACGCCCATCCTGTTTTCAGACACTTTCGCCAATCAACTCTCAGAAACTTCAGTACAAGTTACAGAGGAAGTGTTAAAGGGCTATGAGACAAGCCTTAAGGTGATGACTAGCAAAGAATTTGATAAGGGCTCAGTATAGGGATATTTGAGCCTGCGATACCGCGAACCCTAATGATGCTCAAGCTCTTCAAAGCTCAGTTGTGACAAAAAATGAGCTGAGAAACTGAGCCAAGAGATTCAAGTAAGCTTTAACAAGCGGTCAAGCTCTCCACTCATATTCAGCACCATCAGATCCTCGTCTCCGCCAATGGGTACGTCATTGATCAATATCTGCGGTACTTTCTTGCGCCCGCAGCGGCGTAACATCTCAGCACGCTCCAGTGGCTTAAGGTCAATAAGGTATTCGGTGTAGTCAATCCGCTTTGAGCTCAGTAGCTCACGTGCAGCCAAGCAATGACGACAGAAGCTAGTACCGTAAATTTCCACTTGCGCTGTCATGCTTTATCTCGTCCTATCTTGCCTATCTGCACATCAATCGCCAATCTTAGAGATCATCGAAGTCTGTGGTGGAAAGCAGCGTACTAAAGAAGGGGGCATAGGTCAGCACCGAGCCTTGTTGTACACCGAGCTTATGAAATGCCTCCACCACCTGGTTAAGTCGCTCATGATCACTCGGCGCTTCCGAAAGGCTGCGTAGATTCGAAAGCAGCTCATCGATACTCGCAGGATCCATGTAAGTCTCCAGCATGTCGATGGTGGTGTCGACCTGCTCTTTCGTGATCGCCGATTTTCGATTATCCGCACTGAGCTTGCCAAAATCCTCTTCCTTAATGCGCAGCTGCACGGTGCGTACGAACTCTGCGAACGTCTCAGCATCCGGCAAATCAACAAACAACTTGATCAATGCCTCTCGATTGACCTCACTCAAGAAATACAGCATCGATCCATCCACGACGGGTTCGGGCGACAACACCGACAGTACGACTGAAAGCTCTTCGTCGCCAAAAGGACTTGAGATTTGATACTCGATCGCATCGTCAATCAGTTCGAATTCACGAGTACCGAGTTCGGCGTGTTTTTGGATAATCTTGGTGGTCATATCTTCAATAGTAGCCAGAGGGAGTCAATTCATCAGATACGTGCTCAAGCATTTGGCCGGGGGCACACATACAAACTATACCCTACAACAAAGTATACGATGTATACGGGCTAACAATGCGGAACAAAGTATACGGATGACAATACACGTGACTACTACGAAATGGTCTATTACACTTTTGGTTTGCCCAATAGGGTTGCCAACACCAGACTTAATGCAGCCATCGTTGCCAACAATCCAAAAGCAATATCATAGCTGCCAAGCTTATCAAAGATCATTCCGGTGATGACCGGCATACTGGACCCGCCAATGGTTCCAAAAAATACTATTGCACCGAATATAACGCCATGTGCCCGCATACCAAAGTACTCGGCAACGGTTGGAGAGACTACGGTAAACAGACCACCATGAGAAAATCCATAGACTATTGCGAATCCATACAGCATAGAGGGTGATGTTATATACACTAGCGACCCTAAGCTTAACGCCAACCCGGTAAGACAAAGAATAAACGTATGCTGCCCGCCCAGCTTATCTGCTGATAGGCCTACTAAAAGTCGACCAGCAATACTGCTGGCTGCAATAGTCGATAGTAAAGTTGCGGCAACCGTTGCTGTCATTCCGCTGTCCACGCCATGCGATGCTATATGGGTAGGAATTGTGGTGAGGCTTGAAAAAAAGAAAAACTGCATTGCACACATTATCCATAATTGCCTGGTGCCTCGCGCCTGCTTGAAACTTAGCCCGGTAGTTTCGAGTACTGGTGCCTCTACCTGACGCGGCTCTGCCGGTTTTAAGCCAATCAACCACGCAGCCACTAACAACAAAGCAATTGCGCACAATCCCAGTACAACAAATGCATGACGCCAACCTACAGAGCTGATTAACGCAATCGCCAGCAGTGGCACTAGCATTTGACCACCCGCCGTACCCACCTTAACCACTCCACTCATCACACCGCGACGCCGTGGAAACCAACGGGCTACGGTTGATAGCGTGACCACATCATGCGCCGCCAAACCTAAACCTACAAACACGCCATAGATCAAATACAACTGCCACGGGCTGGATAAGAAATACATAAATAAATAGGCAGCACCTGTACAGGTACCAGTGACTGCTATCACCCACCTTGGACCAATCTGATCATTGAGGCGACCGGCGACAATAGCCGTACAACCCATACTTAGAAAGGCCAATGCAGTAGCCGTGGATAGCTGAGTACGTGACCAGCCGAATTCTTCCTCTAGCACCGTAAAAAAAACACCATAAGCAAAAACGCATCCGATGGTGACGCTCTGCACCAGCAAAGCGCCCAGAACAATCAGGTATCTCCTGTCCATACTCACTGTGATTTAACCCTGTTACGATTCATTTGCAATAATACCCAGCATGACATACGTTAAGCCATATGCTGAAAATGAATAAGCTACCTCTCCATGCTCAAGATGCCGATGATGAGGCATTTGCCCAGTTTGTCGAAAACTCACCCCGATTGTTTGTGCTTACCGGTGCCGGCTGTAGTACCGCTAGCGGACTCGGTGACTACCGTGATGCACAAGGACAGTGGAAGCGCCGCCAACCGATTACCGGTCAGGTGTTTATCGGCAATGAGTTAGCCCGCAAACGTTATTGGGCACGTAGCTCGGTGGGTTGGCCCAGCTTTAGCCAAGCAAAGCCTGGGACGGCGCACCATGCGCTACGATCATTGCAAGAATCTGGGAATGTCACACAGCTAGTCACCCAAAACGTTGATCAACTTCATCAAAAAGCAGGCCATGAGAACGTAATAGATCTGCACGGAGTATTAGCAACTGTGAGCTGTATTGAGTGCTCGCACACCACAAGCCGTGATCTCTTCCAATCCCAATTAGTAGATAACAATCCTTGGCTAAGCTCCCTAACAGCCGCTCATGCGCCGGACGGGGATGCTGATCTGGAACTATCCAATTTAGATGAGATGCATGTACCGCCTTGTGGACAATGTGGAAATATAGTTAAACCCGATGTCGTTTTTTACGGAGAGAATGTACCGCGTGACACTGTCCGGCATGCCATGCAAGCACTCGAACAAGCTGATGCCTTGCTCGTGATAGGGTCATCGTTGATGGTCTATTCAGGATTCCGCTTCTGCCTCGATGCGCAAAAACGCGGACAAGCTATCGTGATCGTTAACAATGGCATGACCCGGGCTGATGATATGGCTACCTTGAAAATTCAGGGTGATTGCGGAGCACGAATGCAATTATTGGTATCGTCACTGATTCAATAAGAAAGCACCACGACGCTGTATCGCTATCCGAGTTGAGTGCTAGCAGAGTCAGTGCTCGATAACACACAGTTTTACAATATCGGGCAAACACTTTTTTTGGCGTATAAAACACCGCCAAAACGTCAGGCTTTGCAGAGCCTAGACTACTTCAAAATTTTGTACAAAACTAACGGTTACAAGCAACAACCTGCCAACCAACGGGCAACATTTTTGCGGATTTTTAGCAACAAAAGCCGATACAGCTTTAACGCCAGATAACTTTGCAATCAGCAATAACGCTTAATCCGATAATAATTCACTCTGATGCTAATTGAGGAAAACACCGTACTGACCAAATTGGGGCGCTTGATCGAGCAAATTTCAGATCTCGACTCCAAGGACGAGATTTATGACTGCATCGTCAATAACATCCCAGATTTTCTGCCTGCCGATCACGTCACAATTACCCATTACGGTATTGAGGATAAGCACATCGACATTCTGGCAATGCACAATGCAGACGACGTAAGCATTGATCTGCTTACAGGTGAAAAGATGGTTTCTTTCACCTCCTACCAGGCTTACGCTCAGAGCGTAGCAACCCCAATTATCTACCAACCCGGTGATAACCTTGATAGAAAGATCAATCTTCTGCTGCACAATGCTGGGATGGTATCTGTGCTTATTGTTCCCCTCATCTCAGGCTTAGAGATAGTCGGCACCATTAACATTGCCTCAAGGCATCATTACTATCAAAAGGAAGACAGGTTTAGACTGGAGAAAATCTCTGCATTACTGGCTACATCTATTACTCACACAGTCGCGTTTAGATCAGATGGGCAAGTGTCCAGACATCGGCTGTATGCAAAGCACCTAGAGTATTTAAACGTACTAAGTGAAACCCTATTGGCCGCCGAGACTGTCGACGAGGCCTTAAATCATGTTGCCATTTGCGCAGCAGACCTTGCTAATGCGCATCGAGTGAGTTTTTGCGAGCTCGACACTGACCCCAATTTTGTCAAGATAGTTGGGCTTGTGGGCAACGGCACTGACACCAACGGCACTCGAGTGCCCCTGCACGAATCAGGTTTAGAAGATTGCCTTGTACACGGCAAGCAAAATTACAATACCGATCTACTCAATTCTAAAAACAGAGCCCATCGGTCATTGGGAAAACTTGGGTATAACCATGTTTGGTCATTTCCGATAATTTGCAAATCTCAACCTCGCCGATGCTTGAATATCACCTCGCAAGGTACTGAACTACATCTTGATGACGCAAAATCAGTACTAAACACCTTGGCCAGGCTTGCAAACTCCACGCTTGAACGTATACGGGTACAACAAGAGAATGTTAAACAAGCTAAGACAGATCCATTAACAGGCCTTTGTAATCGCAAAGAATTTAATGAACAGCTTAATAGAGCCATCGACGGCAGTACCGTCGACGATGATACCTGCTTGATGTATTTGGATCTTGATTTATTTAAAAACATCAACGACACGATGGGCCACGCTATTGGTGATCAAGTATTAATAGAAGCATCACAACGTATGCAAGCAATATTGAATGACTCAGACACGCTTGCACGTATCGGTGGAGACGAGTTCATGGTGCTTCTAACCAAAATGACTGATCGGGAATCAGTAGAATCACTGGCAAAACAGTTTTTAGAAAAGGTGCGTGAGCCGTTTCATATTTCCAACCAGGAACTCACTCTAGGCCTAAGCATCGGCATTTGCAAATACCCACAGCATGGATCAACGGCGGATGATCTTATCAAGCATTCCGACATCGCCATGTATAAGGCCAAGGAAAAGGGACGCAATCAATATCACCTGTTTAACCAACAACTCGCCAATCAGCAGTCTTATCAATTGCAATTACAAAACGATCTCATTACCGCAATAGAAACTGACCAACTCTCACTTGTCTATCAGCCACAGTTCGACATACACACACTAGAGGCACACTGTGTTGAAGTGCTGCTACGATGGAAGCATCACACATATGGCATGATCCCGCCCGATGTATTCATTCCATTAGCAGAGAACAGCGGCATGATCAGCTCTGTAACCGATTGGGTACTCAAACATGCGCTGGCGGATATGGTCGAATGGCAAAAACGCTTCCCCTCGTTGACGCTGGCGGTAAACATCTCGGCCGTCGAGTTCTCACCTCGGTTGAATCTATTAAACCGACTCACTCAGGCACTTAATACTTCCGGGATAGATGCAAAGGATCTAGAAATCGAATTGACTGAAACCGCTTTCTTGAAGCATCCAGAACATGCATCCGAACTGGCCAAGCAATTGAGCGATGTAGGAATCAGTATTGCTTTGGATGATTTTGGTACTGGCTACGCCTCGTTAACGTACCTTGTACAGCTTCCTATCGACTGTATCAAGATAGATCGCTCGTTTGTTGATGGCGTTGAGCACGATCCAAAAAAGCAGGCTGTCGTCAATGGTATCGTGGCTATCTCAAAAGGGCTGAATGTTAGCTGCCTTGGAGAAGGTGTCGAAACACCAGACCAACTCGCTTGGTTGAACCAGGCAGGATGCAGTAGTGTGCAGGGTTATCTATTATCCAAACCCGTATCTGCGGAAACGTTACCAGC
>CALGND010000089.1 GCA_937958675.1 uncultured Granulosicoccaceae bacterium
GTGCCCTTAAACAATATTATCGCCGCTCAATCAGGTGCAACAGCGCCTGCCACTATCGCAGGTATGTTGTCATCAACATTGGCTGAAACACTGGCAGCCTTAATGATGGTCAATGTGCATGAGCCTGGCTACCCGATGATTTTCTCTAACTGGCCTTTTGTTATTGATTTACGCACCGGATCATTTTGTGGCAGTGGTGGCGAGATCACTTTACTTAATGCTGCCTCTGCGCAACTCTCCAACTGGCTGGGTTTACCCTCAGGTGCAGCATCGAGCATGAGTGACGCTAAGGCCGTTGATGCACAGATGGGCTTGGAAAAAGCCATGTCATCATTAGGTGTTGGCCTTGCTGGCTGCAATATGATTTACGAATCCTCCGGCATGATGGCAAGTTTACTGGGCGTATCGTTTGAAGCAATGGTGATTGATGACGAAATGCTTTCACAAGTTTATCGCGTGCTCCGCGGAGTTGAAGTCAATGAGGAAACACTAGGCTTTGACGCAATAGAGCAAGCCGTGTTTGGTGATGGGCACTTTTTAGGTTCACAGCACACCATGAATGCTATGCAACGTGATTACTTCTGGCCCAGCACACTAACTGATCGCGCCCAACCGCCAGTATGGGAGGAGGATGGGGCCAAGGATATGTGGCAACGAGCCAGCGTTAAGGCAAGAGAAATTCTTGATACGCATCAGCCCGAATACTTAAGCGCAGATGCCGATCAAGCAATTCGCAAAAAACACAACATATTGCTCGGCTAAGCCAGCAGCCGGGCGTTTGAGCACTCCAATTCTGGCTCTAAGCCATGCACGTCCCTAGGTTTCGGACGAACGACGCGCACTCGGATTACAAACGGTTACACAGCAGCCTAGCTCTATCCTATATAACATCATCTAGCATCGCGCTTTTACAAAAAAGCTGCAGCTTGGCCAGGTAATACAAAAGGATATGACAAAAATATGTGTACACGTCAGTTAGCAGCAGATACGCATTCGCGAATCACTACAGCATCGTCCAAGCAATCTACTGGGCAAAATAGATATTCAACAGTATTGTTGTTGTCATTGTGTTGCCCTACTTCGATTGTTTTCGCGCAAACGGTAGAAACTGACATAACTGAACTAGAAGAGATCGTCGTAGAGGAAGAAGGCGAACCAGAAACAGCACTACCGCTAGGCATAGGCATTAGTGGCGATACGCTTAGTACAGCACCCGGCTCGGGGGGCGATCCGCTTCGTACACTGCAATCATTACCAGGGTTCAACTACGCCGATGATGAGGAAGGATTGCCCGCGGTGCGTGGATCACGGCCTGGTGACAACTATTTTCAAACCGACTTCGCCCCAACAGGTTACTTATTTCATACCTTGGGTCTCAGCGTTTTTCATCCTGATTTAATCAAAACTTTCAATATTTATCAGTCAGCTTATGGACCAGAATTTTCTGGCGTAAACGGTGGTGTATTTGATATCGAGTTGCGAGAGCCTAAAACTGATCGGCTACGTGGCTCGGTCGATATCAGCCTATTTCAGGCTGGAGCATTAATTGAAGGCCCAATAAGTGAAACACAATCGTTTTATCTAGCCGGGCGCATAAGTTATCTGGATTTGCTGATAGGTGATCAACTCCAAGATGAGGAGCCAGATGAGGAAGGATTTTCTATCATAGAGTTCCCTAAGTACTCCGACTACCAAGGTAAGTACGTATGGAAACCAAGTGAAGAAAATAAAATAACAGCACAGCTTAACGGTGCATCCGATATCGCGGCTATTGAAGCCGAAGAGGGATCCAAAGATGTCGACACCGATCCAATTTTTGCCGGCACCACTTCCTTTGAGCAGCGATTTCATCAGCAGGCGCTAGTTTGGGATCACGTTGCGAACGAAAAACTCAGTTTCAAATCGTTGTTTTCACATAGCCGCTCTGGTGACAAAGGGTCAATAGGCAATGCTGGCTCCTTCGACTTAATCGATGACTCAATTATGCTAAAGAGCCATGCTAACTATGCACTCAATAGCCAGCACGATTTAACTATTGGTGCACAAATCACCAAACAGGATATCGATTTAGATGTCTCCTTTAGTCTTCCCCCCTGCGGCGAATTTGAAGTCGAGTGCTTTTTCACAGGCGTTGAAAAACAAACCGAGCAACTGAATGACACCTACACAAGCACACGAGCATTTGTAAAAGATAGTTGGTTCGTAAATGATCGATTAACGCTATATCCTGGCCTGTCTTTTCATACCGAAGACTACTTAGACAAGCAATTTGTAGAACCACGGTTTACAGCAGAATACGCCTTGAGTGACGACACAATAATCAGCGCAGGGCTTGGGCAATATAACCAGGCACCAGACTACGTTGTCAGTTCGAGAGTGTTTGGCAATCCAGATATCGAATACTCCAGTGCATTGCATGCTCAAGTGGGAGTGCAACGCTCTTTTAGTCGTGGCTGGAGTGTGAAATCAGAACTGTATTACAAATCACTCGATAACCTAGCAACCACCGACACCGAGCTTAACTACACAAGCGATGGTGAAGGAAGCGCTTTCGGTTTAGATACGCTGATTCGCAAGAATTTAACCAATAAGTTTTCTGGCTGGGCATCCATATCGCTATCGGAAGCGAGTCGTAAAGACAAACGCACAGGCGAGAGCTTTGTGTTCGAATACGACCAACCGATTAATGTTAGCTTAGTAGGAAGTTACAAATTCAATGATCGGTGGTCTTTAGGTGCTAGGCTTTGGGCGCATAGTGGCGCTCCCTACACACCTGTTATCGATGCAAGCGAGGATCCCAACACCCCTGGATTTTATCGCCCAAACTACGGCAAATTGAATTCAAAGCGGTTTCCACTCTATCACCGGGTTGATTTACGAATCGACAGGACCTTCAAACGCAAAAAAGACAACACTATGGGAGCCTATTTTGAGATTCAAAACCTCTTAGGTACAAAAAACGCAGCTGAATATGACTACAATGCTGACTACACGGAAAGAGAGTTATTAACCCAAAACGAAGGATTCTTCTCGATTGGTTTTAAGGCATCATTCTAAACATGGAATTTATTAAACAATATCTCGACATTAGCGTTTTCGCTGTGCTGGGAATCATGAGCTTTCTCGCACTGGCCTACACCATTGAAAGAGCCATAAGCTTCAGCCGCATAAAGGTAGAACGCTACCCGCAGCTGGAGCGGTTAAAGCTTGATTTAAACAAGGGTTTGCCAGTGATCGCCACAATTGCCTCTAACGCACCCTATGTTGGCTTACTTGGCACCGTCTTTGGCATCATGATTACGTTCTACGATATCGGCCAAAGTGGGCAGATCGATACCAACTCAGTCATGGTGGGCTTGGCGCTCGCACTTAAGGCAACCGCATTGGGATTGCTAGTGGCAATACCTGCAATGGTTTTCTACAACATGTTAGTGGCAAAAGCGGAGCGAATTATTTCTTTCTGGAAGCTTGCACATGGTGTGACTGATCAAAACTAATGAAAAAGTTTGACTCCATCAACGTCATACCATTTATAGACATCATGTTGGTGTTGTTAGCCATAGTGTTAACAACAGCGACATTCGTGACCAATGGTCAGCTTGATATTGATCTGCCCTCCTCTAGCGCTGCAACCGCTGCAGACAATATCGAACGTGTCCAAATTGCCGTAGATAGAGACGGCATACTCTTTATCGATGGTATCGAAATGACTTTAGAAGCTGCAGAGCTGCAATTACAAGCGCTGCCCACTGACACGCCAATTTTATTGTTGATGGATGAGAGTGTTGAATTTAAACAGTTCGTTGCCATCATCGACATTTTAAAGCGGCTTTCGCTGGATAAAGTCTCGGTACTGACCAGGACGAACAGTTGAACTCGAAGTTCGTTGGTTTTGCACTGTCCATTTTGTTTCATCTTGCGTTAGTCGGGCTGGTCGTTAATCGCGACTCACTGCCGACATCTGCTGCACCATTAGAAGCCAGCACCCCACTAGATATGGCGATGTTTGAGCAGGCCGAGCCGGAACCTGAGCCAGAAACTGAGCCAGAACCTGAGCCGAAACCTGAGCCAAAACCTGAGCCAAAGGCAGTCGCAGCAGTTCCAGAGCCACAAAAAACAGAAGTTGTCGTCACACCGGAGCAGCAACAAGCCGAGGTCCGTTACATGGATCGGCTACGGGCTGCGATTCAGAAAAACCGTGTGTACCCTCGCAAGGCACGGCGAAGGAAAAAGGAAGGCAGCGTTAAGGTGTCATTCAACATAATGTCCGACGGCACAATCAGCCAAATAACGCTTGTTGAGAGCTCCGGCGTTGATGATCTAGACAAAGCAGCACTGTCGGCGGTTGCAGGAGTCGGTCGTTTCGAAGCCTTCCCTGAGACCTTCACCGACTCATCAAAAACGATTACGGTGCCATTGAATTTTAAATTACGTTAACAAGGATTGGTATTTGCTCAAGCAACTAACTAACAGGCTTAATAAACGTATCGTTGCGTAGATCATTCATCGCCTGTTGGAGCTCGTCGGTAGTGTTCATCACAATCGGCCCATGCCAAGCAACAGGCTCCTTTATTGGCGCACCGGACACCAACAGAAAACGTAAACCCACAGGCCCAGCCTGAACCGTTATTTCATCACCAGTGCCAAATTCCACAAGTGTTCTGTCTCCACTTAGATCGCGAATATTAACTTCCTGCCCTTTGAGCTCTTTTTCTACCAGCACGCCCGTTGGCGTTGACGCATCAACAAACTGACCAGCGCCTTCAAATACATAAGCAAACGCATGCCGATAAGTATCCACGGGTAAGGTTTTACGAACACCTGCTGGAATTGCGATATCCAAATACTGCGGGTCCGCTGCTATGCCATCCACGGGTCCACTCTTACCCCAAAAATTACCAATTATGACTTTGACACGCGTGCCATCATCATCAATCACCTCGGGGATGTCTTGTCCTTGTATATCTTGATAGCGAGGCGCAGTCATTTTTAGCGCACCTGGTAAATTGGCCCACAGTTGAAACCCATGCATCTGACCTTGCTCATTACCTTTAGGCATTTCTTGGTGCAGAATTCCTGAACCAGCCGTCATCCATTGCACAGAACCGGCGCCCAGCGTGCCAGCATTCCCTAAGCTATCGCCATGGTCAACAGTGCCACTCAACACATAGGTGATGGTCTCAATGCCTCGGTGAGGATGCCACGGAAACCCCGCAGCGTAATCTTCGGGTTTGTCGTTTCGAAAATCATCGAATAACAAAAAAGGATCGTATCGAGTGGGTTCGTGAAAACCAAAAGCACGATGCAGTTTGACTCCAGCGCCTTCCATCGTTGCTTGTGCAGCCGATGTTGCAACTACGGGCCGAAGTGACATAGGCGTAAGATCTCTAACATTGTGATGCTTATTTTAGGAGGTTTTTTAGGGTAAAAAGGTGGTCAACCTAGAACGGTTGACCACTACATATAGTCACTAGGCCAATTGCCTAACTATTCTGTTTTAAACATCTCAGCTTGAATCTCAAGTTTCACTTCATCGCTAATATATGGCGCATTAGCACCCAAGCCCCATTCAGAGCGATTCACATTTCCAACAGCACTAATCCCCACCACTGGCGTCTTTTTGAATGGATGGTCCATCGCAGCATTGATAGTCACATCGAGTGCTACGGGTTTAGTCATACCTTTGATCGTTAGGTCGCCCATCAATTCAAACGTGCCATCACTATTGGCTGTAACAGACTTACTAGCAAATTTAATTTCAGGATTAGCGCTAGCGTCAAACCACTTTTCACCAGTGATGTGCTCATTAAAAATATCTGACCCAGTAATAATGCTGTCTGTTTGAATATCGACTGCAACGCTAGTGTTAGTGGGCTCAGCAACATCTAGATCCATATCCACTGTAAATTCATCAAACGCGAGGATCGGGTTGGACAAACCCAAATGGCTGTATTGAATATGGATGTATGCATGAGTAGGATCGACTGTGTAAGTGCCCGATGGCACAGCGCTAAGATCAGCCGCTTGGACCATTCCGGTAAGCAATGTGCCAGCAACGATAGCCAGCGGTGATTTAAATCCAGACATAAATGAAAACTCCAGTTTATTTTTGTTTGAGAATAGGCCAGAAATGACACTATATCTTAGTACCAATTTGACACCAAAAAGTTCAACAAATTGTAAGCTTAAGTTTTCATTTTTTGGCTATTTTGGCTTACAAATTCTAAAAAACGCCAAAATTAGCCCAGCTCGCCCGTGTACGGATCAATTTTCAATAACTAACCGGTTAACACTGTAAATTAGTGGAAATCCTGATTCTGATATTCTAAAACTAAGATATCCTAAATTCTCTTCCAATTCGGATTTGATCATGAAAACCAAGAATACTATGGTTGATTCAGGTAAACGGCACACACTTAAACGATTAATCGGTACCGCAGGTGCTACAGCAACAATGGCATCGCTACCAGTAAATTCTAACGCAAGTTTGGGCACTAATTATACCCGGCGCGGTAACCAAGCTAGCAGTAAAATGGGCCGAAACAAAATTGCAATCGAAGCAACCCTGGTCAGCATTCCAGGCACTAGTAACGAAACTCTTTTACTCAAAAACGTAACAGACAAACCAATAACTATCGATCGACTCGAACAAGCCATAGTCACCTTCGATGGCGAAACAATGGATTGTGGTGCAGTGTGCAATAGTGCCTCGATAGTGATACCAACTGACAAAGATATTATGGTGCACTTTAGCTCAAGCTCCATTCAACATCAGTCGTCACTTTCAACTAAGGCATTAGATGTTCAAGCAGTTGTCAGCCGGCTACCAGAAGGAACCCGTGTCATCCCTCTAAGCGCCACGATGCAAGGTACAACGGCCACCCTGATTCGCGCTTAGTACAAAACTTAATCTCCCATTCGCTTGATTGAGTATAACCCTATAAAACTCAGGTGATTAATGCCCCGCTGAGCAGCTCCTCGCTGCTTGGCGGATTGACATATCCTGAGTTACACTGGTCTACGTCGACTAAGGGGAATAATATGACAAGCTACCTAAGACGGATTGCAATTCCGGCAACCGTACTCGCACTAACCATGGGCACAGCTCAGGCCGAAACGTTTCGATGGGCTGGCAAAACTGATCCACAAACAATGGATCCGCATGCAACAAACACAGCACCCGTATTAGGGTTTCTCAATAATATTTACGAAGGCTTGGTGCGGCGTAACAAGGAAATGAAGATAGAGGGATCTCTAGCTGAAAGCTGGGAGCCCCTGGGCTCAGAAGGTTGGCGCTTCAATCTACGCAAAGACGTAAGCTTCCACAACGGTGCAGCCTTTACTGCGGACGACGTACTATTTTCATACGAGCGCGCATCATCAGAAGCATCAGATGTACGCACTTGGTTTGCATCAGTAACTGAAGTGGTTGTGGTCGACGATCACACTATCGATTTCAAAACATCTGCACCCAACCCACTTTTCCCTGACTCAATTGCCAACTTTATGATTTTGGATCGCGATTGGGCTACTAGCAATGAGGCGTTACTGCCCTCCAAAGAAGCGGAAAATTATGCCACGCGCAACACCAACGGCACAGCGGCATTTATGCTTAAGGATCGAGACCCAGGAGTAAGAACTACATTGATTCCCAACACTAAGTGGTGGGGTGATATGGAAAGCAATATAACTGAGGCGATCTTTACACCAATTGGTCAAAGCGCTACTGGCATGGCTGCGTTACTGTCAGGTGAAATAGATTTTATATCACCCATACCGCTGCAAGACGTGCCAGGTATCAAGCAACGTTCTGAATTTACTGTGCACGAAGGTGTTGAAGCACGCGTACTGATGTTCGGCTTTGCACACCAAGCTGATGCACTGATGTTCTCTGATGAAACAAGCGGAAAAAACCCGTTCCAAGATCAACGAGTGAGGCAAGCGGCTTATATGTCCATCGATGTTGACACACTGATCGCTAAGATCATGCGCGGCAATGCGCAGCCCGCCTCTCAGCTAGTGTCTAGTGCCATGCGCGGTTATTCCAATTCAATGGAAGCTCGCCTACCCTATGACCCTGAGAAAGCGAAAGCACTACTAGCTGACGCTGGTTATGCAGACGGCTTTAGCTTCGGCTTACAATGCCCTAACGATCGTTACATCAACGATGAAGCAATCTGTAAAGCGGCCGCATCTATGATGAGCAAAGTAGGTCTTAATGCCAAACTCACCAGCATGCCTGTACGCACGTATTGGCCAGAGCTACGCGAAGATAAATTCGACATGTATCTGCTGGGTTGGTCGCCGGGCACATTCGACGCCGAACACCCAATCCGCTTTTTAGCCAGTACGCCAAATACAGAGAAAAAATTAGGCAGCTGGAATTTTGGTGATTATTCCAACGCTCGTGTAGACGAATTATTGCCCGAGCTACAAACCGAGCTAGATGATAGCAAGCGTCAAACTATGATTGATGAGGTGACGGCTATTTTGCAAGATGATGTCGCTTATATTCCTATGTATGTACAGCCTCTGATTTGGGCATCTACCAATAAGGTTAAGCTTACACAACGTACGGACAACTTCTTTATTCTACGTTGGGTAACAATCAACTAGAAAATACTGTCGTCCCGGAACGCCGGACCGCCGGAACGTCACCTAGGCGTTCCAGGACGACAGTCTCACTTAATTCAATATTGAAAGAGAAGGCGTTTCGCGCAATAACAGTTTGCTGTATTCGGCTGAAGGCGCTGTAAAGAACACATCGCTATCCCCTTGCTCCACAACCTCACCGTCTTTAAGCACCACTACTCTGTCTGCCATTTGCCGTACTACGGCCAAATTATGACTAATAAATAAAATTGCCATATTAAACTCATCTTGTAGATCTTTTAATAGGTTCAAAACATGCGCTTGGATAGATACATCCAATGCCGATGTAGGTTCATCGCATATCAATAGATCAGGTAAACACAGTAGCGAACGGGCAATGGCAATACGTTGGCGCTGACCACCTGAAAACTGATGTGGGTACTTGCGCAATGCTTGCTGCGGCATCTCCACGAGCTGAAGCACAGATGCAAGCAACTTACGACGATCAGCGCGGCTATCAACAAGCGAATAAAATTTCAACGGCTCTGCCAGTATCTGCTCAACCGTTCGCCTATTATTTAAGGACGAATACGGATCTTGGAAAATCATCTGCAGGCGTCTGCGTGCTTCGTGTTTACGGCTGCGTTGGCTACCTGGCTCCAATACTATGCCGTTAGAGCTAATTGAGCCGCGCGTATAGTCTACCAAGCCAACAATCGCTTTAGCCAGTGTCGATTTACCACTACCACTTTCGCCAACCACACCCAACACCTCGCCCCGGTTCAATTCAAAATCAATATCGCTTAGTGCTTGGTAACCCAGATTTTTACGAAACCATCCTGGATTTTCAGGTGGATATCTAACTTCAAGATCATTCACCACTAGTATCGCTTGATCTGAATTAGCAGACGCCACAGCTTGTTGTTGGTTTTGCAGTAATGTGTAATTTTCGTGGAGCCAGTGCTCTGCATATTCAGCTGATGCACCGGAAACATGCCATTGCGTATTATCATCAGATGGTGCTTCTTCAGCGATAATGTTTTGAAAGCGCTCTAGCCGTTTGCCAATTAGTGGTATTGCAGCCATCAATCCAATTGTATATTCGTGCGTGGGCTGAGCGATAACGTTTGTAGTGGGCCCAACTTCGACCACTTTTCCCTGGCGCAATACAGTCACACGATCACATATTTCAGCAATAACGCCAATATCATGCGTGATCAACAAGATACCTACTCCACGTTGCCTAGCTAGATCTTTAAGCAACACCAAAATTCGCTTTTGAATCGATACATCTAAGGCCGTGGTGGGCTCATCCGCAACGATGAGCTTTGGATTAGTGCATAGTACTAGCGCTATTACCACCCGCTGACGCATTCCTCCGGAAAACTGATGAGGAAAATCATCTATACGGCCTTCGGCATCATCAATACCCACTTCATCTAAGAGTGCTATGGCTTGTTCACGCGCGGAATTTTCAGATACTTCATTGTGTTGCTGAATCGTTGTAATCAGTTGGTCTGCAATCGTAAACAGCGGATTAAGACTAGTTTGCGGGTCTTGAAATATCATGCCGAGTTGATTACCGCGAAGCTTATGATAATCAGTAGGATTAAGCGTGGTGAGGTCTGTGCCCAACATATTGACATTACCACTTGCAATATAGCCAGGCGATTCTAATAAACCCATCACTACCGCACCAATAGTGGATTTACCCGCACCAGATTCCCCTACTAAGCCGTGTATCTCACCCTCACTAATATTAAGATCAATAGCTTCAATTGCGGTGAATTCACCAAACCGCGTGGGGTAGCGCACCGTAAGGTTATTGATCTCTAATAGGGTCATTAGCGCAACCTCGGATTAAGCGCATCACGCAAAAAATCACCCAGTATATTGACTGAAACGATCAGTACAATTAGCGTAAGGCTTGGGAAAATCACAATCCACCACTCGCCGGAAAATAAATATTCAGTGCCTATCCTGATCAAGGTACCTAGAGACGGTTGATTAGCCGGTACACCCACACCTAGAAATGACAACGTGGCTTCAAGCAAAATCGCCACTGCTAAATCAATCGCCAAGATAACCATAATCGGCCCAAGAATATTGGGCAGTATCTGCACCAGCATGATACGCAAGGGGTGCTGCCCCATAATTTCAGCAGCCTGCACATACTCTTTATTTTTCTCAACAAACGTCGAGGCTCGCGCCGTACGGGCAAAATTTACCCACAGCGACAAACCAATCGCAACAGTGAGCACAACAATCATCAATTCATCATGCATCGCACCTGGGAACAATCCGCGCGCTACACCATCAATTAACAAGGCAGTTAGTATGGCAGGCAAGCTAAGTTGTATGTCGGCTATGCGCATAACGATTGCATCGAAGCGCCCGCCCAAATAGCCAGCCGTTATACCAACACTCACTCCCAGCACACTGGCAAACGCAATCGATGTTAGACCAACGAGTAACGACAACCTAGCACCGTATAGAATCGCTGACAGCAGATCACGACCCTGATCATCTGTGCCCAGTATAAAACGAGCATCGCCAGTCTCTGTCCACGCTGGCGGTATCAATGAATCTAGCAAGTCAAAACTGGTGAGATCGTAGGGATTGGTAGGTGCAATCCAATTAGCCAAAAACGCACCAGCTATCAGCATCGTTGCAACGAACAAGGCGAGCTGCGCTAAGGGTTTGCGTAAAAATAAATAGAGTAGTTCGTTTTCAACGGTGGCGCGTTTAAGACGGCTTAACATATTCGCAACCTATCCTTTAAGCCTGACACGCGGATCAATAACAGCGTAGAGTAAATCAACCATAAGATTAATCACAACAAATATTAGTGCGATTAATACCAAATATACCGACAT
Organism: uncultured Granulosicoccaceae bacterium; assembly: GCA_937958675.1. Classification (GTDB taxonomy): domain Bacteria; phylum Pseudomonadota; class Gammaproteobacteria; order Granulosicoccales; family Granulosicoccaceae; genus Granulosicoccus. The sequence goes on from CALGND010000089.1 coordinate 11,469, forward strand.
CACAGGGATATCAACATAGCGTATCGAATCCAAAAATAACAAGCCCATGCCAGGCCATTGAAATACGGATTCGGTAACAATCGAAAATGCGATGATTCCGCCAAACTGCAAACCAATAATGGTGATGACCGGCACCATCGTATTTTTTAGCGCATGGCGATAATGCACCGTTCGATAATCGATGCCTCGAGCTACCGCAAATTTAATGTAGTCAGTACGCAGCACCTCAAGCATCTCGGATCGGATGAGCCGCATGGTTAGTGTTACCTGATAAACACCTAAGGTAAGTGCAGGTAAAATAAGCGAGCGCCAACCATCAAGTGTTAACAAATTAGTCTTCCACCAACCAATCTCGACCACTTCGCCGCGACCAAACGTGGGCAACCAACCCAGTGTTACTCCAAATAGATAAATTAAAAATATGCCAATGACAAACGTCGGCACGGATACACCCACAAGCGTTGCCACCAGTATGCTATTGGATATAAATCCGTCTTTATTAAGCGCTGTATAAATCCCAGCTGGAATGCCTAACAATAATGAGATTAGTAACGAGACAAACCCAAGCTCGAGCGTTGCCGGTAGCCGACTAAGAATCATTTCACCGATGGGCTGTCGAGTTCGGTAGGAGAACCCAAATTCGCCAGTGGCTAGGTTTTTTACAAACCGACCATACTGAGTGATCAAAGGGTCGTTCAGCCCCATCTCACTGCGTAAACGAGCTTGATCCTCTAGGGAAGTCTCCTGGCCCACCATCTGTGCTATCGGGTCGCCTACAAACCGGAATAGTGTAAACGCTATTAAGCTCACGGCGAGCATGACAAAAACAGATTGGAGCAGCCTACGTGCTACATACGATATCATTGATAGTTAAGGAGTTGTCGGTGCACGCTAGTGTCCGGCAAATGCGGCACTTTGTCAAAAGTACTACCCTGCCTACAAGTCATCTTCTTGTTCAGTATGTGCGGCAACAACTGCACAGGTTTACGCGTGCGATCAAGCAGTTGGGTGCCCAGTGCTGATTCCACTGACAACATTCGCCTGGTAAGCGCAGATTGCGTGAGAAAACGTTGCTCCGTGGCCGGCATGACTGAGCCGGTATCCAATACCGCTAGCAGGTCTTCTATCCAGCATTGTTGCATGTCGAAGGCATCATATTATTCATTATTTACATGTTATCCGACAAACCATGCAAGAGAACGTTTATAACCTTGCCGTAAAAACAGCTGAAAAAATCGGCTGCACAAGTATAATACAGCGAGAAGACGTGATAGCGAACGCTGTTTATGTTGTTGCCTTATTCGGTTACAACGCGGCGTTTGATTTTACCAATCGCTGCGTTTCTTAAGTACAAATAAAATCTAGTTAATGAATCAATTTAAACGAGTTGGTATTCTTGGCGGTATGGGCCCCCAGGCGACGGTGTTGTTGCAGCAACGTTTACTTGATGCGGTTCAAGCTGAAGATGATATGAGCCATCTACCTCTACTGGTTGATATGGATCCGCAAGTACCATCGCGGATCGACTGGATTCTACACCGGCAAGGCAACGATCCAGGCCCTGTATTATCTGAAAAGGCCAAAGGATTACAAACCGCAGGCGCACAGGCTATAGCGATTCCTTGCAATACCGCTCATCACTTTTCTCCATCGATTACCACTGCTGTAACAATCCCACTGCTAAACATGCTGGATATGGCCACTGCCGCCGTGACTGCTATATGCACATCAGGTGACAAGGTTGGCATGCTTGCCTCACCTGCTACGATAGATATCAACCTGTTTGAAGGCGTATTTTCGCCACATCAATTACACACAGTTTGGCCTGACGACCTAGACAATATACTCGCCACCATAAAGCGCATTAAAGCCACCGGTGTTAGCGACGTTGAAGTGAGTACGATGCAAGACGCCGCCAATGAATGTATAGAAAAAGGCGCAACATGCCTAGTGGTTGGATGTACTGAATTTTCAATCTTAAGTAAACAGCTAGAATGTAGCGTTCCAGTAATTGATACGCTGGATCTATTAGTTACTGCTATTCACGAGTTTGCCACTAGCGACGAATAATGCCCACGTCTGGCGAGTTATGTTAGCGATAGCTCTAACAGCTTTAGCTTGACCCTTAGGTCGTGTGGTCTGCAAGCGCCAATTTTACTCCTAGCGCTACAAACATACCTGCGAATGCTTTTTGAATACCTCGAATAATACGCGGTGAACTTGAAACAAGGTGCCGCACTTGATTTGCTAACAGCCCATAAGCGATAAACACGACTAATGTCATCAGCATAAACACACCGCTTAACACCAACATTTGAGAAAGTGCACCTGTGATATCACCCGTCACAAATTGCGGGAGAAAAGCTAAAAAGAAAATGGATAGCTTTGGATTTAGGATGTTGATAAAAAACCCCCTAAGCACGATTTTAGTTAGATTGGTTTGGCTGGGGGAACCAAATTGAATGGTTCCAGATTCCTTCCACATGGCCCAGGCTAGATACGCAAGATAAAGCACACCAATAAGTTTAAATACCTGGAATGCCACCGCACTAGTATGCAAGATTGCTGCGATGCCAAAGATACTTGCACACAAATGCGGAATTATTCCCACAGTGCAACCTGCTGCTGCAAATATACTGGCTTTAGCACCAAGAGATAAGCCAGTAGAAACTGTATATATAACGCCTGTACCTGGAAGTAGAACAACAATTAACGATGTAAGAAGAAATTCTGTAGTCATGGCAACCCTGCAGTAACTTAAATTTATGTAAAAGTATCTATCTGGTCTTAAAATCGATAGGGAAAATGCGATTTACCAATCGTCCGATAAGTAAACCACAGCCTATACCTGTGATGTTAGCTGCCAAATCAAGCCATTCGCCATATCGGTTAACGTAGGGCTGTAGTATTTCTATCCCTCCACTCCAACAGACAAAAAATACACCAATAAGCAGCCAATAATTTGGTTTTCGCAAAGCTGTCGGAAACATCAATGCACCATACGCGATAAAGTGATGTGTTTTATCACTGCCGGGCACAGGAGGCAAGCTCTCTAATGGATAGAGTGAAAGAATAGTAATCACTACCAGAGTAAACAGCGTGATAGCAATCCAATAGTTTCTGACAATTGCTAACAATGTGATCATTCAATACTTCCCTTAACGAGGATCATAACACCCACTATGTCGTGATTAGCAACACTAGACCAACAAAACAAACTCATGAAATCAAAATACCGATAAAGAGTATTTTAAACCAATATTTTTTGGCTAAAACCAAAAGAAATATGGATCTACTCTAATAAAACTCCATCTCTCGATTACCTAAATATTTCAACTGAGGAAAACCCTCTTCGAGATCCTGCCAAAACGGATCATTCAACACGACAGGGAAAACGGGCTTCTTTATCGCCTTGATTTCCGATTCTCCCAGGAAGGACGCTTCAACTATATGCTCGCGTGTTGCCTCTGGAGCCGAGGTGGATATTTCGCCAGAAATATAACGACAGAGCACCCACGTTTTAATATGTTGTAAATCAGGTTGATAAAATTGTTCGATATAAACGGGCTTAACCGGCTCTACAAGCAACCCTGTTTCTTCCCTAACCTCACGAACAGCACCTTCGAGAATACTCTCTTTTTTCTCTAAGCCACCTCCAGGTGGAACCCAGAAGTCATACTTGCCCTCAATAAAATGACGTACCAATAGAATACGCTTGTCGACAATGACTAATCCACCTGATGATATTCGATGTTGCACTAGGTGCTCCCAGTTATCAAATCGCTATTTTAATGGCATGATAAACGTGAAGTACACATCGAAATAACATATAAAATTGGGGCACGATCTAAATCCAACCGCTTACAAAGCCGCTACTCACCAGATAATCTGCCACCCGGGCAGACACAAGAACAAACAGGAATCCATTGTGAAGACTCAAATTGTCAGATTTTCTTCGGTTGCCTTGCTCTTATTGTTATGCAGCGGCTGTGTTGTAAGCACCGCCGCCAGTGTAGCCAAAGATGTTGTAGTCGGAACAGTCGACATCGCGACTGATGTAGTCGGCACAGCGGTTGATGTGGCGAAGCCCGGAAAGCGTAAAAAGTAATCTGTGCCTTTATGACTCTACACGTTCAAGAATAGCTGACGTTTCAGTCTTTTTTTCTCCGTTGTTGATTCGTTCGAACTCAAGCACAAGGCCGTTGCCCTGCAAGGTTCTTTTGTATACGTGCAGCTCATAGCCACCGGAATCTAAGATGTATAAGGCGCTAACAGTCAGGGTTTTGTTTTCGAGTCCAGCCCATACGTAGGGGTCAGCAGTCTTTCCAATCGGGTTAAAGGGGGCGGAGTTTCCGAAAATATCCGCTCTCATTGATGAACCATATATTCCTGGGCGCGGGGAACTAAAGAAATTAATGGATGGTGCGATAATACTTTCTTCACCACTAGCTCGATAGATAATGGTAGTCCACTCGATGGTGAAGCCTTTATCTTCCCAAGGCTTGATCGTCACGGCGAGCTCTCGCTCTGACATTTCGCCCTTGATGATATTTAGCGTATTACCTTTGTAGGTACCATAAAAGGGCTCTAAATCTCCAGTGAATTTAGGATGAGTTTTCCCGGTGCACTGTATTTGCAGTAAACAGCCGATGATCAGTGTAAATCTTGCAAACTTGCTAACTATACGCATTGGCTATCCCCTGCAAAAAGGTAACGATAAACTGGTAGATTAATTGCCATGTTGATCGAAATTTAGATGACCAATGACACGGCATTAGCTGGCACTAAGATCAAACACCAAATCTTGGCGCAACTGCTTTCATTATACTACTTGAATCCTGCTTCCAAGAAAGCCAACGTTAGTACTAATAGATGGAGTGTGTATTAATTAGAAAGTTCTATGCAATTGGCTATCTCACTACAAGCATACCAATAACATTAAGTAATACCGTTAGCACTATCGATATCACTAACATAGCTTTCCACGGGAAGAACACTTTTATTCGTGGCTTGTTTCCCGATTCACGCCGCATATCGTCCTCTTTAAAGGCTTCTTCAATTTTATCGTGGAGCTTCTTCTCTACCTTTCTGGTTTGCTTTGGGAAAAATCGAGGAAGAACGTTAATCAACACCGTAAGCACAAGCGATGCGATAAGTGATTGGATTAGAAAATCTTGCACGTTAGAAATCCCTCTAAGGTAAGATAAAAAGGCGCTGAACAGTTAAAAGTGAGATACACATAATGCACAGAGAAGTAAGCAGTTTGACTCCAGCGCACCGATATCGATACGCTGGATTGATGAGTTGCCGCTACTTCCAAATTGCAAATAGCAGCTGACAAGCAATAATTAACTAGCTGCCTTCAACTTTACGACGGTACATACCTTGCGCTATTCGATCGATAACCATCGCGCAAAGCAAGATTGCCAAACCACCAAGTAAGCCCTGCCCTTTTGCTGCGTACTGTAGCGCTTCCAGTATCAATGCTCCTAAGCCTTCTGCACCGATCAACGATGCAATAACCACCATCGACAACGACATCAGAATCGTCTGATTGATACCAGTCATAATTGAAGGCATCGCCAGCGGTAGCTCTACGTTGGTGAGCAACTGCCATTTAGAGCAGCCAAATGCAGTCGCTGCTTCTTTGGTGGTTTCCGGCACGCCGCGCATACCCAGAGCCGTTAACCTGATAACAGGCGGCATCGCAAAAATAAGCGTTGCTAAAACACCCGGGGGCTTACCCGTGCCAAAAAACGCAATGATAGGAATAAGGTATACAAACGCTGGCATGGTTTGCATAAAGTCGAGTACAGGCTCTGCAAACGCATAGGCACGTTTTGATTTACCAAACCAAATGCCTAGCGGTATGCCGATAATGATACATAAGAAAGCACCAGCGCCGATAAGCGCTACGGTGATCATCGACATCTCCCACAGGCCCATAAAGGCCAAATACATCAACGACGCCGCCGTAAATATGGCCACGCGAATACCTGCCAGCCTGAAGGCCATAACCACGATCACGATCATAACGACAGGCCATGGTGTTTGAATCAAGATGATTTCTAAGGCATCAAGCACAGTACGTATGACTTTGGTGATACCTTCAAACACATGGCTAAAATGTTCCGCGAGCCAGTCAAAACCATAGTCACCTTTTTTTGCAAGTGCAGCAAAGTACTCTCGCCCTACCGGAAATTCGGTAATCGTTATTTTGTCACCAATGAAGCCACCCGTTAGTGCGCTGAGTTTCCCATCTGGATCAGACACTGTAAATCGGAATAAGGTAAGAGGCCAAATAGCGAGTAGCAGCAGCCCTCCAAACCAGGCATTAGCTCGGTTTATACCCGATTGTATTGCAGGGTTAGCACGCCATTTTAGATATTGTTTTTCGTAGGTTCGGTTAGCTAGGAACCCTTCAAGCAGTTTAACCACAATCAACAAAACCAAGCCGGTTAAAAATATTGAGGTGGCTTCGTTGGCTGCAAGCTCAGCCTTTTCTTGGGCTTCGGCAGCTACTCGCTTTAGATTGTCGGCAATCTTTAGCTTAGCTTCAGCCCCTGCTGCATCTCCTGCGGCAACAAGATCTTTGGCCTGTTCTTCACGTTTGGATATATTGACGAGTAACTTTTCATAACGTGCAATTTGATCAGCACCCAGCTCACCCCATAGGCCACGGCCTAATTGCACCAAGGCAAATAGCTCGAGCACGAGGAAGGTCCAGAAAAATCCCCAAGCACCGCGCACTGCCCCCCATAAAGGGCCAAACACGGCTGCCATCGTATTCCATGAAAACGCAAAACCCGTTGTTCCTTGAATCTTCTCAAATTGCCTTGAATAGTATTGATCGTTTTCTTTAGCAAATTCCGCAACTGACGAATCCAGCTTGCTTGGAGTTGCTGCGAGGCCGTTGTCACTCATGCTTTGCCTCCTTGTATGCCTTTGAGCAGCCTTGATTTGGTGATAACGCCTACATCGCTATTGTCATCATCTTGAATAACGATAGGGTGCTCTGTTGTTGTGGCAATGTCGATTAGTTGATCCAGATCAGTGCCGTGGTGTGCGCGAGGGCACGAATTCAGATCATCACTATTACTAGCCTTGAATGCATCGATTGGCTCCATAATCGAATGAGCGAACACGAGCTTAAGCTTAGAGATACCTTCGACGAAGTCCCTGACGTAATCATCTGCGGGGTCAGTAACAATTTGTTCTGGCGTGCCTATTTGGACAATTCGGCCATCTTTCATTATCGCTATACGATTACCGATACGGATGGCTTCATCTAAATCATGGGTAATAAATACGGTGGTCTTGTTGAGCTCTGCCGACAAGGCCATAAATTGATCTTGTAGTTGCCTGCGTATTAATGGGTCGAGTGCTGAGAAAGGTTCGTCCATCAACAGCACTTCTGGATCAGAGGCTAAGGCGCGCGCCAAACCGACACGTTGTTGCATGCCGCCCGAGAGTTCTCTAGGGAAACGATCTTCATAACCATCTAGGTTAACCATATTCAAGCAATGCTGAGAGACTTCCCAACGGCGTGACTTTGGCTCACCGCGTACTTGCAGCGGGAATCCCACGTTATCGCGAACGGTGCGATGTGGCAGCAAGGCCATGTGTTGAAACACCATACCAATATGCTTTGCACGCATTTCACGCAGTGCATCACCGCTTAAAGACAAGATATCTTTACCCAACACTGAAATCGAGCCCGCGGTTGGTTCGATCAAACGATTTAAATGCCTAACCATTGTGGACTTGCCCGAGCCGGACAGGCCCATGACGCAAAATATCTCGCCTCTTTTAACTTCAAAGGAGCAATCAGCTATACCGACAACACAAGCAAACTCTTCAAGCACTTCGGGTTTGCTTAAACCGCGCTCTTCAATTGCGCTCATAGCTTCCTTTGCGCGATCACCAAATATCTTCCAGACATTTTTTAGCGTTATGACGTCTTCACTCACCGAACAATTCTCCTAACCACAAACGAAAAACGGGAGCAAAAAAAATGCTCCCGTTTCTTTACCTTACTATTATCTTTCGAATATCAATTCGAAGGATGATTACTTACTGTAACCAGCTATCAACAATCTCTGCGTTGTCAGCAACCCACTTAGCAGCAAATTCAGCTGGGTCTTGCTTGTCTACAACCAAGGCGTACGTCATTGCAGACACTGTAGCAGTATCAAGCTGAACCTTAGACAACATAGCAGCAGCTTCTGGTTGATCAGTTTCTAGAGAAGTTGCGTAGTGAATGTGCAAGAACGCTGTTGACCATGCAACACCAGCTTCTGACTTAGAAAGCCATTCTGGATCATCAGTTGGTTGGATAACATTCCATGCCGCTGCATCATGTGCTGGCTCTTTAAGGATTACCAGTTCGTGCAGTGCAAACATGTGGTGTGGCGTGTAGCAGAAAAAGACAATGTCTTTGTCTTGAGCTACTGCGTTGTCCACTTCTGCAAGAGCAAGCGTTTCGTCCATCTCTTTTAGGTTCATGGTCTCAGCATAGCCATAAGACTTAGCACGGATCTTTTCAACGTTCGTTGAAGCCCAACCAGCAGCACCGATCCAGATTTCGCCTTTTCCGTCACCGTCGGTGTCGAAGTTTTTAGCCATATCTGGGTCAGTTAGATCAGCAAGGTTTTCAATGCCAGTACGCTCAGCAGTTCCTGCTGTTACACACATAGCTTGGTCACCCGCAACACCGTTAGGGTTTTGGCGAACACTTTGCTTTTCTTTAACAAACTTATTGTTCAAGTTAGTTTGGTTAGGTAGCCACACTTCAGGATGTACGTGCATTGCACCGGTATCCATTGCTTCGAACACAACTGGGTTAGTACCGTTTTGAAGTTCGACTTCAAGGCCCAAGTTGTCCTCCATTGCAACCTTCAATACGTGTGCTGTAACGCGTACTGATGGCCAGTTAGGCACACCGATAACAACATCTGCGGCTTGTGCTATTGATGCACTTGCAAGCACAGATCCTGCACATAACACCTTGATTGCATGTTTTAGTTTCATTAATAAAGCTCCTCAGTGGTGATATCCCGATATTTTTCGGTCAATCTTATGTATTAAGCCCCGATAGTGTACTGCCTCATTGAGTTATGTCAAAGCCAACAAAGATACAGTTTGTAGGCAAAATCCATTATGAGACCGTTGACCTTGCTGCACGGGCATCACAGGCTATGCAAAGTAACTCAAAAAGAATGTTCGCACCGACCATTGCCGTAGAACCCGACATATCAAAAGATGGCGCGACTTCGACCATGTCCGCACCGACGATATTTAAACCGCTGCAACCACGAATTAACAGCTGAGCCTCAAGAGTGGTTAAACCACCAATTTCAGGTGTGCCGGTACCAGGCGCAAATGCTGGGTCAAGGCTATCGATATCAAAACTAATATAAACTGGGCCATCGCCGACAACGCGCCTCGCCTCTTTTATGGTTTCTTCAACACCTAGCTTATAAAATTCTTCCATATACATCACACGCATACCGCTGTCATGACTGAACTTCCACAGATCAAGATCATTGACAGAACCCCGTATACCGATTTGGATTGTGCGCTTAGGGTCGAGCAAACCTTCTTCAACTGCACGACTAAACGGCGCACCGTGGTGAAATTTTGAACCCATGTAGTCGTCACCGGTATCACAATGCGCATCGATATGAATCATGCCTATGGGGCCATCTTTGGCTAATGCTCTAAAGATAGGCAAAGATACGGAATGATCACCACCAACGGCCAAGGGCAGAATACCGTTTTCGACAACGCGATCAAACGTATCTTGAATGGCCTTATGGCTAGCGGTTAATTCGAAAGGTGAAGGTACCCAAGCATCGCCAATATCGGCAACTCGGCAAAGCTCATGAGGCGATATGCCTGTGGCTTGGTTTTTCATGCGCACAAGAGTTGATTGATTACGCACTTCACGTGGACCATGGCGTGACCCTGGGCGATTAGTCACACCACCATCAAATGGTACACCGATAATGCCGATATCCACATCCTTGAGATCTTCTTTCCACGGCGCTCTAAAAAACGTGGGGATACCGACGTAGCGGGCACGTGTCATTGGATCGGTGTTTTCAGGAGTATCGGCGCTCATTGTCTTGCTCTTATTTAGCTTGTGTTTATACTATCGTACTTTACTCACTGGCTGTATCACAGCTATTGTCGCTGCTTAGAAGAATAAAAGGCGACCAATAGGATCCCCGGCGTCAATATCAGCAAGCTCATCCAACCTAGCTTACCTAGCATTTCACCCAACAAAACAGCACCTAAGATCGAACCAAGCGTTGGTACAGCAGCCATGAACGCAGCGGTTGATGAAGGCCCGATATTGCGGGTTGCTACAGCCACTAACAGCAAGCCGATTAATCCAGGTATTAGCCCTTGGTAAAGCGTTTGAATTAACAACTGCGACTGACTGGTTTCACTTATCCCACTGGGCAAAAACCAATACCAGATTGGTACAAACAACGCTGCATTAATTATCGAGCTGCAAAATAAAACTTGCGTGGTGCTGATGTTCCACAACCTTGCAGCGATTAGATAACCAGAGAAAAAGATTGCAGAGATAAAAAACAAGCCGTCGCCTATCCAAGCATTGGCTATTGATAGCTCAGCGGCATCTGCGGCAGCCAATATAGCGCCCGCAATAATCATTATTACGCCCACCAGTTGCAAGCGATGAACACTTTGCTTAAGCAATAGCCAAGATACAAACAAGGTGATCGCAGGTAATGCACCATTCATAAAGATGCCACCGTGCGCTGCCGGCGCGTGTTCAAACGCTAGAAACACGGCCAATATATAGACCGGCCCCAACAGAAAACTCGTCACCGCGATGCGCTGTAAAGACATCGTCCGCCATGGTTTGAAATACAGCACTATGGGTAAGGCGACAATAGATGACACACCATATCGCAGAGCTGTTTGGTCGTAGATGGTTAACGGCGACTGCGCACCGGCACGACTAGCCACCAGCCATGTTGCCCAGATTAGGGTCACGGCAATGGCGGCTGCATAGCCTAACGCTGGGTTTGGGGAATTTTGAGACGACATAGCTAAAGAGAAAATCGCAGTATCAGAGCAGCAAAACTGCTTTAAAGAAGCTAAGGTATCACTCATCGCCGTGAAACACGAACAATAAAACATGAGCAAAACTCGCAACGAGCTAGAGCAGCATTTGACAGACCTGGGCATTAGCTTTGATGTGCACGAACACCCAGCGGTATTTACCGTAGAAGAAGCCCAACAACATTGCAGCCATATTCAAGGTTGCCACTGCAAAAACCTGTTCCTTAAAACGAAAAAAAAGCAATTGTGGCTGCTTGTGCTTGAAGACAATACCAGCATCGACCTAAAACAATTGGCCAGCCTAGTCGGTGTTAAGGCTTGGAGCTTTGCCAGCCCCGATCGCTTAATGGAGCATTTAGGAGTAACACCGGGCTCAGTCACTCCCTTTGCTTTAATCAACGACCCTGACAATAACGTCAACCTTGCGATTGAGTCGAAGGTATTTGAAGCCGACAGCGGCAATTTTCACCCACTGACTAACACCGCTACGCTGAATATCAGCACGGCGGGTTTACGAAAATTTTTGCAATCTACTGGGCATGTGCCCATTGAGATAGACTGTGATTAATAGAAAAGCTGCGAGTGGATTGAGCTGTGAATGTTGCAAATAACGTGCGCGAATGAACGCGTAAGTGAGCGATTAGTAGAGAGTAAAAGCAAATCAGGCGCACCCTTAGTGCGCCTGATTTGGTATTGCAAGATAGAAAATACTTACTTCATCGACATCGCTTTATCAATAACCACGTGTGACCACGCACCTTCAGGTGCTTCGCTGATGACTGGATCAGAGCCACCTGAGAGCAAAGTTTTAACCGTGCGATCATAATCCGCAGGATCAAGCTTTCCATCACTACCTTCTGTGAGCTTGTTGATTTCCGCCATCATGCGCATTTGGTGCTTTTCAGTTTGCGCACCGCTGGCGTCGTTATCCAAAACGATGCCGGCTGCTTCGTCAGGGTTAGCTCGTGCGTATTCCCAGCCTTTCATAGAGGCCGCAACAAAGCGCGCCATCTTATCAACAAAGGCTTCATCTTTTAGATTTTCTTCCAACACATACAATCCATCTTCCATTGTCGACACGCCTTGGTCTTCGTATTTAAATACCACGAGATCCTCAGGTGTTAATCCGGCATCAATAACTTGCCAGTACTCGTTGTACGTCATAGTAGAAACACAGTCGGCTTGCTTTTGTAGTAGAGGGTCTACGTTAAAGCCTTGCTTTAATACAGTTACGCCATCGCCACCTTCAGTACCGATATTAAGTGATGACATCCAGCTTAAGAAAGGGTACTCGTTTCCATAAAACCATACACCAAGTGTTTTGCCTTTGAAATCTTCCGGTGCAGCAATGCCAGTTTCCTTGCGGCAAGTCAGCATCATGCCCGAACGCTTAAATGGTTGAGCAATGTTAACTAACGCTACGCCTTTCTCGCGGCTAGCCAAGGCTGAAGGCATCCAATCAACTACAACATCTGCTCCGCCACCTGCAATAACTTGTGGTGGAGCGATATCTGGCCCACCTGGCTTGATTGTTACGTTCAAATCAGCATCTTTATAAAAACCTTTATCCAGTGCTACGTAGTAACCACCAAACTGAGCTTGTGTTACCCACTTAAGTTGTAGCGTAACGTCATCCGCCGCCCAGGATGTTGCAGATACAAACAAAGTCGCTGCACCGAGTAGCGTTGAGTTAATTTTATTTCTAAGTAATGCCATTTTTTCAAACTCCCCTTTTGGTTATATTTTGACTATCGAAATTAAATTACTTAAACCTCTTTCAAGATTATCTGTGGCACCTAACTGGTTAATGCCTTCGCCAAAACTATCTGGCTGTTGATCTCATTGAAGGGTGCCAAAACGTGGCTACCCTCTCAAGCAGTGCAATAAAGCCATAAAACAATGAACCTGCTAGTGCCGCAACGGCAATTTCAGCCCACACCATATCTACGTTCATTTTGCCAACTTCTGTCGAAATTCGAAAGCCCATCCCTACGATTGGCGTGCCAAAGAATTCCGCCACAATTGCGCCGATCAGTGCCAATGTGGAATTAATCTTCAAGGCATTGAATATAAACGGTAATGCTTCTGGCAATCGTAGCTTGAACAATGACTGCCAGTAGTTGGCCGCATAGGTATTCATTAGGTCAAGCTGGATCTTTGATGCTGCTGATAAACCGGCGACCGTATTCACAAGCATGGGGAAAAACGTCATCACTACCACCACCGCAGCCTTAGATTGCCAATCGAAACCAAACCACATGACCATAATCGGTGCTATGCCCACTATTGGCAGTGCCGCTACGAGATTCCCTACCGGCAGCAAGCCCGCTTTAAGAAACGGAGAGCGATCAATTAATATCGCCACCAGAAACCCTGCCGAACAACCCATGATGTAGCCAGTCAACACCGACTTAATAAATGTCTGTTTAAAATCCGCCCACAGGGTTGGCACAGAATTAACAAGGCGATCACCGATATCGGACGGCGCGGGTAACAACACCTTTGGAACGTCGTGTCCTTGGGTAACAAACTCCCATAACAACAACAACCAAACGCCGAAGATCAACGGAATTAAAACAGTGAGTACACCATTGACCGTGCGCGACAATGTATTGATTTCAGTAAAGCGCGATACCGAGGCCCACGCCAAGGCCCAAGATGCAATAACCAAAAACCAAAATGCATAAGGAACCGAAGCAGTCTCTGCATCGTAGTTAGATAAAAATATTATCAAGAACGCCGCAGCGAGTGACGATGTGGCTAACAGCCACACAGCTGCCATCGCACTATTATGGGAGGCCAACTTGTTGCCAACGACTGCTGCAACGACCACTAACAAGCTAGTGCTGATCAGTAGGGAAGCACCAAAAAACTGTAGCAGCAATGAACCCAATCCCAGCACACCCAGACATGCAGCACCGATATACAGTGTGCGTTCCAACGCTTTTGGCGCAACGCTCGACTCAAGCATGGTTCAGCCCCATTCGATGGGTAACCAAACGGCCGACAATATCAACAATCCAAACCAAACTACCGGCAAGGATAGAGGCCATCACCAATGCGGACCATATTTGAATAGTTTGACCGTAGTAAGAGCCGGCTAATAGCCGCGCGCCCAGCCCCGCTACTGCACCCGTAGGTAGCTCTGCCACTACCGCCCCAACGATGGAAATGGCAATGGCTATTTTCATACTGGTAAATAGATAAGGCAGTGATGATGGCAGGCGCAGTTTCCAAAAAGATTGCCAGTTAGATGCACTATAGGTACGCATTAAATCCATATGCCCTGTATCAGGTGAATTTAAGCCTTTCACCATACCCACTACGATGGGAAAAAAGCTTAAATACATGGAGATAAACGCCTTAGGCACTAAGCCTTGCACGCCCATCGAATTTAACACCACAATAATCATGGGTGCGATAGCGAGTATCGGAATAGTTTGTGAGGTAATAATCCACGGCATCAAGCTCTTTTTTAATGCCCGGTTATAAACGATGGCAACTGACAAGACGATCCCCAGCAAAGTGCCCATAGCAAAACCGAGCATGGCTGAAGACAAGGTAATTTTGGAATGATAAACAAGGCTACGTTTGGATGTGACTTTCTTTTTAACCGTTGTGTTGTACACCTCCACCGCAACTTGCTGAGGTGAAGGCAACACTGGGCGCTCTTGTGCCATTGTGGCTTTAACAAACTCCACCGCGCCAACGTTTTGCGTGCCTGCTCGTTTGTAAATATCTTTTTGCCAAGGCGTATTAAGCAACACCGACGCAATAGACCAAACAAGCAGTATCGCCAACAACACTGCCGTAACCGGAATAACACTTTTTCTAAATCCGGTTTCTTGCATGCTTTAGGACTCTACATCATCGTAAGAATGCCCTGCTCTTAATCCTTCCCTTACACGATTAGCGATCGTTAAAAATTCTGGGGTTTCGCGAATATCTAGGGTGCGTTCTCGCGGTAGATTACTGACAACGATATCTTGGATACGCCCTGGCCGTGGCGACATCACCACAATATGTGTAGATAGATAAACTGCCTCAGGGATTGAGTGGGTGACAAACACAACAGTCTTGTTGGTTTTACCCCATAAGGCAAGTAGTTGCTCATTGAGGTGATCACGAACGATTTCATCCAGCGCGCCGAAGGGCTCGTCCATCAGCAGCAAATCGGGTTCAACGGCAAGTGCTCTTGCAATCGATGCACGTTGTTGCATACCACCTGATAATTGCCATGGGTATTTCTTTTCAAAACCTTCTAGGTTAACCAACGCTAAATTGCGGGCGACGCGTTCTTTACGTGTTGTGCGGTCTAGCCCCATGATTTCTAATGGCAAGGAAACATTTTTTGCAATAGTGCGCCACGGATACAAGCCAGCAGCTTGGAACACATAACCGTAGCCACGGGCAAGGCGTGCTGCCGCCGGGGATACACCGTTAACTAAAATGCTACCACCGGTGGCCTTTTCTAGATCAGCAATAACCCGCAGCAAGGTTGTTTTACCGCAACCCGAAGGGCCAATTAGTGAGACAAAATCCCCCTGCTGAATATCTAGATCGATTTCAGACAAGGCATGCACTGGCCCATCGTTAGTTTGAAAGGTCAACGAAAGGTTGTCGACCTGAATAACGGATTCACTCATGAGTGTTTGTGTCGCTTTGTTTTATTTTTTATAAAACTACACACCAGCAGGCATTTTGGACGGATCGCGCTGTATTGGTCGCGGTGCAGTGAGCTCCTTCCATTTTGACAAGGCTTTATTGGTAGCAGGATACGCATCTCTTGCGACAAATTTGCCGTGGCCTTCTTGTGTGTTGACTTCATCTTCGCTAATCACTAGCTCACCGCGCGTGAGTGTAAACCTTGGTAATCCGGTTACTTCGATACCTTCAAAGACGTTGTAATCAATTGCAGACTGCTGTTTGCCAGCTGAAATGATTTTGCTGCGTTTAGGGTCCCAAACAACAATGTCCGCATCAGCACCTTCCACTATGGCTCCCTTCTTTGGATACATATTAAGTATCTTGGCTATATTGGTTGAAGTTACGGCCACAAACTCATTCATGGTAAGCCGCCCGGTGTTAACACCTCGAGTCCATAGCACTGGCATGCGATCTTCTAAACCACCTGTACCGTTGGGTATTTTGGTGAAGTCGCCCACGCCGAAACGTTTTTGTTCGGTAGTAAAACTGCAGTGATCAGTTGCCACCACTTGCAAGCTGCCAGCGGCTAGGCCTGCCCATAACGAATCTTGGTGCATTTTATTTCGAAATGGAGGCGACATGACACGCCGCGCGGAATGATCCCAATCTTTGTTGAAGTATTCTGATTCATCTAGTGTGAGATGCTGAATAAGTGGCTCACCAAATACGCGCTTACCGTTTTGGCGTGCTCGGCGAATCGCTTCATGCGCCTCTTCGCATGACACATGAACAATATAAAGTGGCACACCCGCCATATCAGCAATCATCACTGCACGATTAACCGCCTCACCTTCTACTTGAGTAGGGCGCGAGTAAGCATGGCCTTCGGGGCCATTATTGCCTTCGGCTAATAAGCTCTGCTGCAGCTGCGCCACCACATCACCGTTTTCTGCATGCACCAGTGGCATCGCGCCGATGGCCGCACAACGCTTAAACGATGAGAACATGCCTTCATCATCAATCATCAAGGCATCTTTATACGCCATGAAATGTTTAAACGTATTAATACCACTTTTGGCAACGGTTTCCATCTCATTAAACACCTGCTCACTCCACCAGGTGATGGCCATATGAAACGAGTAGTCGCATGAGGATTTAGATGTTTTGTTATCCCACATCTGCCGAGCTTCCAGCAGTGACTGACCCGGCGCAGGCAAACAAAAATCAACAACCATAGTGGTACCACCAGAAAGCGCGGCGCGTGTGCCGGATTCAAAATCATCCGTTGAGTAAGTACCCATAAACGGCATCTCTAGATGTGTATGTGGATCGATACCGCCTGGCATAACGTAGCAGCCGTTTGCATCAAGTGACTTTTCGCCCTTTAGGTTTTCGCCTACTGCTGTGATCACACCCTTTTCTATTAATACGTCGGCACTGTAGCTGCGATCAGCCGTGACGACGGTTCCACCTTTAATTACCGTAGACATGCCCTGACTCCTTATTCAACAATTTGAGCGGTTTCAACCACTGCATGAAAAAGTACGTTGGTACCCGCTGCTGCCCATTCTGGGCTGATCTCTTCAGCTTCGTTGTGCGACAAGCCATCAACACAAGGGCACATCACCATAGCAGTGGGTGCAACGCTATTAATCCAGCATGCATCGTGGCCAGCACCGGAGATTAAATCTCGATGGCTGTAACCCAGGCGTTCGGCCGCGTTACGAACGGACGATACACAGTCTTTGTCAAACTCCACTGGATCAAAACCACTGACTTGTTCTATTTCCATTCCCAAGCCATTATCCTCGCATATCTTTTTTGCACCCTCTTCCATTCGTGTGGCCATATCGAGAATGACATCTTTATTTGGGTGGCGAAAATCGATAGTAAAAACGACTTTGCCCGGAATGATGTTGCGTGAATTTGGGTAAACATCGCAATGACCCACTGCACCGACTGCATCCGGGGCATGACTTAACGCAATTTCGTTAACAAGTTCTGTGACTCTTGCCATCCCTAAGCCAGCGTTTTTACGCATCGGCATGGGTGTTGAACCTGTGTGGCTCTCCTTACCCGTTAGCGTAACTTGCAACCACTTAAGCCCTTGCCCATGAGTGACTACTCCCACTTCGTGGTTTTCCGCTTCGAGTATCGGGCCTTGTTCGATATGCAGTTCAAAAAACGCATGCATCTTCCTGGCGCCAACCTCTTCATCACCTAGGTAACCCACGCGCTTTAATTCATCACCAAATTTAAGGCCCTTGGCATCTTCGCGACTGTATGCCCATTCAAGTGTGTGCTTGCCAACAAACACACCGGAGGCCATCATGGCTGGTGCGTAGCGAGTGCCTTCCTCGTTTGTAAAGTTAACCACCACAATGGGATGTTTGGTTTTGACCTTCATCTCATTAAGCTGCCGGACAATCTCTAGGCCACTCAATACGCCTAATACTCCATCGTATTTACCACCAGTGGGTTGCGTATCAAGGTGACTCCCGACATAAACAGGCAAAGCATCTGGGTCAGTACCTTCGCGTCGCGCGAACATGTTACCCATTTTATCTAGGCCCATCGTACAGCCTTCAGCCTCGCACCAAGTTTGGAAAAGCTTGCGACCCTCGGCATCTTCATCCGTGACTGTTTGTCGATTGTTACCTCCGGCAATTCCGGGCCCAATCTTAGCCATCTCCATCAGCGAATCCCAGAGCCGATCACTGTTTATGCGCATATTACTGTTGATGGTCATGGCGTTGCCCCTATGAGGTTTCAGGATTTAGCTTTAAATTATGTTCTAGTGTGTCACTGACGCTCGACATTATGCTCCGATAACGCTATCGTATTTTGACCATATGGTCAACATTTTGATTTAGCCTTCATGCCCGCTCCTGATCGCAAACGCACCCGGATTCAAGCAGAGAACGAAGATCGTATTGTATCCAAGTCACTTGATGTATTTTCCAAGTACGGGTATCGCGGCTCAACAGTGGATCAAATTGCGGCGGCGGCGGGCATGTCCAAAGCCAATGTTCTGTATTACTTCAAAAGTAAAAACGATATTTATTTGGCGGTGCTTGAAGGGACCTTAGAGATTTGGCTTAACCCCCTCACTGAACTCGATGCGGAGGGCGACGCGCTGTTAGAAATACAACGGTATATTCAAGTCAAGCTGAAACTATCACGTACCTCGCCTGCGGCCTCTCGTTTATTTGCTAACGAAATACTGCAGGGTGCTCCAATGATTGGCCCGTACCTAAAAACAGAACTTAAAGAATTGGTGGACAGCAAGGTTGCCATCTTGACCAAGTGGATGAAGCAAGGGGAAATTAAAACGTTTGAACCGGTGCACCTGTTGTTTTTAATTTGGTCGACCACGCAGCACTATGCTGATTTTGCTATCCAAATATCTGCTCTTGATTCATCGCCTAAGTCCAAGCTATACAAAGATGCCGAGAATTTTCTTGATAGCGTTTTAATCGAAGGACTGAAGGGGCCAAAATATTCTGGTGTTGTTGGCAGCGATGAGTACTAAGGGTAGTTTAGAGCGTGCCATCATTTAGCATTTGTTCTAAATATTGCGCCACCCCATGCTCGGTGTTACACAGGGTTACCGCGTGCGATTCAGCCTGCACAGCCTCTACCGCATTTCCCATAGCCACAGCATGCCCCGCCCACTGAAACATCGGTATGTCGTTGTGGTTGTCGCCGAACGCAATGGTGTCGGCTGCAGTGAAGCCCAGCAGTGAAGCCGTTTTTTTAATACCAACGCCTTTATTAGAGCCCAAGGCAGAAATCTCTACAAACGGCGGGCCGGAGGTAGTGATATCACAAACGGTATCACCCAACACTGACGCGACCTCTTTCTGCAATTCTAAACGGAACACCTTGGGGCGCCTGATCATAAGTTTGTAAAGGCCTTGGGACCAAGGGTCACCCGGCTGCCCAACTAGCTCCACTTCATCAATTCCGCCAGCAAGCTCGATAAAGGTATCTTCGAACCCAACCCCACTGGGTGTCTCCCAACCGAATGCTGCATCGGGAAACGCGTCACGCAAGCGCGCTACTATGTCGGCCACATCTGTTTGGTTTAGTTCGCTGCCCCAAACTAGTTGATCCTCTTGCATGTCCCAGCCATAAGCACCATTGGCACAGACCGCGTGTCGCATACCGGGTACCGACTCTATCCGCTCCATCGCGCTTAATCTACTGCGGCCAGTAACAGCCACAACTTCATGCTTTGTATCAGCAAGTCTCTGCATAACCTTGCAGGTACGCGGCGAAGGACGACCACCACCATCAAACAAAGTACCATCGCAATCTACAGCAATCAGCCTGGGGCGTTGAGTATTACTCATGGTTACTCGGCAACACGCCCGGGATTATTAGGATGAGTTGTCCAGTTTGCATATTGCTTACTCACATCCAACCCGGTACGTGGATCAACACCTGTTGTCATCTCTTCCATTGTTATGCAGTTATCGACAGGGCAAACACAAACGCATAAGTTACAGCCAACGCATTCCTCGTTAATAACTTCGAAGTGTCGCTTGCCATCTAGCATGGATGTGATGGCTTGATGAGAGGTATCCTCACACACAACATGACATCTACCGCACTCAACGCATAGATCTTGATTGATCTTGGCTTTAGTTATGTAGTTTAAATTTAGGTTTTGCCAATCCTTGATATTAGGTGTGGCCTTACCCACCACATCGGCCACTGTCGCATAGCCTGCCTCGTCCATCCAATTGGATAAACCCGACGTAAGCTCATCGATAATTTTAAAGCCATAAGTCATCGCAGCGGTGCAGACCTGCACATTGCCGGCACCCAAGCTTAGAAACTCCGCGGCGTCACGCCACGTGGTAACACCGCCGATACCGGAGATAGGCAATTGACTGGTTTCCGGATCTCGTGCGATTTCTGCAACCATATTCAATGCGATGGGCTTAACAGCTGGCCCGCAATAACCGCCATGACTGCCCCATCCATCTATTGAAGGTTCAGGCGACATCGTATCCAGATTGACGCTAACAATCGAACTTACGGTATTGATCAGTGACACTGCATCGGCACCACCTTGATTAGCGGCTCGTGCCGGAAAACGGATATCAGTAATGTTGGGGGTGAGTTTTACGATCACGGGCATTTTTGTGTTTTCTTTACACCAACGCGCCACCATTTCGATGTATTCAGGTACTTGACCCACGGCCGCACCCATACCACGCTCCGACATGCCGTGCGGGCAACCAAAGTTTAGCTCGATACCATCGGCTCCGGTATCTTCTACTTTTTTTACGATGTCACGCCAATTTTTTTCTTCACACGGCACCATAAGCGACACCACCATCGCACGATCAGGCCAATCTCTTTTTACAATTTTGATTTCATCGAGATTAGTTTGCAGCGGCCTATCGGTAATCAGTTCGATATTATTTAAACCAATTAAGGTGCGATCACTGGAATACACCGCACCGTATCGTGGCCCGTTGACATTGACTATATTGGGGTCTTCGCCAAGCGTTTTCCATACAACACCACCCCAACCTGCTTCAAATGCGCGAACCACATTAATCAGTTTATCCGTGGGTGGTGCTGAGGCCAACCAAAATGGGTTAGGAGACTTGATGCCAACAAATTCTGAAGCTAAATCAGCCATGAGCATTCTCCAAGGTTGTATGAATCGATTCAGCGGCTAATTTGCCATCTTGCACTGCCGACACCGTAAGATCATCACCGCCAACAATACAATCACCGCCAGCCCATACTGACTTATCACTGCTTTGTCGGTTTTCGTCTACTTCTATTCGTCCCGCCTTCATCGATATCGGCGCCCTAGAACCTTGCAAAACAACATGCTGCATATTTTGGCCGATCGCCACCAGTACTTGATCACTGTCGATGCAAAGCATCTCGCCTGTGCCGACAAGTTTGCCGCCTTTGGTTTCGGTATATTCGAAGAACGTTTTTTGTATAACGCCTGCAGCTGAAATGATTTCTTTTGGCTGTAAATTGGACCGCAGCAACACGCCACTTTTTTGCGCAAGCTCTTGCTCAAAAGCGCTGGCGTTCATCGCCGATTGCTCACGTCGATAAACAACAGTGACATTTTCAGCACCCAAGTGCTTTGATTGTACAGCTGCATCTATGGCGGTCATACCTCCGCCAATCACAACAACA
The DNA here is from genome assembly GCA_937958675.1 of uncultured Granulosicoccaceae bacterium. Lineage (GTDB taxonomy): Bacteria > Pseudomonadota > Gammaproteobacteria > Granulosicoccales > Granulosicoccaceae > Granulosicoccus. The sequence goes on from CALGND010000089.1 coordinate 33,393, forward strand.
TTGCGCCCAATTTTAGATTGTAAAGAATCTAGATCGTTGCTTTGGCGCAGGCGAGCAATGAACTCAACGGCGTTTTCAACACCCGGCATGTCCTCGCCGGGGATGCCCAAGGCGTTTACACCACCTAAACCCATGCCAAGAAAAACTGCATCGTATTTAGATTTGAGTTCATCCAGCGTTAATTTTTCGCCGATAGAGGTATCCGATTGAAGCTCTATACCGCCAATCGACATTATGTACTCAACCTCTTTGGCTGCGAATGAATCAACGGTTTTATACGCGGCAATACCGTATTCGTTCAAGCCACCGGGCTTTGGCTTTGAATCAAACACCGTCACTTGATGGCCATGTAGAGCCAAACGGTGGGCGCAAGACAAGCCTGCTGGCCCCGCTCCCACAATGGCAATGCGTGTATCGCGCTGCGCTGCTCTTGTATAGGGTTGCTTACCCGTTGCCATCAATGTATCGGTAGCAAAGCGTTGCAGCTGACCAATAAGAACGGGTTTTTCCTCTCCCACATTACGCACGCACTTTTGTTCGCATAATGTTTCTGTCGGGCAAACGCGAGCGCACATACCACCAAAAATATTCTCATCAAAGATGGTTTTGGCAGCACCATTTGGGTTACGCGTTTTTATTTGGCGAATAAATAGCGGTATGTCGATACCGGTGGGACAGGCATCAATACAGGGTGCGTCGTGGCAGAAATAGCAGCGATCAGCCTCTACCAAGGCATCATGCTGGGTAAGCGGAGCATGCAAATCCGATTTTAGTTTATCCAGACGAGCGCTTTGAACCATAGCAGATTGCTCCCAGTAGATAGATGCCTGAGTAAATCAAAATTTGTCCAAATGGTCAATATTTTTAATACTGGCCCACAACGCTACTGATAAGTTTTTGTAGTATGCTGTAATTTCAATACACCGCTACAGGAACACACGGAATGTGCCCTGAATGTCCCAACTGCCACGCGTGCAGCGCGTTGGTGGTCCGCAATGGCCACTTTTTTCGCCGCTCCGATTCTCGAAGAATTCAGAGTTTTCGTTGCAAAGCGTGCTCTAAATACTTCTCTAATGCGACTTTCTCCGAGTGCTACCGCCAGAAGAAACGGCGCATAAATGAACCGCTTCGCGACCTACTATGTAAACGGGTGTCGCTGCGCGATGCTGCCCGGCATTTTCAAGTGTCGCGCACCACAATTGCTCGCCGATTAACATTTCTAGCTGCACAATCTCGCAGGCGTAATGCAGTTTTGCTACAACAAATACAAGCAGAATTCGGCGCGTTTGATCGGGTGCAGTTTGATGATTTAATTACTGCTGAACACACCAAATGCAAGCCCGTCTCCAGCACCCTGGTAGTGCAAGAAGATACGCGAATAATATTAGGTCATTGCGTTGCGCAGATACCAGCATTTGGGCATCTGGCTGCAATAGCAAAGAAAAAATACGGCTTTAGGGCTGATCATAGTCGACGGGCGCGAGAGCGTTTATTCAAACAACTAACGAGCTTACTACCTAAATATACAACGTTTCGCACCGACGAGCATAAACACTATCCAGTGGTGATAAAACGACACTTTCCGAGCGCTGCACACGCGACGCACAAAGGCGCGAAAGGATCAGTGAGTGGGCAAGGTGAGTTGAAAAAAGTCGGGCGTGATCCGCTGTTTAGCATCAATCACTCGCTGGCGATGTTACGCGACAAAATGAGCAGACTGTCGAGACGATCTTGGAACCTGTCGAAGCATATTGAACGCCTAGATGATCATCTTGCGATTTACGTTGAGTCTCATAACCGTGCGATCTATAAGAAGATGCTCAAGAAAAAATACCTTGAAATTTAGCAGCTTAACTTTGAATCACGAATCAGTAGTCAAGTGAGCCAGTATCAATGATTTATTAGGCGCCAGCTTTACCCTTACGCTTAGCTAAGAACGCCTTATGCGCCTCATCGGTACCGTTATGAAAGGACCCTGTCCATTCATCCCACGGTATTTCAAGGCCGCCATAATTGCAGGTGACGTAACGATGATGCAATTGATGGTGATAGGTGCCTAAGGGCAATATCAACTTGCCGCCGATAATGATTCCTTGATATCCCGAATGCGTCGTCGCTGCCGACAAGGTAAAATACATGAGATGAAACGCTACTAACATTGGCGTTGATGGAATCACAAAATGAATGAGCACAGTACTGAGATAAATTAAATGCTCTAAGGGGTGCATCGACATACCCGACCACGGCCCAACATTGGTATTGCGATGATGAAGCGCATGAACACGCTGATAGATTTTGGAAGTATGGATTAAGCGATGGATCAAAAAGAAGTGGCTTGTCTCCCACATCGGCAGTAAAAAAATCAGCACGACTAACCACAGCCATTGCTCGGGCATACTTAGCTGCGGCGCGTAACCATTAGCCAATGACCACAACATTAAAGCTTCATAGGCAGTCCAAACAGTGACACCACTGACGAGTGTCCAAAACATATTGTCGCGAACCTGCGATCCAAATGTAAACAGGCGGCTATTGGTTGCAAACGGGCGCGCGTCGTAACGTCGTTCGTCACCTTGTTTACGAGCCACATAAAAGTACCAGTGCAATCCGCCAGCCACCAAGCTCATTAACGCAATGTTACGCAGAAGCAAGCCAGCAACCCAAGTTGGAGCAAGCTGTTGGGATGTTTCCAAAGAGGGTTGGAAGAAAAAACTGCAGCCTATTGCCAAGAACAGGATGATCAAGCGTTCTGATACTGGGAACCACCCACTGACCATCCACTTCAAGATGCTTGTGATATCAGGTGGCCAGTTAAAGTAAGGCGAAACCTGAACTGGTAGCGGCGGTAAGAAATGCCAAGCAGATCTGGACCGGTTAGGTTTTGGTTTAGTCGAATTAGGTATATCGCGCTCAGTCATACGCCGATTTTCACATAAATTGAAATGCGTGAGCAATTGATCTACCATAAAATCGCAAACCTATTCGCTACCCCGAGGCTCAACTACTCAGTCCAATATCCACTTCAACATAGAAATAAATGAGAGATAAATACCATGTGTCAAATGTTCGCTGGTCAACCACAATCCAACTACGATTATCAATCACGGTCAATACGCCTTAACGGCCTTAGCACCAGTGTGCGCCTCGAACAAAAATTCTGGGAAATTCTTGATCAAATGGCACAAGCCGAGCAAACGTCAACGCCACAATTTATCTCAACGCTATATTCTGAAGTCATCACCTTTCACGGTGAAGCCAAGAACTTTACATCGCTTCTGCGCTGCACGTGCCTGATCTATCAACAAAAGTGTATCGACGCACAACATGCTGAGGAAGCGTCAATAGCAACAATAGCGTCATAATTACCCGCAACAGTATTACATCCCCCGAATGTAGTAATGCTATAGCACCACACTCGCACACTCGCGAGATAAAGTTTCTAGGATACAGGTTTGAATACCGTCAATCTGGAGGCTCCTATGGCAAAGGCCATTCATTCAATGATTCGCGTGCTGGACGAGGCGCGTTCAGTAAAATTTTATCAAGATGCTTTTGATCTGAACATCGCAGATCGTTTAGATTTTGATTCCTTTACTTTGGTTTACCTTAGTAATGCAGAAAGCTCCTTCGAGCTAGAACTCACCATTAATAAAGATCAAACCGAGGCCTATGATTTGGGTGGCGGTTATGGGCATTTTGCCGTTTGTGTTGATGACCTGGATGCTGAACATCACAAGATGGTCGATCTTGGTTACCAACCACGCGACATCGTTGAATTTGAAAACGATAACACCTTAATCGCGAAATTCTTTTTTATCAATGACCCAGATGGTTACGCCATAGAAGTATTGCAGCGACACGGTCGCTTCCAATAATCGTGCTATGCCCATGATTATCAAATTTACTTTAGTCCACATAAACAACACTTGCTGGAGTAAGCGATGAAAGCAGAAAACGAACAAGCTCTACATTTTACAAAACCTCAGTCTCAAACGCCCCAATCAAGTTTTGCCAAAATCACACGCCGTGAATTACTTAAACGCAGTGCGGCGATTGGCGGCAGTCTAATTGTTGGCAGCGGATTTATAGCCGGCAGCACAGCTAGCTGGGCTTTAGAAGTTAAATCACTCAGCCCGGACACCATGGCAACTTTGGTGCAAATGGCGCGAGACATTTACCCGCATGATTCGATGGGAGATGAAATTTATGCTGCGGCAGTTAAGGCGCACGATGACAAAGCAGCTGAAGATTCAGAATATAAAACCATGTTGGAAACAGGCGTTGATAGCCTTAATGCGGCAGCCAAACAAATGGGCCATGCAAGTTATCTAGCCACAGGGTGGGAAGCTGAACGCACGGAACTTTTAAAATCGATAGAGTCAGACGGATTCTTCCAAACCATACGCGGTGGTTTAGTTGTCGGTTTATACAATCAAAAAGCGGTTTGGGATGCACTCGGGTATGAGGGCTCCTCTTATGAAAAAGGCGGTTACCTAAATCGTGGTTTCGATGACATCAAGTGGCTTTAAAACATACAAGCCATTTGCTAAACAATTTCTGGAGGAAACAATATGACAGCCCCATTTGATGTAAACGACAACAGCGTTGTAGTAATAATCGGAACAGGTGCCGGAGGTGGCACACTAGCTCACGAACTGGCGCTAAAAGGTATCGATGTTGTAGCGCTTGAAGCAGGCGGAAGACATCTACCACAAGATTACATAAACGATGAATGGCCCAGCTTCAGCCAACTTGCCTTGACAGACATGCGAACCACTTCTGGTAGCTGGCGGGTAGCAAAAGATTTTGCAAACCTTCCTGCATGGATAGTAAAAGCGGTCGGCGGTTCGACCGTACATTGGGCCGGTGCATCGCTAAGGTTACAAGACCATGAGTTCCGTGCGCTAAGCACCTATGGTGAGTTAGAAGGCGCCAACCTACTAGATTGGCCCGTTACACTCGCAGAGCTTGAACCCTACTACGACAAGGCCGAGAAAAAAATGGGCGTTACGCGCACCAATGGTATCCCTGGCTTGCCTGGTAACAACAACTTTAAGGTAATGAAAGCTGGTGCTGATAAATTGGGATACAAAGATTGTCACACGGGAAGAATGGCGATCAATTCTGAACCTCGCGACGATAGAGCGTCTTGCCAACAATTAGGTTTTTGTTTTCAAGGTTGCAAAATGGGCGCTAAGTGGTCCACTGCCTATTCAGAAATACCCAGAGGCGAAGCCACTGGGCATCTTGAAGTACGTGAACACTCGCTAGTGCTAAAAATAGAGCACGACGCCGATGGCAAGATCGACGGCGTGGTTTATCAAGACAAAGACGGCAACCAAGTTAAGCAGATGGCCCGTGCCGTGTGCGTTGCAGGCAACTCCATTGAAAGCCCACGCATGCTACTTAATTCAGCCTCCTCAATGTTTCCAGATGGCCTAGCCAATAGCTCAGGGCAAGTGGGTAAAAACTATATGCGCCACATGACAGGCTCTGTCTACGCCGCCTTTGAACAACCAGTGCGCATGTACCGCGGCACAACGATGGCAGGCATTATCACCGATGAGGCGCGACACGACCCATCGCGTGGTTTTGTTGGTGGCTATGAAATGGAAACCTTATCAATCGGAATTCCATTTATGGCAGCATTTTTAAACCCAGGTGCATGGGGGCGAGAATTTGCATCAGCTATGGATAACTACGAAAACATGGCAGGCATGTGGTTGGTTGGAGAAGATATGCCGCAGGAGTCGAACGCTATTACGTTATCAGAGGAAAAGGATCAATCTGGTATGCCTGTTGCCAATGTCCATTTTGATGATCATCCAAACGATGTTGCAATGCGAGACCATGCGTATCAGCAAGGCATGGCACTTTATGATTCGGTTGGAGCGACACAAACTTACCCTACTCCGCCTTACCCATCCACGCATAACCTAGGAACACTGCGGATGAGCGAAAAGCCAGGCGACGGAGTCGTAAACGGTTTTGGGCAAAGTCACGATATTAGCAATCTGTTTGTCTCAGATGGAAGCCAATTCACTACTGGTGGAGCTGAAAACCCAACCTTGACCATCGTAACCTTGGCCATTAGACAAGCTGATTATATTGCTCAGCAGATGAGTGAGAAGAGCATTTAGTTAAGAAGCGGAATTAAGGTGGCTAGTCTATTGCTAGTCACCTTAAAATAAAAGTACGTGTAACTGTCAAACACTGCTGCAAGCCAATGGCGGCTATTGTTTAAGTTACCGATTCTAAAAAAGAGAGCAACCCTTCATTAAACGCATCTACCTGTTCTACGTTAGATATATGTGATGCATTATCGAGAATAGTCAGTTGCGAATTAGGCAATTTTTCATGCATGGCTTGCGAGCCTGAAACGGGTGTGGCTACATCTTCGGCTCCAACTATCAGTAACACAGGCACCTTTACGTTGGGCAGCTGATCAATGTAGTTAAGCTTCATAATAGCGTGACAGCAGGCAACATAACCCTCACTAGACGTAGCAGCCAATTGAGCTTTAACCGCTGCCATTCCTGCAACACCTGATTTCAAGCCAGCGCTTGTAAACCAACGCTCCATTGTTGCATCCACTATCGATTTTAAACCGTTGGTTTCGACAGCCTGGATTCTTGCATCCCAAATCGGCCCAGCTGCTGCTGGTTGCGAGCTGGCCGTATCCGCCAACACTGCAGAGATAATGCGTTGCGGATAACGTAGCAATAAACTTTGGCCGATCATGCCACCAACCGACAAACCAACCCAGTGTGCTTTTTCGATCTTCTGGCTATCCATCACGGCGATCACATCATTCGCAAGCTCTTCTAGCGTGTAAGGCCCTGCAGGAACATCGCTCTGACCATGCCCTCGCATATCAAGCCGCACCACACGGTAATCCGCTTCCAGCACTTGCATCTGCGGATCCCACATGTGCAGATTGCAGCCTAGTGAATGCGCCATCAAAACAACAGGACCATTCTCGTTGCCGCTGATGTCGACGTTAATTTTGATATCGCCGTGATTGATTATCATGCTGATTATGATGTGACGTTACTAAAGTAGTAACACAGACGACGCTAACGTATATTGGATTCACTGGCAATGGCCCAGCCAGTTTTATTTATTGTCCGGCCGATTCTGTAACCGAAGGCTCTACTATGAAACGGCATAAATCGATATTTATCGGTACCACCCGGCTATTGCCGGGTGCCGGTGCCTGCAGCGCCAACTAAGTTGTCGCTGTAAGGATTTCGCGCAACTTTCCAAAATGTTTGTCCCAACCGTTATCAAGCGCCATGATCAAGCCAAGCGCCGCATCCCCAGAAGCTTCAGAAATACCCTCATGGACGAGCGTTACTTTTGTACCGCCAACCGCTTCTTCTAGCGTCCAAGTAACTGTAGTTGTCGCCGTGCCTAGCGGCTTTATGGTAAACGTATAGGATAGAGATGCGGGCTTTTTAGCGCTGAGTACATCACCCCAACACATCTTGGAGTTTGCATCTGATGCATCGCCGAGTAACTCAAACGGCTTGCCTTCCTCAAGGTTGGCAGCAGCCGGGTGAAACCACTCGCCGAGCTTATCTTTATTGGTTAAGTACTCCCAAACGGTTTCCCGAGAAGCTGCCAAGAATATGGATTTATTTATTGTGGTTGTACTCATTTAATTTTCCTTTTCATTTTGTTGCGGTTATCGCTCTCGATAGCGTTCTTTAATGAACCCAGCGCGGTATCCCAATATTGATCAAAGTAACTGAACCATGCAGCTGTTGACTTCAAGCCTTTTGGGTTCAGACGAGTAATGCGCTCCTTGCCTCTTGCGGTAACCGTTATCAAGTTACCTTCCTCTAGAATCGTTAAGTGTTTACGTACGGCAGTGCGGGTGAGATCGAATTTACCCACCACCTCCGAAATAGTTAATTCCTCTTCGCCTAATTCCATCAAAATTTGTCGGCGAGTTGGATCGCCCAATGCACGAAATGAGGATTGCAGTTGTTGGTTCATTGATAATTACATAACACCTAAAGGAGTTATAATATATAACACCATTTGGAGTCATGTCAAGCGCAATTGTGCCTAACAACTTGCTATTCGTAGATATGCGATTATCAAGACAAATCCGTCAAATTGATAAGGCACTGGAAATGAATGTAGAAAAAGCTGAGCTCAACAACCTGAAACCCATAGCCAGATTATTCGACCTGTATCGCCAGTACTACCACTGTGAACCAAACCTTTCGCTGGCAACTAGCTTTATCAAAGATCGGTTAGAAAACGGTGATTCTGATATTTTTATCGCGATTGATAAGGAGCAGGTTTGCGGTTTCGTTCAGCTCTACCCGTCTTTGTGCTCAGTAATAGCTGCAAAGATCTACATACTTCATGACCTTTATGTTGATGCAGATTATCGACAGTCGGGCGCTGGTAAGTTGTTAATGAATAGAGCTACACTGTGGGCTACTGAGACCGGTGCCGCTCGCTTGGATCTGTTAACAGAGAAAGACAACAACGCTGCGCAGAGGCTTTACGAACAACTGGGTTACCAGAAATCACTTGAGGATTATTTCGCTTATTCGCTTGATGTGCCTGTTTCTTCTTAACGCGTTAGCGGCGTTCGCGGGGACGATAGATAATCCTGTCATTGCCACGTAGGTGGAAACCATACTCTGATCAACGTGGATCCCGGATCAAGCCCGGGATGACTAGAGATACACCAAGGCTATATACGCATTACTCAAACAAACCCGTTGGCTCACCGTCTAAACTCTCAGTATTTTTACGGCGCCAGAATTTTTCCACACCAGCTTCACCCAAGTCAGCGTAGTAAGGCACAAGCTCAGTTTCACCTCTTGAGCGTATAACTTCCATCTCTGGGATTCCAGTACCACAAGACGTTGTGACCAGATCAATTTTTAAGCGGAAAATATTTCGAGCACCTGCGTAATCAGGGAATTGCGCGTGTAGCGTATCCCATTCCTTATCGCGCCGATGGATAACATCGGCATCACCGTACACTCGTAATATAAGAGCATCACCATTAAAAGCACAGAACATTAGCGTCATGCGTTTATTGGCTAAGACATGGGCGGCAGTCTCATTACCGCTGCCGCTTAGGCTTAACCAGTGTATTTCATTATCGTTTATCACACGCAGAGAATCTAAACCCTTCGGCGACATGTTTACCCGCCCACCAGGTGCGGCTGTTGCCACAAAAAACAAGGCTTGGCTTTTGATGAACTGCGTAAAAGTCTTGTTTAAATGATTAATCTTTATGCCCATTGTGCTCCTCCTTTTTTAGCAGAGTAGCAAACCGCTACTGACAACAGGCTGTCAGCAGTATCTGTAAGCTAAAGTATGCGGCTCAGGCTTAAAATGGACTATCGGCGCAAATCACCCTCCATTAACGAACAGCTATAATCAACCTATCGACACGACAATAACAATCACCGTATGGCTGTATCAACCCCTTTTAGCGAGCTCCTTATCAGCACAGATAGCTCCGAGGCAATGACTGATTGCAAGGCCGCTCAGCGCGGGATTGTGTATCGGCGCAGCGATGCCATGGCATCACTTACCCGAGCACGCGACGCAGACCCTGAATGTGCGTTTACACAGGCGCTCTATGGCTTAATGCTTAGCTCGGCGCGTAAGGCCTCTCTTGCTCCGCAGGTGTCCGAAGCCTTGCAGCTAGCCAAATCACATATGAGCAGTGCTAGCAAACGTGAGCAACACTATGTTGCCGCACTAGAAGCCGCCACAATAGGCAATCCACTAACGGCGGCATCAATCTACGAATCGATTTTGGCTGAACACCCCACCGACCTAATCGCACTGACTTTTTTGCAAGGCGAGCTATTTTGGGCTGGCGAGATGCCCCGCTCTGCCAAGAGCTCACAGACATTGCTTAAACATTGGCATCCGCATATGCCCGACCATGCTGCATTTTTAGCAAACCGCGCATTTGACTTAGAAGAGACCAATGAATTTGATGCGGCGGAAACAGCAGGGCGCGAGGCTATCGAGCTAGACAATCATAATATTTGGGCAGCACATGCTGTAGCCCATGTGTTGTATATGCAAAACCGAGCCGATGATGGCGTGAGTTGGCTACAACAACTTAACGGCCATTGGGAAAATGCCAATCAAATGCAGTTTCACCTATGGTGGCACCACTGCTTGTTTTTGATCGAACAGGGTAAGCATGCAGATGTGCTAGCGCTTTATGACAGCCATGTACGCAATGCTGAGCACCCATTAATACAAACCACCCCAGACTTGTTTCTTGATATACAAAATAGCGCTAGCCTACTCTGGCGCTTAGAAACAGCTGGCGTAAATGTCGCGAACCGCTGGCAGGAGTTAGCTAATGTAGTGACTCCCCGAATCGAGGATATCAACAGCCCGTTTACTAGTGCGCACTTTGCGTTAGTTATGGCAGCGATCGATGATCAAGCAGCTTGCAAACAACTACTGCATGCGATGCAATCGTACGTTGCCGATCACCAGCAATCCGAACTTGCTGTTTCTGTTCAAGCTGCTGTACCTGCAGCACAAGCAGCAATCCTGCACCGCGAGGGTAAACATGCCGAGGTAATCTCAACGCTCTTGCCACATATCAGCACGCTTGAAAAAATGGGTGGTAGCCATGCGCAACAAGATGTGTTTTACCAACTATTGTTTGACTCGGCCAAGCAAACATCCAACTCAGATTTAGCAGACAAACTACACCACCACATAGAAGCAATTGGGTTTCATGAACCTGCTCAGCGCGCAATGTATCAAATGTAAGTGTGTGAACGCGATTAGACCATCCAGCTATCCGGCCCGCAGCGGTGCCATAGCTCATCACTAACAATGATTGAATCGAAACCGCATTGCCAAGCTAAGGCAACTTGATCAGGAATGATCGCTCCAGTAGCGGCTAATGTAGTGCTAGATGGTAAATCTCTCTTTAACATCTTAGCCAATGAAAACCCTCTACCATCTGCAAAATTTGAAAATTCAAGCAACACCGTTTTTTGTTTTAGCTCCTGCGTAAGCAAGCCCGTTTGAATTTCAGTAAAGGGGGTTGCGGCAGGAACGCGAATACTATCCGCAGATACCTGACCTGCAAGATCTATAACGTCACCGTTTTTTAACAACTGCTTTGTCATTCCGCCACTCCGTAAACAGCAGTTTTAAATTCTGTCTTGCCAATGCGGTCGTAGGTGAGGCTAAAGGTTTCGTCATCACGCCGCTCTTTGATATAGAACTTAACTACGCGTTCTATGGTTGCGGGCAGTTCGTCAGCTGATACGCCCGGCCCCATACGCTCGCCGACTCGAGCATTTTCATCACTACGACCACCTAAGGTGATTTGATAATTTTCAACTCCTGCCCTATCCAGGCCCAAGACCCCGATATCAGCCACGTGGTGATGTGCACAAGCGTTAATGCACCCAGAAATATTGATCGCTAGCTTACCAATGTCGTGCTGCAATTCGGTTTTACGAATGGCTTTGGAAATGTCCTGTGCAACCGGTATCGAGCGAGCAGTCGCGAGCGCACAATAATCCATACCTGGACAGGCGATAATATCACTAGGAAGGTCGATATTACTCTCGGCCAAATCAATTTCACGCAGCGCTAGCCACACAGCATAAAGATCTTTTTCGGCCACCCAAGGCAAAATCAAATTTTGCCTATGCGTCACTCTTAGCTCATCGCGTGAAAAACGCTTGGCGATCGCGGCTAAGGCACGCATTTGCGCAGACGTTGCATCCCCTGGTATCCCGCCAGCAGGCTTTAAAGATATCATCACACTACGAAACCCTGCTAATTTGTGATCGCGCGTATTTTGTTTATACCAGCGCGCTACCTCCTCACCTGATAACTTCTCGTCTATAACATTAGCGATTTCACTCGCTTGCGCCACATCAACCAACGGTTGCGCAAAGTGTGGATACAAAGCTTTAAGTTCAGCCACGCTATTTACAAATGGGCTCTTATCCAGAGCCTCGTACTCTTCTTGCACTTGCGCTTGCAAAGCCTCAAGCCCAGTCTCCGCTAATAATATTTTGATACGCGCTTTATATTTGTTATCTCTTCTGCCATGCAGGTTGTAAACACGTAGTGTAGCTTCAAGATACGGCAGTAGTTGCTCTACTGTTAATCCCTGTTTAAATAACTGAGCAATTTTTGGTGTACGCCCTTGCCCACCGCCGAGCCATAGATCAATCAAAGGATCGCCATTTGGGCCTTTACGCAAACGCAAGCCGATGTCATGAACTTTAATCGCAGCTCGATCATTAGCGCTGCCAGTGATCGCAAATTTAAACTTGCGCGGCAAGTAGCGAAACTCTGGGTGTAAGGTGGACCACTGCCTCAACCACTCACATATCGGACGTGGATCAACCTCTTCGTCAGCAGCCACACCGGCTAAAGGATCGCTAGTGATATTACGAATGCAGTTACCGCTTGTTTGAATAGCATGCATTTGCACGGTCGCCAACTCCTCAAGCAAATCAGGCACCTCTTCCAATGTTGGCCAATTAAATTGAATGTTTTGACGCGTAGTAAAATGCCCATAGCCGCGATCATACTTATCACTGATGTCGGCTAGCTTGTTTAATTGTATGGAGTTCAGAACACCATAGGGGATGGCTACTCGCAGCATGTACGCGTGCAATTGCAGATACAGACCATTCATCAGTCTAAGTGGCTTGAACTCGGCTTCGCTTAAGGTACCCTCTATACGACGTTCCACCTGATCACGAAACTCGCGGCAGCGGTCGTCAACAGTTATTTGATCAACCTCATTATATTGATACATCGTTGGTTCCTTGTGTTGCCTGCGCACCATAGCGAATGCTTGGGCCAGTAGCACGCAGCAATTCACGGCTATGGCTGGGCTTGCCGTTACCATCTAATTGAATAATGTATGGATCAACTACTGGGCAGAGAAAATCGTCGGGGTTGATTGATGCGAGTAGCTCAGCAGCCTCCTGCTCGCTATACGCAACGGCGGCTTTACCTTGCGCCAAATTCTCTAAGAGTAACCATTGATGATCACTATTCAGATAGACCGAAAGACCACTTAGTAGGTTGTTAGCAATCAGCATAACGCCGTGCGAGTAATCCTTTATTTTGACAGCGGCCATGGACTAGGCCGCCGCTTCGTCTTCGGCATACGGATCCGACACACCTAAGCGTTCATGCATAACTGAACTGGTAGTGGTGTATTGCAAGGCAACTTTTTTACCAGGCTCAAGCTGCGCCTTAATGGCAAAAGCAGCTAGTGCAGCCTCGTGAAAACCACTTAAAATTAGCTTCTTCTTGCCCGGATACCAATTGATATCGCCAATGGCATACACCCCTTCGACACTAGTTTGAAACTTCTCCGTATCCACTTTTAACTGGTTGCGATGTAGATCGATACCCCAATCTTTAATCGGACCAAGCTTAGGGGACAAACCAAAGAATACCAACAGCTCATCAAGCTCTACCCGTCGTTTCACACCGTCTAGTGACGTCACTTCTATGCCATTTAAACCTGAATCGCTAGACAGCAGTTGCGTGACGTTACCACTGAGAAACTGCATCTCGAAGTTCTCACATAGGGTTCTCATTTTTTCAACGGAAGCTGGAGCGGCTTTGAATTTTTCTGATCGATGGATAAGCAACACGCTACCGGCAGTTTCGCGCAAGCTCAAAGCCCAATCCAGCGCTGAATCACCACCGCCTAAAACAACAATGTCTTTACCATCAAATGCACTTGGGTCTTTAATAGAGTAGTGAATTTGCGAACCAAGATACTGATCAACATCAGGAATTTTGAGTTTGACGGGTTCAAAGGCACCCACGCCACCAGCAATAATCACTGCTTTGCTGATAAATTCTTGGCCCGTGCTGGTGAGCAGGAAAAACTCGTTTTCAGCTATTTTCTCAACTTTGATCACTTGCTGGCCAAAGTGGAATACAGGATCAAAGGGCTTTGCCTGTTCCATCAAGTTATCGACTAACTGCTGCGCGCCGATCACCGGTAATGCCGGAATATCGTAAATGGGCTTATCAGGGTATAGCTCCGCACACTGACCACCCGGCTTATCCAGCGACTCAATAACGTGCGCGCGAATGTTGAGCAAGCCTAATTCGAAAATCTGAAACAGGCCAACTGGCCCTGCTCCGATGATTACTACGTCTGTATGGATAGCCATTTTTAGAAAATTGTTTTGTACATGAACTAGAGAGAGGCTAATATAAGGATATTGTTCATCAAAAATCAACATTAGCAAAACAATATTGTATTTTAATTGCCATAGTCACAAATAAACAGAATATATGTCTACGCCATCAGAGAAAACAGGAACGCAAATGAAACTGGATGACACCGATAAGGCATTACTGCGTGAGTTACAACAGGACGCATCACAAGCAATGGAGCGCTTGGCCAAAAAAGTGGGTATCTCCAAGACGGCCGCTTGGAATCGAGTACAAAAACTCCAACAGCATAAAGTTATCCAACGCCAGGTTGTGATTGTCGACCCTCAGAGCATTGGCTTAAACGAAACCTTTTTTATCGCCATTAAAACGAACGAACATAAAAAAGAATGGCTGCAGAAATTTAATAAAGTCATGCAAAGCCTACCCGCAATAGTTGAAGTGCATCGACTAGCAGGTGATATTGATTATTTAGTCAAGGTACAAGTTGAATCAACCCGCGAGTTTGATGAACTGTATAAGGCGATCGTAGCGAAGATTGAGCTCTACAGTGTGACCAGCAGCCTATCCATGGAGGTGCTTAAAAATAATACTGCCCTGCCTGTTTAAAAAAAATTACTACTCAGTTTCGTTTGCCTTCCCCGCAGGCGGCGGGGACGACGCTTGATTAAAACAGGCTTAACTGCCCTGACTTATTAGGCGGGACAAACTGCTTGCAATCAAGCGCAAAGTCTCTTGCATAACTGATGCCTGCCTTTTTGCAAGCTAGCCTAAACCGTTGCTTAATAATATCCGCGCGCGGACCACTGCCAACCATTCGATCGTTAAAGTCCGGGCTATTTAAACGATCGCCACGCATACTGCGGATGGCTTTAATTATTCGCGCTGCACGCAGTGGGTAGTGTTGCTCCAACCACTCTGGAAACAATTGCTGAAGTTCGTGTGGTAAGCGCAAGATGATTCCATAGGCTGCCTGTACACCACAAGCTGCTGCCGATGCGATAATGTTATCCAGCTCATCTTCGTTGAGTGCCGGGATGATTGGAGACACTGAGACGCGTGTTGGTATACCTGCGTCGTGCAGTCGCTGTAGCGTTTTTAATCGCCTATGAGGCGCAACCGCTCGGGGCTCAAGCTTGCGCGACAATGATGAATCAAGCGATGTAATCGATACACAAGTAGAGACCAAATTACGCTTAGCCATGCTGCGCAATAAATCGATGTCTCGCTCGATCAGCGAAGACTTAGTAATTAGATAGACTGGATGATTTGCAGCGTTTAATACTTCCAGCAAAGAGCGCGTAATTTGCAGTTGCTTTTCAAGCGGCTGATAAGCATCAGTGTTAACACCTATCGCGATCGGCTGACACTGATAACTCGGCTTGGCAAGCTCTTTTACTAGCAGCTCGGCCGCATGTTGCTTTGCATACAAATGGGTTTCGAAATCAAGCCCAGCTGAATGGCCCAGCCATGTATGACTGGGGCGAGCAAAGCAATACACGCAACCATGCTCGCATCCACGATACGGATTGATGGAACGATCGAAGTGAATATCGGGGGATTGATTGCGCGTGATGATGCTGCGGCTGGCATCCCATCGCCATTGAGTTTTTATAGAGGAAGGTTCGTCATGGTAGGACCGCCAGCCATCATCTATCGCGATACTGCTTAGCGACTCGTATCTGCCAGCGGTATTGCTGAGCGCGCCTCTGCCCTTGTAAAACCGAGTATGCAAGGCCATCGCAACAGCTCCAGTATCAACATACTGTATATATTATCAGTTTTTATAAAATCAAGTAGATTTAATCCGCTTGGTAACCGCAACCGCTCAGAAAAGCGGCTGCGATGATTCGCGGCGAGCTCTTCTCGCCTTTAGCGTACCAGCAATAGTCGCCTCTTAAAGCGCAAATTCACCGATGTCTGTTTCAGACCAATTGCTAACGCCTGATGTCGTCGACACGCCATCACTAATAACATAATTAAACGTCGCGGCATTACCCGTGTCGGCATCTATTGAAAGCGAACTACCATCACTGTGGCTCCAAGCAATAACACCCGTGCTTGGGTAATCTGCATTACCCGCCACACTTAATGCAGGAGAAATAGACATTGTCAACGCACCAGCACCTGTGGTTATTGTAGACCCACCCTCAAGGCTGGTTGCGCCCGAAATATCATCCACTTCGCTGCGCAGGTTATAGTTTGTAATAGCTACCGTCTCACCTGCCGAAACCATAGTAATATTGGTGCCTGATATTGTGGTTAAAAAAGTGGTGCCAGACTGAACAGCGTTAATGTTTATCACGCCATCGATTGAACTAGTATCGCCGCCATCTACTGAACGAAACTGATTAAAATCTACCGCAACTGATTGATTGGTTTCTGTGCCACTAACAGCAAAAGAAATAGAGCCGTTTGATAGGTTTCCGTCAGACAAGCAGTTGTTGAATGACATAGTAACTGCAGTTATCTTACCAGTGGAATCGTTGCTTGTAACGGTATTAGAAATCGTACCACTACTAGCGCACGCCGCACTCTCTGATTGAGTAGCGCGCTTCATACGCTGAGATATAGAGCTATCAGAAGCAAGCGTCGAGCTTGCTCCACCCATGCCTCCCGTTATCGCCGCAAGTACATCGCTAAAGCTACCACCTAAAGCATCAGCAAACTTGATACCGTCACTGTCATTAAAAAAAGTTTTGCCACTGGTAGTAAATCCACTTCCATCACCGGTGATGATAGGGGAATTACTGTCGCTATCGGTTCCCGCACCGCAAGCACTCAACACTACAGGCACGGCCACAGCAGTTAAAAAACGTAGACAGTTTCGCATTTGGAGCTCCTTTACACCCAAGGTTACCCAACTCCTATCGACGAAGATCAGCTGACTATGAAGCGCAAAATCGGCTTATTCGCGAAAGTGAGAACCATAGCAATCCGTTTTCGAGGATCACAATCAGTGGGAGCTAGGTTAATGGTGCAGCACTAGGAGATACAGTAATAATGAGGCGTGGAGATGGTTGAACTCAGCGACCACTCACTATGAGTGGCCGCCTATGTCATAGAACTATGATTAATTAATATTAGTTCGTGCCATTAGAGCGCGATTTCGTCTACATCAGTATTAGCCCAGCTTTCAACACCAGTCGTTATCGTGCCGCCGTCATTAATGACGAAGTTAAATGTAGCCGGGTCGCCAGAGTCGGCATCGATGAGCAGTGAACTGCCATCGCTGTGTGTTAATAATAGAGCGCCCGTTTCAGGGAAGTCGCTGGCACCTGTCACTAGCGGAGGATCGATTACCATCATTACAGTCCCTTCGCTTGTGGTGATAGTTGCAGAACCGGATATGCTGGCATTACCTGCGGAATCTTGACCACTCGCCAGGCTGTAATTGGAGTAAGTGATTGTCTCACCGTCTGAAACCATCGTGATCGATGAGCCCGATATGGTTACAGAGGTAGCAGCACCGCTCTCGACCACAGCGATAGACACTGAGCCGTTTATAGAATTGGTTATGCCATTTTCTACCGAACCAAAGTTATTAAAATTCATCGTGATGGTTTGGTTGGGTTCAGCGCCGGCTACAGAAAACGAGACTGAGCCAGTTGACACAACACCTTCGGATACACAGTTATTAAACGTCAGACCAAAGGCCGTGGGTTCACCTGTTGCGTCGTTGGTTGTGCTGGTGACAGTCAGTGAGCCACCGCCATCACAAGCGACTGAATCAGATTGCGTTGCACGAGTAACTCGCTGTTTTAGGGTAGTGCCCAAATCGGAACGGCCAGCAGTAGTGTCACCGCCACCGAGGCCACCAGCAATCGCTGCAAAAGCATTACTGAACCCACCGCCCATGGTGTTAGCGAAGCTAATACCAGCATCTGCGTTAAAAAAGCTTCTGGTAGTGCTACCCGTAGTATTACCCGTTGTGGCACCGGTTGTAGTCCCGGTTGTCGCACCGGTGGTGGTGCCAGTAGTCGTGCCAGGTGTTGAACTATCTGAACTACAAGCGATCAGTAGAACTGGGAGAGCTACAGCTGTAGCCAATGTTCGAAATATGCGCATTTCTGCTCCTTGTCGATAAATGTTTGTTGGTCCGTCTTTTGTGCAAAGCGGTCATCCTGCTCGCTGACAACCTTACGTCCAAGAATGTTATAGCACAGCCTTGTTAACGTTAGAAATTCTACGGATGTCAGCACCGCCCGGATCACTCACGGTAACAGCAGAGACCGTAATATAAAATAGCAAAAATGATCATTTTCGACCATCCAGCAATATCGGTATAAGAATCAAAGAGCTAAATAAGGCGCAACTGATTGCCATAGCCCCTAAAACCCCCACCATTGTTAAGGTTGGGGATGCGCTTAGCGTTAAAACGATGAACCCCATCACAACCACAATTGTGGCCAGCAACAATGGCAAGAATGTAATAGACAAGGCATTGCCCATCGATTTTGCTGGACTGCCCAATTGGGCTAGCTGTTGCCTGTAAGCATTCAAGATATGAATCGCCGAATCAACTGATAGCCCAAAACACACGCTAAATAACAAAGCGTACATATAGCGGATGGGTTCACTAGCAACACTGAGCACAAAGGTGATGCCCAGGATCGGAAAAACAGTGGGCAATAACACCATAAGAGCCCAATTCAATTTACGAAACATCAGCAGACACACACATACAATCAACGCCATTGCTAGCAGTAAACTTTTTAACAGCTCGTTTAAGATCAGCTCACTGGCCGAACTGGCTAAGGCGACGAATCCGGCTACAGAATAACGCCACTGGTCGCTTGCTACACCGTGCAGCAATACCGCTCGAGTCCTAGCTACAGCTGCTTCAATACTCTGCTTATCATGGCTATCAAGCGTGTAAGTGAGAATCGCAGAGCCCGACACTTTAGGATCCCAAAAACGTTTTTGCAGATACTTTGGCAACATTCGCAGTCGCCGACTCAAACCACCACCCGGCATCTCTTGAATCAGATCTCGAATTGATGTCCAAGGTTTTTCAAAGCTTGCATTCAGTGCTTGCTGAACATGATCAACTTGCTGCAGCAATATGCCGCGCCTCGCGACTGCTCCAACAGGCTCTAGCAACACCACCATCATGTACCCGCCACCAAATTCATCTCGTAGCGTATCCACTGAATCGCTATAGGCACTATCACGGGGTAAGTTCTCACCCACTTCATAAACGGCCTCATTGTCGATAGATTTTGCCAACATCACGGCTGCAACTAACCCGAACATCGCTGCAATAAAAATGCGTAAGTCAACAATGCGGTGAACAAATTTAGTGCAGCTATTAGCAAAGTGCTTTTCAGAGACTTGATCGACAGAGCCTTGGTTTACAGAATTTAGATCCGATGTTGCTTGCTTGGAGTAACTAATTGGCTTTCGGTAACAACTACTAGCTAGCAGCGGCAACGACACCACCACTATCGCCACCACCACAACGCATCCAATAAAGCCTGCAAAGCCAAATTCCTGAACTGCCGAGGACTGAGATACCGTTAGCGATGCAAAACCAATGGCTGTAGTTAAGCTGGTTAGTAGACACGCTGGTAGCACGTCTATAACGCACTGCCTTGAAGCAGCGGATTGAACTAAGCCTGTTTGGCGCATTTTGATTAAGCGGTGAGCTAGATGAAGCGAATCGCTTGCGCCGATCACCACGACCAGCACCACGAGCATTTGAGTTAACACATTCAAGCTAATTCCAACTATAGCCATCAGCCCCAAAGTAGTGACAACAGCGATCATTGGGCCGAGTAAAATTAAGGCTGCGGTTAGCCATTGCCTTAGCGTTATCCAAATCAGCACTAAGGCAAATAAAGTTCCTACACCGGCGAAAAGCCAGACATCTTTTAGCACCTGTTGTCGTAGCTCAAGCCGCAGAGCGGGCAGACCAGCATATTGCAAAGCCATATCATGCTGTTGAGCGATGGCGGTGATACTTTGTACAGTCTGCCTCATCTGTGCTGGCATCGACAGCAGCTCAACATCCAGACTAACGACTAGCAAGGTCGAGCGCTTATCTTCTGATGTCAATCTATCTACGGCAGCGCCTTCTTCTGGTAACTCAAGACCATCAGCTGATTGAGTTGCCGCGGATAGCACCGATATAACGTGGCCCACACCGTCAGTTTGTTCTAATGCGAGATGAAATCGATTGAAGCGATTTATCCAAGCAAGCGAGCTAGGTTCATATTGCGCTATCAGCAAAAGATCTTGTTGTTCGGCAGGATAGAGCTCCGCGTAACGACGGTGCCCGGTAAAGTCGCTGGAGTTTGATTCAAAAAAGGCATCACTGCCGTGTTGTATTTGTAGCTGTGTAACAAACAACAACGAGACAAATGCGACAATAGACAACAGTATCGCACTCCGCGTAGCCGAGCACTGTGCAGCCCACTGTGCAAGGCTGTGTAATTGACGGTGGTAGAGGTTAGTCAACGTTCACCGCTTTATTGTTGAACTTTCACTGCAAGCATGTTCTCTATGTTGTTAACTGTATATTTAAATTATGCGACAAAAGTTTGCATCTGAAATCTCTCGCGATAGCTGACTTCACGGCCAGCAATCGCGGTATTTATACCATTGTGTAATTTCTGTACCACCACCCGACCCTGCATTTCGCTACAATGGCCCAACAGATTGAATTACAAGTAATTAAACGTAAGCATTGTAACGCTTAAACGTGAGCATTCGACTTATTGCACGTACAAATGCTCCGAATAATTAGAAAAAAGTAAATGAACAATCACTCGATAGTCACAAACAAGACACCTTAATGAACCCTATAAACCTAGTGCTAAAAAACTTACTACAAAAAAGCCGACTCGCCATAGTCTGCGTATTCGCCACTGCTGCGATACTGCTCACCACTACGGCCGCAGCCAATATCGTAGCGCCCAGCAATATCACCGGATCGGAATCAAATGGCTCAGTTACCTTGAGTTGGAATTCCGATACGGCGGCCACCGCATACAATATCTATAAAAACAATCAGTACCTAACTACCGTTGTTGCGAATAACTACGAAGAGACACTCGCTGCTGGCGAAGTGGCTAATTACTACGTAGTTGCAGTCGCAACTGACCCAAGCGGTGCAGCAGCTGATATGTATTCACCGCGATCAGAACAAGTCACACTACCGGCTTCAGCAGTACCAACCGATACCACGATACCGCCAAGTGTTCCTAGCGCACTCAACGGTACAATCAACGGCACCGTTGTCGAACTAAACTGGACTGCCTCAAGCGATGACGAAACCGTATCAGGCTATAATATCTATCAGAACAATCAATACATCTCCACTGTGTTTGATACTAGCTATACCGGCGTAGTTGAGCAAAACGTCATTTATAGCTACACCGTATCTGCATTTGATATTCGGCAAAATTTTTCACCGGTCAGTAGCGCCCTTACCTTGCCTGAATCAGCCAATGTAGATACCACCCTGCCGCCCTCAACACCCACTAATGTTATTGGCAGCATTGAAAGTGACGCCACTAACGATATTGTGACAATCAACTGGGACGCATCAAGCGATGACCAGCTGGTTTTGGGCTACAACGTATATCGAAACAACAACTACCTAACAACAGTGTCAGACAACAGTTATTCAATATCTGTCCCGTCTGGTCAAACTAATCGTTTCTATATTGTTGCGTTTGATAATGACACTAATTTTTCTGCACAGTCTGACACCGTACGAGTGCCTGAATCTACAACCCCTATCGATACCACAATCGCCCCAAGCAAGGTTAGCGGCTTAAGCGGCGCCTTAACGGGTAGTGGCAGCAACGCAACTGTGGCGCTTACTTGGGAAGCCAGTACAGATGATCAAATGGTATTGGGATACAACGTCTATGAGAACAACAATTATTTAACCACCGTGTTTGCTACTAGCTACACTGCATCTGCCAATGCCGATTCGGTCACTTCTTACTACGTTGTGGCATTTGATGCAGACGAAAACTACGCACCTCCATCCAACCCACTAACTTTGCCAGACAACGGTACTGCGCAACAGGATACACAAGCTCCGAACGCGCCGGCTAATCTAGTAGGTAGCATTGCGGAAGCAAACGGCGTGGCTAACTTGTCATTGCAATGGGAGGCATCAACAGATGACGGCGCGGTTTCAGGCTATAACATCTACGAAAACAACCAGTACCTAACAACCGTCAGCGACACAAGCTTTGCTAAAACCGTGACCGCTGGCCAGACTTACTCTTATTACGTTGTCGCGTTCGATAACTCACAAAATTTCTCACAAGCCTCAGTTAGAGTGACCTTGCCAGAAGGT
>CALGND010000090.1 GCA_937958675.1 uncultured Granulosicoccaceae bacterium
TTGGATTTTGACAAGATATACCCAGCCCTTCTTATTGTTACAAAGACTGTACTACTTAAACCATGGTTTAAGTCAATAGGTATTTTTAGAATTGAGTACTAGACCGTAGCTTAACCGCTGTTACTAACCAAATTTGTCGTAGCGGATTTGCGTCGCCGAATAACCCGCCTCGGTTAGTAAGTCTCGTAATGCTCCATCCACCATGGGTGGTGGGCCAGCGATATACGCCATGCAGTTGCCTTTATCAATTTGGCATTCTCGGGCAGCCAAATGAACGAAGCCGGTTGTAAACATCATGTTGTTCGGTTGCTGCGGGTCTTTCTCGTCTTGAGCTTCATCAGATAACGCAATAGTGACCGACAAAGTGTCAGGGTATTGTTTCGCCATCTCAAGCAGCTCGGAATAGAAGAAGATGTCATCGGGCGTACGCACGCCGAAAAACAAATGCGCTTGATGATCGTTGAAATATCCGGTGCTGCTACCGTGCGATAAAATGCTCATCATGCCGGCAATACCTGAGCCACCTGCGATACACATAATGTCTTTTTTGAGCTCGGGCTCAAATACTGCTTTACCCAAAGGCCCAAAAACGGAAATCTCAGCCTCAGCTTTAAGCACATCAAACAACCAGTCAGAAAACTGACCATTGGGGAAACGTTTTACGACCAGCTCAAGTGTGGATGACCCATTTTCGTCAAAGTTAACCATCGAATAAGCACGGAATCCTTTTACCGCGGGAGATTCGAGCACTACAAACTGTCCAGCCTGCCATTTCATCGCACTGTCGAGTTCGACATCAAAACGCATCACATCGTGAGTGACTGCCTGACAATTTTTGAGGATACCAATGCGGTGCGAGGGCTGAAATTGGTCATCGGCGATTTTTGCCACAGCGCCGGGCACTCGGATTTCGCAATCACCGCGAGCACGGCTCTGGCACATCAGAAACTCTCCGCGAGCACTCTTTATATATGAGTGTCCCGGCGCCTCCTCCCAACCTTGGTCCAATTCGCCACTAACAAGGCGCGCCTTGCAGGTGCCACAGGTGCCGGTAGCGCACTCATACGAGAGATCCAAGCCCTGCCGCAGGCCGGCGTATAACACGCTTTCGCTTTGATCCGCGTCAAAATCCCAAGTAGCATCTTTTTTTGTGATTGTGACTTTTGGCATGACTACTATATGAGTCGCTTAGTAATCGTCGTCATCATCATCGTCATCGTAGTCGAGCTCCTGCTCAACCAATACCATCACCTGGTCGCCTTCCTGCTTAGCTTCATACATCAACATTGGCCGTTCCGCCGGGCCTTGCGCCTCGCCGGTAAGCATATCCCACTGCCACAAGTGCTTGGTACAAGTCAGGACACCTTTAGAACAAATGCCAGATTCCATCAAAGGCTCCTCCATATGAGGGCAAACTGGTGGATAGGCACGCCATTCGTCGCCCAGCTTGGCAATTAAAATTGGCACTCCTTCTACATCAAATAACTTGAATTTTTGGTCTTCGACGTCCGTTACGGCACAAGCAGCTTTCCAGCTCATTTGGGTGTTGACTCCGCTAATCTTCTAAGGCTATGGGCCAGCGTATAATATGAATACTAGATTGGGTAATGAGTGCCCTTATCCAGGCGTCTTGTATCAATTTTAACGATGCGTTCAATAAATTTCACACCATCACCTGATACACGGAATTTGTCGTGATACTTGCCTACAATAAATACCTTAGATTCCCCAGCATCGACGTGGCAGTTTATGCCGTCGAGTTGAGTTTGGTATACAAGCACTGAAGAAACAGCGGTCGCGGTGCCTGCCTTCTCATCTACGTCAACCGTGTACACCGAGCAGTGACGCTTCAACGGTGAGTGATCAGAATTGTGCTTTGGCAACATATTCATCATCGTCGACATATCTTCGCGACTGCCGCTGAGGTATGTCATGTCGTTACTGATTTCAGGGCTGTAAGCGGTGATGGCGTAATAATAATCGTCATCACATAGCTCAAGCCATTTCTCCCATGCCATATCGTCTTTGTACAGGCAGGCTCTATAGATGCTGTCGCGAACAGCATTAGCGGTATCTACACCAGACATTTTTTAATATCTCCAAATAATTGTTTCGTCGACTCTCGCCCATTTAGCTGGGCGAGAATCTGGGAACAGATCTGACCTAGACGGCTCTTACAGCGCTTGAGTTTTCTTTAAACGGCTTATCCGGGTTGCTCGGCAAACGGTCCATCCAGCGTCCCCATTCCTCGTAAAAATGGCGCATACCGTTTTCATCATGGATGGTTTCATTTTCGTGACGGCCGTGCAGGATTTGTCGTTTTTCTGCGCTGGCGTTCATTGCTGCACCCTGCCCAGTTACAGCGAGCAGATCCTCATGCAGGTTTCGACCAAATGGTCCCCAGATTGAATTGTGATGATCTATTCGCGATTTGCGTGTTTTAGCATCATCGCTCTTTAAGCCTAGGCCGCGGAATTCGATCATGACTGAATCTGGCCCCAGTGGCGTCATCATATCGCAGCGTAAAGACGAGCCACGTAAATTGAAATTAACGCCTGGGAACATGTCGATCATATACCAATGGTTAGCCGGTAGATGAGGGAACGATATTGTCTCACGTGAGTGAGCACCTTCGTAGTTATCGTAGTTAACTTCGAAGCTACCAACATTGATATGGCCGTTATCGAAACCCATATTCTTGCGCGCAAAATACGCGTCGTTAAAACCAGTGATGCGGTTATGGTAGTGCAGGTAATCGTGATAGAACTCGCAGTTGGTATCGTGCCACAACTTGTAGTTACAAGGAATTATGGCTTTGTGATAATGAAAAACTTCTAGTGGCTCTTCATCTAATGAAGGTTGAAGACATTCAAGCGATCCTGCAGCCCAATCAGCAACCGTCATATCGATATCATCGTTTAGGCTTACCCAGATAAACCCACCGAAGTAAACTTCGCATTTTAGCTCGCGCAAACCCACCTGTTGTTTTTGTAGTCTGTCTTGATAGCCTTCTTCCTGCCTTGAGATATATACGCAGCGGCCCTTCATATCAAACTGCCACGCATGGAACATGCAAGTCATGTGCTTCGGATTACCCGATGGAGTACCTTCAAGAAAACTGCCTGAAGGACGGCGTTCAATCATATTGCCACGGTGCGGGCAGACATTGAGGAAGGCGCGAACTTTCATATCTTTGCCGCGTGTGATTACAATGGGCTCTGCCGCTACCGTTGTAGTTCGAAAATCATATGCCTTTGGCATTTCAGATTCATGACAAACCGGTATCCAAGCTTTTTTAAATATCTTCTCTTGTTCCTCGTCAAATATTTCTTGATCAGAATAGATCCTACTATCGACATACTCATCGGATGCGAGTGACGGTTTAGCAGTCCATTGTTCATGATTTCTACTGCGAGCCATAATCGTATTCTCCTACTCTTGGGGCCTTAAAATTGCGTATTTAGTGTTACTTTTTTTTATTAACTCTAGCTGATGACACTAGCTGAGTTTCGATGGCTTCCAGTTCATCATGTCGGCAAACTTTCGCAATTCTTCTTCGGGCATGTAAACGGTATGCTCGGGGCCGGGATATGTTTGGCCGCGAACGTCTTCCATATAACGCTTGTAAACGTCTTCAATGATTGGTATCAGATCTGTGTAAACCTTGGAGTGGCGTGGGAGATGCTCTTCGTAGAGCTTAAAAAGATCGGAGCCGATAATATGCACACCGTGCGCTTTGTTACCAGCACCAAGGCTAATTACTGGCACGTCGAGAGTTTCGGTTAAGTACTCACACACTTCCTCACTTGTGACTTCGCACATGATCGAGAAACAACCCGCATCTACCATTGCCATCGCATCGTCAATCAATTCTTTTGCACGATCAGCATTTTTACCTTGCGCAAAAAAACCACCTAACTGAGGCATACGCATTGGCGTGATACCGATGTGCCCTTGTACCGGTATACCGGCTTTGACAATCGCTTCGATGTGTTTTGCGTGATGTTGATTACCTTCGCACTTCATCACTTCGGCATTCGCTTGGGCTACAAACTTACCTGCGTTCTCAACAGCCTGCTCGGCTGAAACGTGAAAGCTCCAGTAAGGCATGTCAACCATACGCAGCCCGTACTGACTACCCCGATCTACGGCCATAGCCATAAACATCACTTCTTCGAATGTCACAGTTACAGTGCTTTTGTGACCAAACAAAACCATCCCACCCGTATCTGATACGCAAAGGATATCTACACCAAGGCGATCCGCGATAACCGCGTTACGATAATCGTAAACGGCCAACTGTACTATCTGTTCCTTCTCGCGCATTTTGCGCTGAAGCTCTCGAATCGTAACTTTTTTCCTTTTCGGCGTAGTCTCGGCCACTGAACTCTCCTGCTGGTTGGTTAGTTGCGCAAGTGAATAAAAACATCACCACAATCAGGCAGTACAAACCGCCTTATCCATCAGCAAGTTACGGTTTGCACCTATGGCTGTCAATTTATTCAAATTGATCACGTGATAGATGGAATCTATCGGGCCGCAAATTTGATAGCTAAAGCCTATATCTCCCGTTTGAGCTTATGCCGCTAAGGTAAGAATCTGAAATGAGGATGTAAAATTACAAATCGGGAGACTGCAGCGAAACTAAAACGATTTCCACAGCATCGCTACGCCCACAATAGACAACACTACGGCGACGACTCGTCGAAGCAACAAGCCCGGAAGTTTATGCGCTACTCGTGCACCGATAATTACGCCAACAATCATTACCGCTGCAATACTCAGCGCTAGTGTCACATCGACTTGCCCATGCAAATAGTTGCCAACAGTGGCCAGAGCAGAAATCGGTAATTGAATAATTTGACTTAAACCAACAGCGGTTAACACTGGCCAATTCAGCCACACCAACAATGGCACCAACAACAACGGCCCACCTGTTCCCGACAATGCAGAACCAAAACCCACGACAACACCGAAGAAGGTCAACAGAGCTTTTGATTCTTTGCGCTGATCTTTAAAAACATCCTTCGGCTCGCGAAGCGCATTCAAACCAGCGAGCACGATGAACACGGCAATAATTATTGTGATCGTGCGGGAAGGCAATACCGACACTACCAAGGCACCAAGATAAGCGCCGGGCATTGCGCCAAAACATAACCAAAGCCCTGTGTCCCAACGAATGGTTTTGTGCTTTGCGTAGATATACGCCCCAACTGCCCCGCTGAATGCATAGCTGAGCATACATGCAGCAATTGCTATATGAATGTCAACACCAGTGAGATAAGTCAACGCCGGAACTAATACCACGCCACCTATGCCTATGCTTCCAATCAAGACGCCGACCAACAGAACGATTGGCACCATTAAGGCGATAGATTGTATTTCATTCATGATTAACCGAGTATGCTCTGTATGCGGTAGTGCTGACAAGATCCTAATATAACCGCTGTACACAACCGGAGTAAACGATGTTTCTGCGCCAGTTTCACTATGTTGTTGCACTAGAGAAAGAAAGCCACTTTGGTCGAGCAGCTGAAATCTGCAATGTGTCGCAACCGACACTGTCGAGCGGTATTAAGCATCTGGAGGAGGAACTCGGCATCCCTATCATCCTTCGTCATCAAAAGTTCCAAGGATTTACCGAAGAGGGCTTACGCGTTGTTGAGTGGTCCAAACGACTATTAGCTGATCGCGCAGCGATGATGGAAGAACTTGCCATCATGCGTAAAAATATTCACGGACGCCTGCGCATTGGGGCAATGCCGATGAGCTCGCCTTTGCTACCCACTTTCAGCCGATTGTTTAACGAACTTTACCCATCAGTGCAAATAGATATTCAGTTTTTAGGCTTTGACCAAATGACCGTGGGCCTGACAAATTTTGAACTCGATGTGGGTATCACTTATCTTGACCAACAACCGTTGGATCGGTTTATGACTATGCCGCTATACGAAGATAGGCTAAGTTTGCTGCTACCAGACAACGATTGGCTGGGTAAAAAATCTACTGTTACCTGGAAAGACGTTGCTAAATTGCCGCTGTGCCTGCTTTCCCCACTTATGCACGAACGCGGCATAATGGATCAGGCTTTTAGCAGTGCCGGTTGCCAACCTCGGCCACAGATGGAATCGAATTCAATCTTCCAACTCGCATTCCACGTCATGAGTGGCGAAGTCGCGACCATCATTCCCGAAAATTTCACTCAAGCTAACAACGCGTTTAAAGGCACACGTGAAAAAATTATTACTAGCCCCACGGTCAGTCAGAAGATCGGTCTGGTTTGGGCGAAAGGCACACCCATACAACCGATGGCTAAAGCAACGATTGACTTAATGGAAGATGCGGTCAGTAACGGTCTGCTGAATTAATAATTGAGTGGTTATGAAAAACAAATTGAACCAATATCAGGCTAACCACAACTCCAGTCCAGAGTCTGGCAGCTTATTAGGATTACTGCGCTTAGCTTTAATTTTAGGACTAGTGTTGTTGATTATCTGGTTTTGGGCTTAGCTTGATAATTACTACGCCCAAACCTTCCTAGCCAGTTATAAGCAAACTTTACTCATATAGCAGCTTCTTAAACTTGCTTCTATCAGCTCCGTCGGCATGCAGTGCCAAAAACAAACCCGGTTGTATAAAAATATATTTAATATTTTTTTGCTGAAATAGGCACTACGCTGTAACCGCCTATGCGAGCGCATCTTTGAGAACTTTATTGGTTCTCAGGGCTTCATCTAGCGTGAATGAAACACATACTAATATGTGTAATTTTCCACACCAATAAACTCGCCCATACATTGCGTTACTAATAAATACAAGCTAACAGAGGTTGAGTTTATCGTGAACAAGAGCGTACACTCAGACGGTATTGTTGATTCAGCTAGTAGATTTTAGGTTGTCCCACCGGCACTTTAGCAGGGCGAAATATACTAAATAGCTGAGTACAACGATCCATGTCTTAAGCGACTGAAGTGCCATGTGTGTTGAAAAATGCGTCATCAGAAACAAGAAGTTTTGTAAGTTTTGATTACCAACAACAGGAACACCACAGGAGTCACGAACATGTTAGGAAAGATAAAAAACCTCAAGAAACAAACACTACTGGCAATGGTTGCCGCCGCCGGCTTAGCAGTCGGATATTCGTCATCTTCAACTGCCGCAGAAATCGACTTTGGGGAAATTGGCGAGCCGATTGACCTAGTTGTAGGTTACCAACCCTACTACACAGAAGCATGGTCGGGTGTGGTTATGAAAAGCGAGAAATTCTACGAAAAGTACTTGCCAGAAGGCTCAACCGTCACTTTTGAAATTGGCCTACAAGGCGGCATAATCGTAAACGCTATGCTCGCAGGTAAGCAACATATTGGCTACATGGGCGATATGCCTGCTATCGTTGCGACCACCAAAGAGAAGGTTGCTGACGTTCGCATTGTTGCAACAGCTGGCTTGGGTTTTGACCAATGCAACAACATGTTGGTAAGAAACGATGCCCCAGAATTTGGCAGCGCAGACGAGGCTATCCAATGGATGAACGGTAAAATTGTCGCGGTTCCTAAGGGCGCTTGTACTGACCGCTTCGCACTAGCAGTGTTTGAGAAAAAAGGCATCGAGCCTGCACAATACTTAAACCAAAATATCGAGGTCATTACTAGCGGGTTTCGCGCTGGCAAATTAGACGCAGCCGCTATTTGGGAACCAACCGCATCTAGGCTAGTAGAGGAAGGTTTAGCTCGCAAAGTCGCATCCGGCGCATCAGTGGACGAAAATGATGGTGGCTTTATCGATATGCGTGGCGATCTTATCGATCAACGGCCAGATGTTGTAAAGGCATGGTTGAATGCTGAACTAGACGCGCAGTTATTCATGGCAGACCCGGCCAATACCATGGCAGTAGTCGCGATGGCTGAAGAACAAACCACTGGCTTCGAGCCAAAAGTGTTGTGGAAGGCAATGGTTGGAAGCACCCCAGAAGCACAAGGTGGTACTCCTGTACGTAATGAACTAGCGTATGCCATTACTCCTAAGGCTCAGGCATTGATTGACAAGGCAACTGTATTTTTACACTCAATCAAGACTATCCGAGTGGATAAACTACGTGACAATGCAATAGAGACCTCATTTACTGAAGAAATACTAAAAGAGCGCGGACTCACAGCGCCAATTGGAAAAATGATGGCACAGCCTGATTCGGCTTTCCCTGAGTAGCTGACCTTTCCATTTTTGGTATTAGTAAGTTTCTTACTAATGTAAATGCCTATCCCGCCACTCAATTGATTGGGTGGCTGGGATGGGGGTACTACTGTACTGAACAACATAAAACTTAATTTATAAAGTTATGAACCTCTTTGCTTTTTGCTTTTGTACAGTCGCATCCATGCTCCATGCAACCCAAATCGCTGCACCCCGAGTCGCTAAACGAGGAATTGGGAATGTCTAGTACTATGAAAACGGCTGATGTGGTAACCAA
The DNA here is from genome assembly GCA_937958675.1 of uncultured Granulosicoccaceae bacterium. Taxonomy (GTDB): domain Bacteria; phylum Pseudomonadota; class Gammaproteobacteria; order Granulosicoccales; family Granulosicoccaceae; genus Granulosicoccus. The sequence goes on from CALGND010000090.1 coordinate 8,468, forward strand.
TACTCAAGGCCCAGAAGTATCCACATTGAGTTTGACCATGTTTCGATTTGCATCATGGTTGAAGAGCCCGCGGCCCTATCTGATGATGATTGGATTCGCGATCGTGTTAGGTTTTTGGTATTTAGCCGTTGAAGTATGGAAACTGCCGCGCTTTGAAGACATGCCAGGCTTGACCGAGGTATTCAGCGAATGGTTTAGTAAAGATCCCTACTATGGCTTGTCAATATTCACGCCCGAATACTACCTACACATTGGCATTAGTTTACGCAGAATTGCTTACGCTTTTCTGCTAGCAACTTGCCTTGGCGTGCCCTTAGGGTTGTTTTTGGGTTGGTCGAAAAACTTTCGCGAATTTATTTTCCCATTATTTGAAGTCTTACGCCCTATTCCGATACTGGCTTGGGTTCCGCTTGCCATTATTATGTTTGCAGGTAGCGAATCCCCCGTTATTTTTCTCACCTTTCTTGCTTCGTTTTTCGCGACCACGCTTAACACCATGCTCGGTGTCGAATCGATTGACGAATCCTACAGCCGGGCAGCTAGTTGCCTTGGCGCTAGCCGCTGGCAAGTGTTTAGACATGTAGTGATACCCGGAGCGATGCCTTATATCTTTACCGGCCTACAAATTTCAATCGGCGTTGCTTGGTTCTCACTTGTTGCAGGAGAAATGGTTTCCGGTCAGTACGGCCTTGGATATTTAATTAACACTGCCTACATGATGATCGAATATCCCAAAATCATCATCGGCATGATCACTCTTGGCATCATTGGTTTCGCCACTAGCGCGATGGTGCGCATGCTCGGTGATTACTTAATGCAATGGCGAGTTCGCGAACTGGCTTTGGGAGATTAAGAATGAGCGCTGTAATGGATGAAAAACCAGTCCAACAAGTAACAAAAGGTGCCATCAAAATCGATGATGTCGTAAAAATCTACGACCCAGATGGCGCTGCAGTAATGGCTGTGGATCATTGCTCAATCGACATCCCTGCAGGTGAAATCTGCATGATAGTGGGCCCGTCTGGTTGCGGAAAAACCACATTATTAAACGCTATCGCAGGTTTTCACGGCATCACATCGGGTTCTATCCATCTTGATGGTGAGCTCTTGTGCGGCCCCGGTAAACCGCAAGCTGTCCCTGGCTCGGATCGTATCGTGGTATTCCAAAACGGTGCGCTTTTTCCTTGGAAAACCAACCTAGAAAACATTGCATTTGGCCCGATGATGGCCGGAAAAATGAGCAAGGCAGAAATCTACGACAAGGCCCGCGGCATGATGGCTGACGCCGGTTTAAGCGGTACAGAAAACAATTATCCTGGTGAAGTTTCCTCTGGTTTACGTCGCCGAGTGGAAATAGTACGCGCGTTGATGAACGATCCAAAAGTGTTGCTATTTGATGAGCCCTATCGAGCGCTTGACTCACTTACTAAGTCGGTAATGCATGAAGCTTTGTTGGAGATTTACTATCGCAACAAAGTCACGATATTTTTTATTACACACGACTTAGAAGAAGCGATTTTTCTTGGCCACAGATTAATAATTATGTCTTCTCGTCCGTGCAAGCCGAAGAAAATAGTTGAAGTGGATATTCCGCATCCGCGTGACTATAGCGCGCTAACCTCCACACGATTCCGCGAGATTATGCAGGAGGCAAAAGGCGTGGTGAACGAAGAAGCACAGAAAGCCTTTGATGCTGGTGAGAAGGAAGGATAAGCAATAATGAAGCGAAGCAAATTTATAGACAATCTGTTTAGTAGAGCTACGCTGCGTGGAATAACGGCCATCGTCATTTTCGTTCTTATTTGGGAGTTTGGCGCACGCTCCGAAGAATTGACCGGTTGGCGAATGCCATTTCTTGGCCTGGTGCCGGCACCGTCTGCTGTAGCCGCAAGTTGGGCTGGTCTATTAGGTGACCCAAGCTATTGGCAAAGTTGGTACATGAGCTTTTTACGTGTATTTGGCGGTTTTACAGCAGCAATGCTCCTTGGCATACCGCTGGGATTGTTTATGGCGATTAACAAAACCTTCCATGGTTTGTACTTCCCAACATTCGAAATTATGCGCCCTATACCTCCTTTGGCATGGGTACCAGCATCGATCATATTTTGGCCTACGCAAGAATTGTCGATTGCGTTCGTAACCTTCCTCGGGGCGTTCTACACCATCGTTCTAAACGTGCTAGGTGGGGCTAAATCCATCAATAAACAGTATTTGCAAGCAGCGCAATCAATGGGTGCTTCGCAGTGGGATATATTTCGACGCATCGTTCTGCCCGCCACTCTACCCTCCATCGTCGTCGGATCTGCTGTAGGCATGGGTATCACCTGGGAAGTAGTTGTCGCGGCTGAAATGATCTCAGGTGGCGGAGCTTCAGGCGGTGCTGGCGGTGGCCTAGGCTTCTTTATATGGAGTTCATACGTTGGCGGATCATACGAGCAGATTGTTGTCGGCATGATCAGTATTGGTATCGCCGGATACTTTAGTAGCGAACTCTTGCGTCAACTCGGTGGGTTCTTCACGCCTTGGTTGAAAACACGGTAACGAATTATGAACACAAGCACTCAAGATAACTTTACTGCCAACACTGGAGCCCGAGTTCAGGAAGCCAGTGAAATTGTTGTAAGTAATGTTAGTAAAACCTATGGTTCGGGCCCTTTTTCTAAGACCGTAATCAAAGATTGTTCGTTTACTATTGAAAGCAACAAGCTCACGGTAATGATTGGGCCCTCAGGTTGCGGCAAAAGCACCCTGATACAATTAATCGCTGGGTTCGAGACGCCTGATACTGGCACGATCACTATGAATGGTGCACCAATCACAGGCCCTGGAAAAGACCGCCTTGTATTGTTCCAAGAATCGGCTCTGTTCCCGTGGATGACGACCTACGACAACATCATGTATGGTCCAAGGGCGCGAGGTGAAGGCCTAAAAGAAGCCGCCAAGCAGGCTGATTTTCTACTTGCAAAGGTTGGTTTAGAAGCGTTTCGAGACAAATACCCAACTCAACTCTCTGGTGGCATGCAACGTCGAGCAGAGCTCGCTCGAGCCATGATCAATAAGCCAGAAGTCATGATATTGGATGAACCCTTCCGCGGCCTGGACAATATGTCTAAGGAGCTGATGTGGGAGTACTATGCATCACTTTACGAAGAAGATCGCAACACGAATTTCTTTGTTACCACAGATATTGATGAGGCGATATTTCTGGCTGATCGTTTGCTTATCATGTCTAATCTACCTACCAGCACACGCTCAGTGATCGAAATTGACATTCCGCGACCGCGTAAAATCGATACCCTAGCTGACAACCAACGCTCAAACGAAATAAAGAAGGAAGTCATGACACTGTTGCATGAAGAGGCAATGAAATCTTTTTCAGGTGGCAGTAAAGCGGCAGCTGATTTTCTCGACGCTTACTCTAAGCGCGCAGAGTAATCACACCGCTGTGCGACACGCCTTCATATTTCTAATCGCAGCATAGCCATGCTTGAATGGCTATTCAGTCGGCAACTTGTCATTGCACTGGCCGTGATAGGCGGTGCAATCTCGTTGTTTATCTCGTGGTCAAAATCTCGCAACATGCTAAACGAACAACAACTAGCATGGCTCAATAAAGCCTCCTACGCTTTTATGGGTGCCAGCATTATTTTATTCATTGGCGCTGGGCTCTTTATTGCCTAACGACGCAATAACTGTAGTATTGCCGCTACTTGCCATCATGTTGGCAGGCTTTATCAGCGGACGTATAAAACTATTTCCCAGCAACAGCAGCTCCGTTATCAGTCGCTTCGTGTTCCTGGTGGCCATGCCGTCTTTCATTTTTATCTCCTTATCGACTATTCCGATTACACACTTTTTTAATTGGATTTACCTTGCAGCGCTCGGTGGCGGTATGTTTCTTATTTTCGCCGGCAGCATTCTCGTTGCCAAGTTCATATTTAAACAACGCTTAACAATACAAAGCTTGCACGCATTGAGTGCTATGTTTTCCAGCACCGCCTATATCGGCCTACCACTAATATTGATCATTTTTGGTGAAGAAGGGCTCGTGCCGGGCATCATTGGTTCGGTTATAACCGTGGCGATATTTATGCCCTTAGCCGTCATTTTGATTGAAATCGACAAGGGAGAAGTCGGTCGCAAGGCAGTGCTGACCACTCTATTGCAGGTGCTGCAAAATCCGTTACTGATCGCCACTGCAGCCGGGCTGTTGCTATCAGCGTCGGGTGTAAAGCTGGCAATGCCATTGGTAGATTTTTTTAGCTTGCTAGGTGAGGCGTTTATTCCCTGTGCGCTATTTGCTGCGGGGCTGTTTACATCTGGATGCAAGATCGCAGGAGATGTCACGGAAATCTCCTGGGTGGTGATGGTCAAGCTAATACTGCACCCTCTTGCCACCTGGTGGTTGGCATTCCATGTATTCGAACTCGAAGGCATACTGCCAGTGATCGCAGTGCTTCAAGCAGCACTACCCAGTGGTGTGCCAGTATTTGTAATCGCACAACACTACGATAGCTTTGTATCACGATCCAGCGCCGTGATTGCGCTCTCTACAGCGGTGTCTATCCTGACCTTACCAGTAGTGCTATTCCTGTTGTTACGAACACACGTTTAGTTGTAGCGTTTTTTATTAGCTTTTAGAAGCAGCACTCACTCGCTCAATTTTCAAATCAACACTGACTGGGCGACGTAAATCATCAAGCACTGGACAATGACGGTTAACCGCTTGTTGTAAACGCTCTATATCGCTATCCGATGCCGCGCTTACGATAGAGATGGTGCCAAAAATCTCGGTAAATCCTGCCGGCGTTTCTTCATCGAGCGCGAAAAATCCTTTAGCGTCAGATACGCCCGTCACACTAACCGCAACGCTATCGAGCGCAATATCCATTGCATCTGCATAAAGCCGGTAAGTAACCTCATGACATGCCGCCAACGCCGCTAGCACATACTCACTCGGGCGAGGCCCTTGATCAGTGCTTTCCATATTGGACGGTTGATCAACAATGACTTCGAAATCTCTTACTTTCACGTGACTGCGAAATGCTTCTACTAATTTGCTTTCCACGGGCACTTCGACACGTGTTTTATCAGGCCGATTACGCAAAATAGATTGTTTGTGCTCGAACACTTTTTTGAAATTCGTCATGTCGACCCCCTGTGCTAAAAATATAACCTTAACGTATTTACGCGATACTACTTAACCAATATAGACTGGCCAGCTGACTATGAAGAGAAATCTATCCGTCACTTTGAACGCATGTTATGCAATAACCTTGTGACGAACGCCTCCTTTTTATCCAAAAAAATCTCTGCTCTAATTTTTATTGATATCCTGCGTCAACAATCAGGGGCTACCCTCGCTTCCACTTTAGCGCTTTCAATTACTAAAAGTTGGAGCTAGGCTTTTTGTTCAGCTCTGCTAATAACTACAACAAATATCATAAGCATTCTCCCAATATCAATACCATGAGCATTGACCAGCTATCAATTTTTATCATACTCGCAGCTACGATGCTGCTATTTGTCCTGAACATCTGGCGCTATGATGTTGTTGCTGGATTAGCGCTTATGGCCTGCGTGTACACCGGCATAGTGCCTATGCAACACGCTTTTGAGGGTTTTGCCCATCCCGCGGTTATCACTGTAGCAAGTGTACTGGTAATTAGTAAGGCACTGCAATCGTCTGGCGTTGTGGAGATATTTTTGCGCTATTTGGCCTACACACGCGGAAATTTCACAACACAATTAGCCGCTAATGCGGGTGTGACCGGATTGCTATCAGCCTTCATGAACAACATCGGTGCACTTGCGTTGATGCTTCCAGTAACGTTACGAGATGCGCGAATGGCCCGACGAAATCCGTCGCGTCTTCTCATGCCAATCTCATTCGCCAGCCTACTAGGCGGCTTAACAACACTCATCGGCACACCACCAAATATCGTGGTCGCCACCTTTCGCGAGAATAACTCTGGCGAAGCCTTTTCGATGTTTGACTTTACCAGTGTCGGTTTGGTGACTGCTATTGCGGGCATTGCTTTTTTGGTGCTATTTGGTTGGCGGTTACTGCCAAGCAATCAACGTGACGCCAATAGCGGCACCAAGGGTCATCATCAATTTGCCCGATACATCACCGAGCTTAAGCTGTTAGACGAATCAGATCTCATTGATAAAACGGTGGGACATTTTGAGCAGCTTTGCGAAAACGAAATTTCTGTTCTTGCCATTCTTCGAAATGGTAGGCGTCGTTTAGCACCGTCGATCCACGAAACCTTGTTAGCAGAGGACATTCTTATCGTCGAAGGAGATAGCGAAGCACTACAACCGCTATTCGAAAACCCCGGGTCTATTGAGGCAAGTGCAGACAAAGTAGACACAGCATGGTTACGCTCGCCCGACGTACGGGTTATTGAAGCTGTGGTAATGCCGAACTCGGTTGTAGAGGGAGTCGCAATGCGAGACGCCATGATTCATCAACGATTTTCGGTCAATCTGCTTGGGCTTGCAAGGGAGGGACGCGCATCAAAGACCCGCCTGAAATTTGTGCGATTTAAGACTGGGGATGTACTACTACTGCAAGGCGACGTCGAAGCGCTAAAACTGGCCTGTAAAAACTTAGGCTGCCTTGCTATTAAAAACCGAGGGTTTGAAATCACACCACGTCGTGGTTCTTTTACTACGCCAGCTATATTCGCCATGGGAATTGCGGCGTCTGCATTGGGCTGGGTGCCGGTACAAATCGCGTTCACCTCTGTAGTAGGTGCTTTGGTATTGCTAAAACTTGTATCGTTGCAAGAAGCCTACAATAGTATCGAGTGGCCTATCGTCGTACTCTTAGGCTTTCTAATTCCGGTTGGCGAAGCACTGCAAACAACCGGCTCCGCAAACATTATCACCGGCATATTGGCAGAGAATGCTGACGCTCTACCAGTATGGGTAGTGCTAGCTTCGCTGATTGCCATCTCAATGTTGTTATCGGATTTGGTGCACAACACACCTACCGCAGTGTTAATGGCTCCGATTGCATTTAGCCTTGCAAACACGCTTGGGCAACCGACAGATGCATTTTTAATGGCCATTGCCATCGGTGCCGCTTCTCCCTACCTGACGCCAATTGGCCATCAGTCCAACACCTTAGTCATGGGCCCTGGTGGATACAATTTTGGTGATTACTGGAAGGTGGGGCTGCCACTGGATATCGTCATCATTAGCGTAGCCACTCCCATGATTATGTGGGTATGGATGTAACAACAGCGCCCGCCACACAGTTTCTTGGTTTGCTATGCGCTTACATACGGCAAAACGAGTTTAATCACACGCGCTGACAATAAAGGGCTCAATTGACACCACTTCCTGCCGTTTCTGCATTGGACGCGCTCTTCATTGTGCTTTGAACTAAGCAAAGCCCAACTTCTTGTTCGTGACATATATATTTAATAGGTAATTACGCTTAATGTTATTATTATTTATTAATAACAATAGCTTAGATCATTGAATACTTATGTTTTTATTGGTTTTTGCCTCCGAATTGCCCACAAAACTAAAATAAGCACACATTTTATATATTTAATACCTCGTATGAATTGCGATGCACTCGTTAGATTGAGCATTAAATCAAATAAAAGCTCTATATCTGTAGTTTAATACCGTCCACAGGCTAGAGAACTCAAATATCGCTAAGATGAACACAAACCCATCATCTATTAAAGTATTAAATAAACGCCGACTAGACGCTGTGCGTCGTCGTTTGAACGGAGAATCCCTCGCCGATGTCAGCGCTAATGTTGGGCTAAGTGTGCCCACCATCGTTGCAGCTGTTAAAGCATACGAAGCCGGTGGCTGGGACGGCGTCGCAGTAAAGCCGCGAGGTCGACCAGACACGTCAAAGTCACTAAGCGCAAACCAATTGGACTCATTGAGAGGCGATCTCTTAGCGGTTGCTCTGTGTCAATCGGATGTGCTTACCAGCGAATCGATTTGGACGACTGCTCGTATTCAAAATTGGTTAAGTGATCAGGCCATCAATGTAAGTCCTGCAACCACGGCTCGCCATGCCCGAAACTGGGGCCTAGCTC
>CALGND010000091.1 GCA_937958675.1 uncultured Granulosicoccaceae bacterium
TGGTAGCCGTCACCTTTACCAATAAGGCGGCTCGGGAAATGCGTGATCGAGTTGAAGAATTGCTCGGCATGGCCATCGGTCCGATGTGGTTGGGTACATTTCACGGTATTGCTCATCGTTTCCTGCGCTCCCATTGGCAAGACGCTAATTTGCCACAAGCCTTCCAGATCCTGGATTCCGACGATCAGCTACGCGTCGTTAAACGGACAATAAGAGCTCTGGAACTCGATGAGGCGCATTGGCCACCAAGGCAGGTGCAGTGGTTTATCAATGGCCATAAGGATGAAGGCCGGCGGCCGCATCATATTGATGATCAACAGGATGCCACAACCGCGCAATATATTCGGATCTATACGGCTTATGAGGTAGCGTGCAACCGAGCAGGTGCGGTCGACTTTGCTGAGCTGCTATTACGTGCGCTTGAAACCTTGCGTGATAATGAATCATTGCTTAAGCACTACCAACAACGTTTTCGTTGTGTTTTAGTTGACGAATTTCAAGATACCAACTCGATTCAATACGCTTGGATTCGCTTATTAGCCGGTGATAACACCTCAGTGTTTGCCGTTGGTGATGATGATCAATCCATCTACGCTTGGCGTGGTGCCAAGGTTGAAAACCTACTCAATTTTAATAAAGACTACCCCAATGCCGAAGTGGTTCGCCTAGAACAGAACTACCGCTCAACGGGTAATATTTTAGATGCTGCGAACGCGCTGATTTCCTGCAATGGTGGGCGTATGGGTAAAAACCTATGGACGGCCGATAGTGCTGGCGACCCAATCACCCTATACAACGCCTATAACGAAACCGACGAAGCCCGGTTTATTGTGGAAACGATTTTGAGTTATATCAATGACGGTGGCCGACGTATGGATTGCGCTGTGCTGTATCGATCTAATGCGCAATCGCGAGTGATAGAAGAATTCTTGGTAGCCTCCGGTGTGCAATATCGAGTGTATGGTGGCCTACGCTTTTTTGAACGTGCAGAAATTAAAGACACACTGGCCTATATGCGCCTAGCTAACTTTCGTGCAGATGATGTGTCGTTCGAGCGCATCATTAATCAACCCACACGTGGCATAGGCGATAAAACAGTGGGTCTGATCAGACAATACGCACGAGAAAACGAGGTATCCATGTGGCTTGCAGCCGCATCCTTAGTGGAAGACGGTGGATTAACCGCTAGAGCAAAGAGTGCTGTTAAAGGATTTATCACGCTGATTGAAGCCTTAAGCACAGCAATGGAAGATCAATCACTGGGAATGCAAGTACAGATAACCTCTGGGCACAGTGGTTTGCTAGAGCATTTTAAAAAGGACGACAGTGATCGCGGCCAGATGCGTGTTGAAAATATACAAGAACTCGAAAACGCTGCGCGCACCTACATGTTCGCGAATGAAGATACAGACGAAGGCACCATCCTTGATGACTTTCTAGCGCACGCAGCATTAGAAGCGGGCGAAGGCCAAGCTGAAGCAGATGAAGATGCCGTGCAACTGATGACTTTGCACTCTGCTAAAGGTTTAGAGTTTCCGTTGGTGATTATCGGTGGCATGGAGCAGGGCTTGTTCCCGCATATGCGATCAATGGAAGACCCTGTAAAGCTAGAGGAAGAGCGTCGCCTGTGTTACGTGGGCATCACCCGTGCGCGTAAAAAGCTCTATTTAACATTAGCTGAGCAGCGTCGCTTACATGGCAAGGATCAATACAACCCTCCGTCAAAATTTATCGGCGAAATACCGGCTGAACTGTTAGAAGAAATCCGGCCACGTATGAATGTATCGATGCCGGTTTATCATTCGTCACCGGTTAATCGATACCCGGACGAAAATGAATCCGGTTTAACAGTGGGTCAGTCAGTTAAGCACGGCAAATTTGGCTTTGGTATTGTGCTTGACCAAGAGGGCAGAGGCTCATCCGCGCGGATACACGTCAACTTTGAAGATGCTGGTAGTAAATGGTTGGTGTTGGCTTATGCTAATTTGCAACCGGCTTAAGTAGGGGTCGAATTGTAGATTCGAGCAGAACATTATAAATTTATAGGTAATTATCTGCATCAACAGACAAAGACTCACATAGTACGCCGCGCACTGGTGAATAGTTGGTAGGTGGAATCAGATCAACATAATCGTGCGCCGTCACCGGCCCGCCTTTCTCCGGCGGTGCCTGCCGTGTACAGGCACCTAGTAGACTCGCTGCAACAATCATTGTAAGCGTGGCGAACTTCATAATCTGCAACGGCGTGCTTTTAGCTGTTTAATAATTTCTACGCTCATAGCAATGAGTGCAAACAACAGAAAGCTATAACCGACAGGCAGCAGATAGAAGGGCTCTTGTAAAAATCCGGCTGCATCGATTTCACTTCCAATCAACTTGAAAGCAATAAAACAACTTGCCGATATTGCAAACAAAAATAACGGGCCAATGAATGACTTCATCGCAAACTCCTTAGATGGCTTTTTGGCGAACACTTTAGTGACGACACTAATTCGAAATATTTCTGCTTATCTTAATTGAGAATATTTTCCGCATTTGCTTACATCGCTGCGATCGCAGCTCCCGCATCCAACATACCAACACCGTGTTGTTTGCGGTTATATCCGGGGAAGGATCGATTGGCGCTGGACTTTAGAATCTTCACCAGCTCTTTCATGCTATAGCCGCGCCCGCTGCGCTGATTTTCTTCTTCCATTAATGCAAGGGTCGCTGCAACCATTGGCGCTCCCATGGAATGGCCGTCAAAACTCTGATAGGTGCGATCATCCATGGCATACATCGCATCATCTGACTGTGCGACTGTCTCTGTCATTGTGGACACCACTGAGTAGGACGGTGTGACTATGCAATAGTCGGCAGCCAATTCCCCACAGCCGTTCAGCGGCGTCATGTAGGCTGCTGTTTCAAGATATTCTTCTATCTGAGCCTGTGACTCGAACTCCACTAGAGCCTCCATGTTCTCTGGCGCTACCATAACCACCGATAACCACAAATCCGAGTCAACTTTCTCACTTAAGCTCGGCAAAGCATTCAGAGTTGAGCTGTGATCGTCAAAGTTGTAGTTACTTTCTGTCACCAGATAGACACCATCATTAGCCTGATAGGCTGCTATTGCATCTTCAAGGTTTGCCCAGTCGCTGGTGAGGGTAAACGCAGCAGATAATGCGACCAAATCATCACCATCAGTTTGCTCTACCGCCGCCTGATAAAAGTGCGGATTTATACGGTAAACCACCCGAGCCACGAAGCATCTGGCCAGGCGTTGCAAACGCATTGGTCTGGGACGCAACCTTGCCGGTGAGATCGGGGTGCCCGGGGTCAACCATCTCTCCCATTATCGTGACCCGCACGCCATCACCAGTGAGGCCGGTTTCCAGTGCTTGCGGTGCACCAATTTCCGAAAACCAACGTAACCGGGTCTGCTCTGCGCGATCTGCCCAGACCTCCTGCATGGAAACCGGATCAGGCTGCAATAGTCCACTGGAAGCGCATCCGTGTAGCAAGGGTATGACAGATAGCAGGCTAATTGAGAACAAGTTGTGCTTTTGCATGGCGAACTCCTTTGTTTGGTGGTGCCTAATTATAAGTTTGTAAAACCCGAAGCAACTTACCACTTCAGGCGTATTTTCTAACTCCAGCAGCCGACAACGCCCGGTCTTCGATAGACATTTCGTCGATGAGTTCCGGCGGTATAAATTGAAACACAAAGCGTATCGGCAATCGCGGCAACTGTGTTACCTCTTAGCAGTCTTTTATATTTGCCAATTAGATGATCTCAATCAGGCCAATCGGCCAGAACCACTTTCCCCTTCGTGTTGCCAGTTTCTACCCACGCGTGGGCGCGTTGAATATTCTCTACTGAGATCGTGCTCAGAACGTGATCGGCCGTTGTGCGAATCTTGCCAGCATCGATATCGTCCGCCACTTCACTTAAAAGCTCGAGCTGTTTGATCATGTCAGGTTCGAGGATACGTAAATAGATTTGGTTTTAGACTCTTATCGATGACTGCTGTGGGGACCGGACTAGACATTCAGCCCTAAATTACGAACGACTGCTATCTGGAGTGCTGAAATCAACTAAACTGAGGTAAGCAGACGAAATTGATCGTCAAGCTGAAGCAATTTCCGACCCCAAGTCGACATGAAGGATAATCTGATTTGAGCACACT
>CALGND010000092.1 GCA_937958675.1 uncultured Granulosicoccaceae bacterium
GTAATCATAATCGATGCACTCGTTTTCGTGAGTGTTTATACTAATTTTCTTGACTTGGCTTGTCCTCTGGTTTCTTGCTTGGGGGATAGCGCTAAGCATGAATAGCCAATGCCGTCCTGCGCCCTGAACGAGCGACGCAGGTAAGCGACAGAGCCCAATAGATGGGCACGAATTTTCTAGTTAGCATCAGTGTGGATTTTTGAGAGTCCACACTGATGCAAGTTCAACTAAACTGGCTGTGGCTAGTTAGTTTATGTATCTATGATTCGTCGCTTACAAGCAGCTTGTAGTCAAGAGTTGAGTTCAGCGGGCACGAGTAAACATATTCGCCATCAGTTAGTGTAATTTCGTAGTCTTTAGTAACACCTGTTTCAAGTCCGCCACCCGACACCTTAGGTAGTCGAACTTGGTCAAGCAGGCTGTCGCCGCGAAGGTAGAAGCCTAATGGATATTCAACATCCACATTGGTTACTCTGAAGATGTACTTGCCTGGCTTTAACTTCATGGTTTTTGATGCAGCTAGACGCTCTTCGCCTGTTTGCTCGTGAATAAGCTCGCAGTCTTGTTTGTTAGCGGACTGGAAATCATGATCGGTACCATGCTCGCTCTCCACAAATTGGCAATTGACCTGACTTAGCTCGATTATTTGTGCCTCCTCAGCTGTTGCTGAGACAAGATAGCTGGTCGCCGCAACCGCTAATGCTGCGCTAAGTAGGGATTGTTTTAGAGATGAACCGGGTCGCAAGTATTTCATGGGGTGTGTTCCTATTGTTGAGGGCAATATTAAGAAGAGCTAAGCGGTGAAAAGTTCCAAAACTGCTCCTATCTGCTGGGGATAGGTTTTTCTGATAAGGTAGTAATCAGCTAAACATAAGGAACTTTCACATGGATGTGAATACCCAATGCCCGCGCTGCGCGGCAAAGCGAAACTCTATCGTTCGAGACGGTTTTTTTTATCGGGCAGACGATGCCAAGTTCGTTCAACGATTAAAGTGTAAAGCCTGCGGCAAGAAATTCTCTACCGCCACCTCCAAGCCCACCTATCGACAAAAACGGCGACGGATCAACCACACCATCCACCTGACGCTCTCTTTCGGTATGTCGCAGCGAAAAATCGCTCGATTGACCCGTGTCAACGTGAAGACCGTGGCGGCGCGTTTAGTGTGGCAAGCCCAACTTTCGCGTAAGAAAAACCAGCACTTTGTGAAGCAATATATTGAACGCTATGGGCCGATCGCCACTGTGCAATTTGATGATTTGGTGACCTTCGAGCACACCAAATACAAGCCTTTGAGCGTACCAGTGGCTGTGGTCGCAGGCACCCGCCTGCCGATTGCCTTTGGTGTGGCATCCATTCCAGCATTTGGCCATTTAGCCAAAAAAGCACGCGAACGCTACGGAAAACGGCCAGACAACTCGCGAGCCATGCGTCAGAGCTTGTTCGAACAACTGGTCACAGTGTTGCCACCGACGGTGCATTTTGAAACCGATGGACACAAGCACTATGAGGAACTGATCAAACGGTACTTCCCGGCTGCTACCCACACGGTGTACACCAGCGACAGAAGCGCTGTCGTAGGACAAGGCGAGCTAAAGAAAAATACATTTGATCCCCTGTTTACCATCAATCATTTTTTGGCGACTTTGCGTGACGACATCAATCGACTGGCACGAAGAACCTGGTGCACCACCAAAGACCCGATGCGCCTGTCTGATCATATTGATTTGATGATCGATGTGTTTTGTGATTATCTGGAGCAACGCTGGAAACGCGGCAAAGGTGTGTGCCCACATAAATCTGATGTGGTTCATGCTTAAACAGAAAGGGTGGGCAGCACCACTCAAGTAGAGCAGTTATTTAACCTTTAGGTTTAACTGGTTAGATGGCACTACTAAGCCCCAATCAGTCACCGTATAACCCTTAATTAGAGATGTTAACGTGTAATGAATGTCTAAGATCTTATCAATTTTTAAATTCTGCCGATGATTAGAACATCTATTAACACGGCGTAATTTAAATGGGACAAGCAGCGCATACACCAGGCTTTACTGACGATCTGGCCGAAAAGCTGTGCTTTGACGATGCTGCTTTGCCCTCAATGCCAGAAGCAGTGCAGCAAATCCGGCAGTCGTTAAATGGCAACGGCGTGACTATTTCTAAGCTCAGCCAAATTATTCAGAAAGATCCAGTGCTTGCCACTCGCATTGTTCGTGCTGGAAACAGTGCAATGTACCGTACAGTGCAACCAGTGGAGTCGGTCAGTGATGCGGTAATGCGCATGGGATTAAGCCGCACGCAAAATATAGCCTTAGTGCTGCTTAAAAATTCATTTCAGGCTCGGCATGAACTTATTAAATATCGAATAGGATGGTTGTGGGCTGAATCTTTACATGTTGCGTCGATAGCACATGTGTTGGCCGATCACTATGACTTTATTAGTTCGGATAGAGCTGTATTAGGTGGCTTGCTACAAAATGTTGGTGCATTGCTATTGTTGACTATCATCGATGAAAAGCTATCTGATTTGAAGCATGATGCGATTCTCGATGTAATGATTAAGCAGTATGCTAGTGAGTTCGGCGCAAAGTTGCTAACACATTGGGAGATGGATGCAGAGCTCATTGCTGTCGCTCAAAACAGGAATAATTGGAGTCGCTCTCACGCGGAGGCCCCTGACTTGGCTGATCTTATTCTGCTGGCAAAATGTTGTCTTCAGTATGATCTTGATGCAAATTATGGTCTACCACAGCATCGATCCTTACCTGCATTCGAAAAACTACAAGCAACTTACCCTCTTCAAGTGGAGCTGGAGAAGCTGATTCAAGATAACAGTGGGCGAATAGACTCGATGCGCAATATGTTGGCCGCTTGAGATATGCAAGTGCATGGCGATGTTCTAAATCTCTGCTAACGTTTCATTTGTAGCGCTTGCGCCAATGCGATCGGGTAGATTGAGCGCAAACATCAGATTTGCTTAGGTCTTAGATTCTGATCAGGTAAGAAAAAGGGAGAGCATTTGCTCTCCCTTTTTCGTATTGCTCGCTTAAACAGTTAATGCTGTTTAGCGGATTGCGTCTTGTTGCTATTTAATCGCCTTCATCTCTACACGACGATTTTTTGCACGACCTGCTGCAGTAGTATTATCTGCAATGGGTCGTAATTCGCCATACGCTTTAAGTGAAAATCGGCTTACATCAATGCCGGCATCTCGGAGGAACCTAGCAACTGATATTACACGCTGCTTTGATAGATCCTGGTTTGCTTTTGTTGCGCCTTGGTCGTCGGTATGCGCGGATAGCACAAAACGCATATCAGGGTAGGCGCGAAGAGTGGCCGCAACTTCAGTCAAGATAACGCGAGCGTTAGCTGTCAGGGCGGCAGATGCTGATTCAAAATTCACACCTTCTAAAACACCACTAAACAATGCGCAACCTTTTGCATCAACTGCAGTACCTGCTGATGTATCAGGGCAAAGATCGATACTGTCATTAACACCATCTGCGTCTCCGTCCTCTGCAATCGAAGTGGATGGCGTAGGCGTTATCGCTGGCAGTGCTTGTGTAACAGTTTGTGGTGCTTGCTCAGTAATCTGTTGCTGTGTGTAGCGGGGTCGTTTTTTGGTTTTGCCAAAACGATAAATTAAACCCAGTTGCGTATACTGCGCATCGGTGTCAAATTGAATAAATTCAGCGCGAACACCTAAGCCGCGACGACCTGTGTATTCGGCACCTAAACCAAACAATACATGATTACTGTTGTCCTGCGAGTAGGGCACGGTATCATCACTACGCGTATTGATTAAACCGCCTAAGCCAATTCGGCCATAAGCTGTTAAACCATGTCGCTTGTGCCGGTGACGAGCTTTACCAACATAAAACAAAGTGCTAATGCCATTTGTTTTATAGTTAATCGAACCCATCGGGGATAAACCTGCATCGCCAAGTTCTGTAGCATGTGCTTCAACTGAAAACCATCGGTTTACATCGTAACCCAAAGTGAACTGTAGTCCAGAGTCGCTATCATCGCTAACATCCCAGTCTAAAAGCTCGCTGGTGTCAGGCGTTAATGTGCTTGAACCAAAACCAAAGCCAATGTAGATCTGGCGTCGAAGTCGATCGTCTTCTCGATCTTGCGCTTGGCGTGAGGAGAGGGTTGTTGGCTCTTCTGCTGCTATGGCTACGTTGTTTGGCGCTATCAGTACTGAGCCAACAAGAATTGAGCTTAGTAGTGCAGGTATCGGTAGGCTGCGTCGTCGCAATAGATACGCGATAGACACTAATGCCAAAAGAGGTAATAGTGGATCACGAGAATCCGTACCACCTATTGAACAGCCACCGTCTACGCCCGTTCGGATAAGCGCATCACTTGTCGCACCACTGATAGGCTCTTCAATGTCGGGCACGCCGTTGTTGTTGTTATCGGCAATGACATCGATATTAGGCGAACCCGTACCGTCAGTTTGAAAGTCTGCGAAACCGTCTCCATCTTGATCTGGGTCGGCTGCATCAATGATGCCGTCGCCATCGGTATCTTGCGCGGTAGCATTTGAATCGATATCGGCAGAGTCAATAATACCGTCCGAATCTGAATCAATGCCTGGCGTCTGGTCAATATCGACAACATCGGGGATGCCGTCGCCGTCAGTATCTAATACGGCGTCAACCATATTGTCGCCGTTGCTGTCGGTGCCGCCCGCTTCTACTAGATCGGAAACTCCATCGTTATCCGTATCAAGATCAAGATGATCCGGCGCACCATCGTTGTCAACATCATCTGCTGTTAGAGGGAAGGCAGCTACGCTGTCATCCAAGCCATCATTATTCGCGTCAGTGAAGTTATCAACACGACCATTGCCGTCAATGTCAGCAGAGAAATCATTAGATTCTGCTAAATCAGGTAAGCCGTCATTGTCACTATCAACATCAAGGTGATCAACAATTCCGTCGCCATCAAAATCGTTATCAGGTAACGGTTGTGCTGCTACAGAATCATCCCAGCCATCACCATTGGTATCGGTGAAGCCATCGATAATGCCATTAGCATCGGTGTCAGTACCACCGGCTTCATAGGCGTCAGTTAAGCCATCGTTGTCACTGTCGAGATCGCGGAAGTCTGCTACACCGTCACTGTCGTTATCGATAGCGGTTTCATCTTGGTCGAGCAGTCCGTCATTGTCACTATCAATATCAAGTAAGTCAGGAACGCCGTCACCATCTGTGTCTAGTGGAGTAGATGGGGTAGGGCCCGCTTCAAGACTATCCGAGATACCGTCGTTGTCTGAATCAGTATCCTGAAAGTCGGGGATGCCGTCGCCATCGCTATCATCAGTACCTTCGATTTCATCTGAAATGCCGTCGCCATCACTATCGACTAAGTCCGACTCCATAAAATCTGGTATGCCATTACCATCAGTATCCACTGGCGTGTCAGGGTTTGACCCCGCTTCAGTTGCGTCGGGAGTACCGTCGTTATCAGCGTCGAGATCCAAGAAGTTTGGAGTGCCGTCGCCATCGGTATCAAGAGGGGTGCTGCCTACTGGGCCTGCTTCTATGGTGTCCGATATTCCGTCGCCGTCAGAGTCGGTATCCAAGAAGTCAGCTACGCCATCATTATCAGTATCAGCTGGCGTTTCTGGGTTCAAGCCTGCTTCTACAGCATCAGGAATACCATCACCATCACTATCAAGTTCTAAATGGTTCGGAGCTGCATCAGTATCAAGATCAGTTGGTTCGATTGCATCATCAATACCGTTACCATTAGCATCAGTACCTCCAGTTTGAGTCACATCAATCGCGTCATCAATACCGTCTGCGTCAGCATCTGTGCCCAGTAGGGGAGGTGTTGTTGTGTCTTCGATCGCATCTGGAATGCCATCGCCATCTGAATCAAGATCCAGATAATCAGGCGTGTTATCAGTATCTGTATCTACAGTGGTTTCGTAAATATCAGCGATACCGTCGTTGTCGCTATCGATATCTACATGATCAGACTTGCCATCAGCATCAGTATCTACAGGCGATAGTGCGTCATCAATACCGTTATTATCAGAATCAGCTCCGCCCGTAACATCAACGTCAATTGCGTCGTCTATACCGTCGTTATCTGCGTCGGTGCCCAGTAAAGTAGGGGACACTGTGTCCTCGGCACTATCAAGAATATTGTCGTTATCCGAATCAGTATCCAAGTAGTCAGGCGTGCCGTCGCCGTCGGTATCGGCAACGGTACCAAGCGGTGCTTCAACTACATCAGCAATGCCATCGTCATCACTATCGATATCGAGAAAATCGAGCGTGCCGTCGTTGTCAGTATCCAGTGGAGTGTCCGGTGTGACGCCAGCTTCGACGCTGTCAGGAATACCGTCGTTATCTGAATCAAGATCCAGGTAATTAGCTGTGCCGTCGCCGTCGGTGTCTGTATTGCCTTCCAGTACATCAGGGATGCCGTCGCCATCAGTGTCGGGATCCATAAAGTCAGGGATGTTATCGCCGTCAGTGTCGGCTGAGCCTTCATTGGTATCAGGAATGCCATCGCCATCAGAATCAATATCTAGTGTGTCAGGCGTGCCATCGTTATCAGTATCGACAGGTGTACTCGGTGTTGATCCTGCTTCAATCGCATCGTCAATACCGTCACCATCACTATCAGTGTCTAGGTAATCGGGTGTGTTGTCGCCATCAGTATCTGCGGGTCCGCCCGAAGTTATTCCTGCTTCAACTGCATCAGGGATGCCGTCGCCGTCGCTATCGGTATCTAAGTAGTCTGGCTCTGCGTCACCATTACTATCCACAGGTGTTGCTGGTGCTGGTCCTGCTTCAATCGCATCATCAATGCCGTCTCCATCACTATCAATATCTAAGTGGTTAGGCGCGTTGTCTGTATCTAGATCCGTTGGTTCAAATGCATCATCAATACCGTTGCCATCTGCATCGGTGCCGCCAGTTAAGGTTACGTCGATCGCATCATCAATACCATCCGCATCGGCGTCAGTGCCCAGTAGGGGAGGTGTAGTGGTATCTTCAACTGCGTCGGGAATACCATCGCCATCTGAATCAAGGTCTAGGTAGTCTGGTGTGTTGTCATTGTCTGTATCTATTGTTGTTTCATAGCTATCAAGAATACCGTCTGCATCACTGTCCATATCCAAGTGATCAGGTAGGTCATCACCATCTGTATCAGTGGGCGAAAAGGTGTCGTCAACGCCGTCGCTGTTTGTATCAGGACCGCCTGTGATCGATGCATCGACTGCGTCATCAATACCATCAAGATCACTATCCGTTCCCAGTAGCGTTGGGCTAGTAGTGTCTTCCTCTGAATCCAAAATGCCGTCATTGTCGCTGTCAGTATCTAAGCTATTGGGGATGCCGTCGCCATCAGAATCTCCAGCGCCTTCTGCTGCATCAGCAATGCCATCATTGTCGTCGTCTAAATCAGTGTTGTCCGGTATGCCATCGCCATCCGTATCGAATGCGACTGTTACTACTGCTGTTGGGATCTTAGAGGTCAGGTCTTCTGCGATTAAATCGATATAAGACACTGTCAGTGTGTCGGCCGGTTTAGTGTTCATTGAGCCGTTGTTGTCAGCGCCCGCTGTTGCGCCCGCTGTGGTAGGCATCGTGGCGGCGAAAACACCAGTGTTCGGACCTGTTTCAATTAAGGTTACTGTCTCGACTTCGCCGGTGGCGTCGTTTACTACTTCCACATCAGCAGTTTCAATTGAGGATGCACTAGTGTTTAAATCTTCATCTGAAACCGAGATAGCAACAGGGTTGCCGGGAGTGCTAAAAGGGTCGGCAGTGACTGTACCGTCGAAGTTTACTCGCAGCGTATCATCGTTTATCACTGCAGTCGGGGCGTAGGATGCTTCCGCTAGACCATATACATAGGTATCCAGAAAACTATTATTCCCAAAGCTGGAGCTGACAAAATTACCCCATGTATGTTTACCTTGGGGTGTATTAGAAAACGCGCCATTGGGCGTATTACTTGTGCCACCTGCTGGCATAAGCGTCACGTCATCCCAGTAAACTTTTGTTGGTTCCACAGTGCCATCAGGATTAGCCAAATGCACAGTTAAGCCGTCTTCGGTGCCGCCACTGGTTTCTGCATCGTTGGCGATAAAGTGATACTCACCCATGTGAATTTGCACTTGGGAATAGTAAATGCCTAGTGGAGGTGCGTTACCTGCGGCATCTCTACCATCCCAAGGTACTTGATTTAAGCCGATCACGGCTTCACCTAGCAATTGGCGATCGCCTGCATTACCGTAAATACCATCTTGGTTTAAATCGATTAGTACTGAGTAGGTACCGGTAACATCGGTTGTGAATTCAAATACACCGTCATCCTGAATGCCGGATGTAGCGCCTGGTGAGATCGCGTAGTCTTGTCCGGCTGAATCAACGAATCGCACGGCACTAAGTGCCGGTGGTGTGGTGGGCCGTGGATCAAATTGAGCTGGATAGCTGACATACATCTGGTGTAGATAATTTGCATTATTGCCAGCTGTTGGCGTGCTGTAGCCAGAGTTAGGTGCGTCGACACCGACTGAATTTGCGCTAAGGTTGTAACCGAAGCCTGCAAAATTGTTGAGGTCTAGCTGCCAAACATACTCGGTGTTTGGGCGTCCACCTGGTACTTTTGCGTAGTAGTTTGCGTCTGTAGAATTCTCCTCCTCAAAACCACGTGCGTTAAAGCTGTAGGAGTAAGCCCAGAGCCTGCCGCCAGCTTCGGTTGGATCAGGATCTGTTGCTGCATCAGGTGTTACGGTGATGTCGTAGCGCGTAAACAAGCTGTCTCCAAAGCCTGTGTTTGTGGTGTTTTGCAAAACAAGTCGATAAGCACCAGTTTCCAGCGCTGTATAACGCATTGGGTTAGTGAGCGGCGCAGTCATCGGGTCAGAGCAACTCATGTTGGCGTCGGTCAAGCTTTGCGTGTTGACTGGCGTAGTATTGTTTGAGGGTGCGTAAAACTCAACGGTGATATCGTCAGTTGCGTTTGCTCCGCAAAGCGATACGTTGATCACTTCGCCTGGGCTCAAAATATCAACAAACATGGAGGCGGAGGCGTCGTCGGTCGCATATCCTTGATCAATGGCGCGTTGATTATCAAGCATCCACTGCTCTAATCCCATTTGAAATGCGCCTTCAGCTTGAAGGATCGTAGGGTTGAGCGTGAATAGTGTTGCTAAAACCACTGTTGAGCTGGCTGAACGTCTAGCCTGACTCAGTAAACTCGAAGAAAACTTAACCATCAATGGTGCCTCTTGCTTTGGAAACGAAACCGTGCCAGCTAACGGTTAGATGTAACAGTTAGATAAGCGGCAACAGCAAGTAGCGGCCCAATTGGGCAAAAAGCGTAGCTACAAACTGTAAATTATGGTCACGCTGGCCTCCAGCAGGATGGTTTGCCGTCAAAAATGTAAATTACGATTGTTTCAACGCTGTGTCGTAGTCTTTGATTAGATTGACAGGTGACGTAAAGTTGGCGTCAACACTTGGATGGTCAGCATTTGGGTGAATGTAAGCCGATGGCGGGTGAGGGTACCTGAGCCTCATGGTTTGTCGTGTCTGCGAAAACTGTCCCAGCTTATCGTGGTCACTCTGAAATCGACAATGCGTGCACTAACTATTACCGCTTAAGCCTTCGATGTTATGAGTCTTAATATGTGGACATCCGGTGTTGTAAATCCAAACCTGTCCGAAACTATACATATCGTTAAAGTCGGTATCTCGAACTTCGTTGTGTAACGCGACTCTCAACTCCCATGCAAGCAAATACCTGTTTGCCAACCATTATTAATTGAGAGGAGTACTTCCAATGCAACAACAAGTCATATCCGCCAATGTAAAAATTATCAGCTTTATTGTATCCGTAGTGTTATTTGGTTTTCTAGCCATAGGCGTTGCCTCAGCAAGCTTGCTAGAAAAAAAGTCTGGAACTTGGGTTGAAAAAAAATATGACATAAAAGGAGATTGGTCGATCGAACAGCGTGGTGATCAGCAAGTGATTACGTTTAGCGATACTTTTAAAACGAAGAAAGGACCAGACCTAAAGATATTTCTATCTAAGCAGTCAATAAAAGACGTAACTGGCGCTACTGCAACGAATGATGCGGTGCTGGTTTCTGTTCTAAAAAACAATAAGGGTGAGCAGGAATTTGTAATACCTGCTGGTATCGATGTTAGTGACTACGAATCATTGTTGATTCATTGTGAGAAATTTAGTGTGTTGTGGGGTGGCGCGGATTTGTAAGAAGCGTTGCTTGGGAAAGCTTTCTTGCTACTGAAAAATATACGGGGTAAACGTCAAAAAGCGGGGGCTGAGCGCCGCCCGCTTTTTGATTGATCACTACAGCTTATACAGCTGTTACTTTATTTGCGCATGGGCCTTTCTGGCCTTGGCCAACTTCGAACTCAACCGCTTGGCCGTCATTCAATGTCGCGTAGCCACCATCTGCCTGGATCTCAGAATGGTGAACAAACAAATCTTTGCCGCCGTCTTCTGGAGTGATAAAACCAAAACCTTTAGTCGCATCAAACCACTTAACTGTACCTTTACTCATTTTCAATTCTCATAATTGTCGGTGAAATATAAAAATTCATAGTCGAATTCACCAGTTCGAATACAAAGTAATATAGGCCCAAAAAAACATAATCCGACAGTGGTAACTGCCGTATCCTAGCGCTTAGTCTTGTCGGATGTTGGAGCTGCTAAGTATGAAATCTAGCAAAGATATGCTCTTACTAATCTATCGCCTTTAGACACTGTTTTGTTTGCATAACCGCTAAAGAGTATCCGTACGCTTTGTTCGGTCTATATACGAGAGCTGCAAGCCTAACAGCTTTTCTGTGTGCTAATCGGTGGATTCTGCGAATTTGTGTACCGATATTGAACCAAACAGCCTGCGCTGAGCAGCTTTCTACTATCTTTGGCGCTTTTGGCCATATGGGTTGAGATGATCGCCTTGGTTCGGCGGTGTAGATCGTATTTTCACTGGTTTAAAGACGCACGCTTTGTGCTGAGAGCTTTATGTCCAGTTGAAAGCTGCCTTCATTAACTAACCAACGACGTATGGAGTAAGTGCGCGTGCCCGTCTTATGCATTGGATCAGCTTCCGCTATAGCGGTTGCAGCCTCGAGTGATTCTGCTCGATACACAATCATGCCAACACCTTCCATTAGCTCACCCGTTAAATCCGACAGTGGTCCTGCCATTACAAGGCAGCCCTTTTGTTCTTGCTCTGCTTGATAGGCGAGGTGGTCGGGTAAGTTTTTCTTCAGCTCATCTGGTGATTTAGCTGGGGTACTGACCACAGCGTAGAGCTCTAGCGCTAGTGATCCGCGCTCAACCGCCGCTTTTTTGTACTCTGCCCATGCTGGCATGAATGACTCCGCCTTGCAAAATATCGATATTTATTGACAAACTAACAAATAATCGTCAAAAATTAAAGTGATCTTTGCAATTTACTGGGTTTAAATGAGATTTTTAGTGGGAACAGAAGCAGCGGCGCAAAATGAGCCGCCGAGTGTTTATGTTGTTAGTGATAACAAGGCCGTCAATTTAACTGCGCTCGATAACAGCATTGGGCACGATCTAAGAAATTTAATTGAGCAGGGTAATGCGGCTAGTCGTGTTTCTGGTTTAGCTCAAGGCGCGGCCTCTATTCCCGTTGCTGACATCACTCCTGCATTGCCGATTGCAATGCCAGGTAAAACGATTTGTTTAGGTTTGAACTATACCGATCATATAAAAGAAGGCGGCTACGAAGTCCCCGAATACCCTGCCTTGTTTATGCGCGGACCGAATTCTTTGATGGCTGCTGGTGCACCGATGATCCGGCCTACTTGCTCTGAACAACTCGACTATGAAGTTGAACTAATGGTTATCGTTGGTAAATCGGGGAAACACATTGCAGAAGCGGACGCATTGGATTACGTTTTCGCGTATTCAGTTTTCAATGATGGTTCGGTCCGAAACTATCAACGTAAGACTCACCAGTGGACTCCAGGTAAAAACTTTGATGCCACCGGCCCTATTGGCCCATTCTCAGTGACTCCGGATGAACTGCCTCCCGGCGCTCATGGTTTAAAAATCGAAACTCGGGTAGGAGATGAAATTCTCCAATCGGCGAATACCGCCGAAATGCTTTGGCCCGTCGCGCGTACTATTGCGACAATTTCTGAGTTCGCTACGATCGAACCTGGCGATTACATTGCGATGGGTACACCTCCGGGTGTTGGACATGCGCGAACTCCTCAGCGTTGGCTTCGACCAGGTGAGACTGTTGAAGTAGAGATCGAAGGTATCGGTATTTGTGCAAATCCTATCGTGGCTGAGGAAGATCTCTTAGGAGGGCGTAAGGCATGAGCACACTTGAAGACGGTTCACCAGAACAACTGCGTCTTGCCGCGCAAAAGCTTCACCGCGACTTGCGTGAACGCAAGCCTAATTTAGATGACGACTCCATCGATGTGATTTTGCGCGGCGCGCGTTCGCACTATGCTTGGAAAGATAAGCCTGTTGCTAAAGCCACTCTTGAAACCTTGTACGACATTACGGCTGCCGGTGCAACAAGTATGAACTGTTGCCCGGCGCGGTTTACCTTTGTTACCAGCCCTGAGGGTAAAGAGCGTTTGGCAAAGTCTCTTAAGGCTAAAAATGTAGAGAAAATGATGAGTGCGCCGGTTACGGCAATTATTGCCTACGATCTGAATTTCTGGGAGCAACTACCGTTCTTATTTCCACATGAAGATCGGCGTGGTTTCTTTAAAGGCAAGACTGAGTACATTGCCGATACCGCCTTCCGGAACTCTACCTTACAGGGTGCGTATTTTATGATTGCAGCGCGGGCCCTAGGTTTAGACGTGGGTGCCTTATCTGGTTTCTCAAACGATATCGTTGATAAAGAATTTTTTACTGACACTAGTTTGCGATCTAACTTCCTTTGTAATGTTGGTTACGCAGACGAAACTGCTTTGTTTCAAAAACTTCCGCGCTTCGCGTTTAACGAAGTCTGCTCTTATATTTAAAAAAACCTTATGGCCATCACACAGAAAACAACAGTACCACTTAAAGCATCGGCGACGTGCCCATCTCATTCAAAAGCCGAGGTCTCTATTCGCGACCTTGAATTTGTGATTGATGAGCCGACTGAGCGCGGGGGTACAAATCTGGGTCCCACACCTACCGATGCCGCCATTGCTGCGCTGGTTGGTTGCACGAATGTCATAGGTAATAAGTGCGCTACTAAATTGGGCGTTGATATTGGGCATTTAACGATTGATGCGACCTGCCAGTTTGATCGACGTGGCGTGATGCTTAGTGAAGAAATAGATTTACCGTTCGTAAAAATTGCTTTGAATATTACGGCAAGTGGATCGGCAACTGCAGATGAGTTGCAGTTGGTCGCTGCCGAAGTAGCAAAGTACTGTCCATTGTCGAAGTTGTTCCGCCAAGCAGGAACAGAGATTCAGGAAAACTGGCAAACAGCTTAAACCCGTACCACTTGGAGAAATGTATGAAAATTAAATCAGTATTTAGCACTGCGGCTATGTTGTGCTGCCTCGTGCAACCATTCAATGCCACGGCTACCGAAACTATTTCAGCTGTTGTTATCGACGGATACCCCGCTAAGGCGATGTGGGTTAAGGAATTCAGCGGATTCTTTATTCCCGAAGTAGACAAACGTCTTGCGGAAACAGGTAACTATAAAATGGATTGGCAAGAAAGCTATGGCGGCTCTATTGTTAAACCCAAAGGCGTTCTCGAGGGAGTAAAACTGGGTCTCGGTGATATCGGAATCGTAACTACCATTTTTCATTCTTCTAAACTGCCGAGCCAAGCACTAGCAGCGGTTACGCCGTTTATTGCACCTGATTCTCGTGTGGTCGCAAAAGCGGTTGATGAGATAGCTAAAGAATTCCCGACCATGCAGAAGGAATTTGAAAAACAAAATCAAGTCTACCTGGCAACCGGTGTTGTTCTTGATACATATCAGATATTCAGTAGTCAGGAAGTTGCTTCGTTAAAAGATATTGAGGGTGGCAAAGTTGCTGGCGCTGGTATGAATATGCGTTACGTAGAGGGTATCGAAGGTGCGGTCGGTGTGCGCGGTGGCCTTACCGATTTTTATGGCATGTTACAAACCGGCTTAGTTGATCATGCGATGCTATGGCCAGAGGCTGCTAAGACATTCAAAATTGCTGAAGTAGGCCCCACTATGCTTAAAGTTGACTTGGGCGCGGTCAATTCTAAAACTGTTACCGTAAACGCCGATTATTGGAAGAAACTACCAGAGGAAGTACAAAACGTTTTACTTGATGTCGCTGTTGCTTACCGCGACCATGTTGCATCGGTAGCAATGGATAGGGCTGCTGCAAGTCGTGATGCTTATACCGCTGCAGGTGGAAAAGTGATCGAAGTGTCGGATGAGGATCGTGCTGCTTGGGCTGCAGCTATGCCAAATATTGCAGTTGAGTGGGCAAAGACTTTAGATGATAAAGGTGAGCCTGGAAGCGACATGTTAAAGAGTTATATGGGCAAATTGTCTGAAGCTGGATTCACACCTATACGCGATTGGGCATCAGAGCTTTAATCTTCGCACGTGTACTAGTAGGGGCGCGCTGTGCGCCCCTTAATCCCAAAAGCCATTTTATATGATTGTTGCATTGCGACATATTGAACGTTTTATTGAACGTATTGCCATTTTTGCGAACGCCATAGGCACGCTTGTGGTTCTTGGTTTAGTGGTGGTTGTCAATTACGATATTGTTGCTCGAGAATTTTATGGTAAACCTTTTCATGGTGCGGTTGAGCTGGTTCAATTCTCAATGGTGCTAATCGTGTTTTTGCAATTGCCTGATGTCGTAAGAGTGAATCGATTAACTCGATCTGATGGTTTTTTGTCCATAGCGAATAAACGTTGGCCATCACTTGCTACGTATCTCAACAGATTTATTCATCTAACCGCTTGTATTTTTATGCTTCTGGTTGCTATCGCTATCTGGCCAGAGTTTCTAGACATGTGGGACACCAAGGATTACTTTGGTGTGCCAGGAGTGTTTACGGCGCCTTGGTGGCCGGTGAAGCTTGTGATATTTCTCAGTGCATCGTTGTGCTTTTTATTGTTTCTACTCAAATTTTTATTGCCTTCCGCCGCGTTAAAGGCAAACTCTGCAGAGAGTAGTGCACGAGTGGATATCACATGACACCCATTGAAATAGGATTAATATCGGTACTGGCTATCGTCATACTGATCTATTTGGGTGTTTATATTCCGATTGCTTTAGGCATGGTGTCTTTTGTATCCATTTGGTTTATGAGAGACAACTTTGATCTCGCCATGAATCTTCTTAAAATTGCGCTAAGTGACAGTGTCATGGAGTACACCTTTGCCACCGTGCCCCTGTTTACCTTTATGGGGATGGTCGTATCCAAAGCTGGTTTGGGTGGCGATATTTATGATGTGATGAACGCAGCCTTTAGGCGAATAAAAGGCGGTATTGGAATGGCGACAGTGGGTGCCAATGCGGTGTTCGCAGCGGTAACCGGTTCGTCGATCGCTTCAGCTTCTGTGTTTTCAACTGTCGCGGTTCCACAGATGCTTCGTTATGACTACAACCCACGATTTGCGGTTGGTGTTGTGGCAGGGTCTTCCGTGCTGGGAATGATCATTCCGCCATCGGCGATGTTAATAATTTATTCCTTGGTTGCAGAACAATCGGTCGGTGACATGTTTTTAGCCGGCATCATTCCCGGCTTAATGTTGGCAGTTGCCTATATTGCCGCTATCGCCTTTGCGGGGCGATTTTTTCCTAACTTTGTTGGTGGCAAACCTGCTGACGACTACGTGCCAATGGGCCTTTGGGAAATTGCTAGCAAAACATTACCGTTGGTGTTCTTAATAGTCGTGGTGCTAGGTGGTATATACACGGGCTGGATGACACCTGTGGAAGCGGGGGCGGCGGGTGCAACTGTGGGTTTGCTTATCGCAATTTTGCGTCGACGTATGACATTAAAACTATTTTGGGAAGCGTTGCTTGAAACAGGCCATATCAGTGCGGCGATTTTGTTTCTTATAACAGCGGCATCGATCTACAGCCGCATGTTGGGCATGGCGGGCTTGCCAAATGAGCTGGGCGATATCATGGCTGAGAATCAATTCAGTTTCGCCATGGTGATGTTTATTTATGTTTGCTTGATGTTGTTTTTAGGAACCCTGCTGGATACCGCTTCAATAATACTAATTGTCGTTCCATTGTTTCTACCCCTGATAGAACCACTCGGCTTAAGCCCGGTCTGGTTTGGTATTGTTACGGTTGTAGGTGCTGAGATTGGATTACTAACGCCTCCATTGGGTATCAGTTGTTTTGTTATTAAGTCTACGTTAAACGATCCACGCATTACCTTAAAAGATGTATTTCTAGGCGCGCTTCCATTCGCCCTGGTCATGCTGGCCGTGTTGGTAATATTGATTAACTTCCCAGTGCTCAGTACAGCCCTTTTAAATAGATAAACACGATGAGAGGTTATTAAAAATGAGAAATGTAACTAGCGATAATATTACGGATACGTTTCTCAATTATTTTGGTGAAGATACCGACCCGCGCCTTAAAACCATTATGGAATCGTTAGCAAAGCATCTGCATGCGTTTGCAAGGGAAACCAATTTAACCCATGAAGAGTGGCAAAAGGGCTTGGATGTTGTTAGGCAAGCGGGCAAAATCACCACTCCGGAACGTGATGAGTTTGTATTGTTGTCTGATGTGTTGGGCTTATCTTCCTTGGTTGATATGATTAATTCGCCTGATAAAGGAACGAGCTCTAGCGTTCTTGGCCCTTTTCATATTTCCAATCCGCCAAAAATGGAAATGGGTGCAGACTTAAAGGGCGACAACGAAGGGGAGCTTGTGTTGGTTACGGGCCGAGTGCTCGATACAGATGGTAAACCAATAGCAGGTGCGACACTCGATATATGGCAAACTGCAGCTAACGGTCTGTATTCCTCGCAAGACCCAGAGCAAGATACCTATAGTTTTCACGCCTTATTTACCACCGCTGAAGATGGCCGCTATGCGTTTACCACTGTAAAGCCGGTTGTATACACGGTACCGACAGACGGCCCTGTTGGTGAGCTATTGAAAGCTACCGGGCGCCATCCATGGCGGCCATCGCATCTTCACTACATCATTAAAGCTGAAGGTTTTCGATCACTAGTGACTGAGGTGTTTCCAGACGACGATCCCTATCTTGATCAAGATACTGTATTTGGGGTGCGAGATGATTTAGTCATGCACTATCTGCCTCAGCCGGCTGAAAGTTTTCCCGATCAAGGATTTGTGCTATCGAGGAAAGTAGATCAAGCCTATTTACGAGTTGACTTCGATTTGACGTTAACGAAGTCAGTGTCAACTGCTTAAGCGTATGAGTGTACGAACATGATTGAAATGGAAAGCGCATTAGTACTCCCGAATCAGGATGCTGATAGTACCGATGGCGTACCATCATCCACTCAGCGTGCTTATCAGGACATCCGCAAACGTATTATTCATGGCGAGATTGAGCCAGGTGAGCGGCTAAAAGTGGAATCACTAAAAGTGCTTTTAAATACGGGTACGTCCCCGATACGTGAGGCCTTGAGTTTATTAACGTCAGATCAATTGGTGGAGCGTATTGATCAACGTGGATTTCGTGCGGCCTCTGCGAGTAAGAAGCATTTTCAGGAAATACTGATGCTACGCTGCCAATTAGAGGATCTTGCTATTCGAGGTAGCATTGAATCGGGTGATACAAAGTGGGAGGAAAACCTAGTTTTGTCTCACTATCGCCTGCAGCAGGCTGATCGTACTAACAACGAGAGATGGGAGCAGCTGCACCGCAATTTCCACAGTGCGCTGTTGCAGGGATGTGGTTCGCCAATATTGTTACGCTTTTGCGATCAACTTTATGACCTTAATGTGCGTTACCGCTTCCTTGCGGGACAGTCCGGTGGGTACAGTAAGCGCGATGTTGCGAAGGAGCACCAGAGCATACTGGATGCGGCGCTTGCGCGCGATGCGACGATTGCATCTGATCTACTGGTTGAACACTATAGATTGACCGGTGATTTTCTCGCGGATCAAATTAATGAATAGAATCAGCTCAAACCCGCGTGTACAGCGTCAACCAATGTTTTAACCCGCTCAGGGTTAATGTGTTGGTGTATCCCGTGCCCTAAATTAAAAACGTGCCCAGGCCCATCACCATAGCTAGTTAATACTTTTTTAACTTCTGACTTGATTGTGTCGTCGTCTGCGTATAGCACGCTTGGATCAAGATTGCCTTGAAGTGCGACCTTGCCTTGGGTGAGCTTTTTGGCAGTTGATAAATCAGTTGTCCAATCAACGCCGAGTGCATCGCAGCCAGTTGTTGCCATGTCGCCTAGCCATTGCCCACCGTTTTTGGTAAAAAGTGTCACAGGCACTGTTTGGCCGTCAGCTGTTCGAGTTAGGCTGTCCACGATCTGTTGCATATATTGTAATGAGAATTCTTTGTACTTCTCATGCGATAAAACACCACCCCATGTGTCGAATATCATCACAGCTTGTGCGCCGGCTTCTATTTGCGCGTTTAGGTAGCTGCTTACTGATTGTGCGGTTTTATCTAGCATCATGTGCATGGACTTAGGATCACTAAACATCATGCCTTTTACTTTGCCAAAATCTTTTGTTCCACCGCCTTCAACCATGTAGCTCGCCAGTGTCCATGGGCTGCCGGAAAAACCAATCAATGGCACTTTGCCATCCAGTGTTTTACGGATTAGGCTTACCGCATTCATTACATACTGCAGCTCTGCGGTTGGATCAGGAATGGCTAGGGCTTTAACATCTGCTGCGCTTTTTATTGGATTACTAAATTTGGGGCCTTCACCGGCTTCAAAGTAGAGTCCTAAACCCATGGCGTCTGGAATAGTTAGGATGTCTGAAAATAGTATGGCTGCATCCAGATCGAAACGCCGTAGCGGTTGCATGGTCACCTCACATGCTAACTCAGCGTTCTTGCACAGGCTCATAAAGTCGCCAGCTTGCGCGCGTACTTCTTTGTATTCAGGTAGGTATCGCCCAGCTTGACGCATTATCCAAATTGGAGTGCGTTCTACTGGCTGCTTAAGTAAAGCGCGGATAAAGATATCGTTTTTCAGTGTTGCGCTCATGCTCTATATGGCTCGTTTTATCGAAGTGACGACTAATATATTAACTTATGCAGTTTTCTTTACGTTTGCGTCTAAGTACTCAACAATACCCATTGCTGCATTACGCCCTTCAAATACTGCCGTCACTACAAGGTCAGAGCCTCGCACCATATCACCGCCTGCAAACACTCGCTCGTTGGTGGTTTGATGAGCGTGCCTGCCTTGCTCTGGCGCAACTACTCTTCCACGGTCGTCAGTATCGACGCCAATGTCTGTTAGCCATTGCGCTGGGTTGGGCCTAAAGCCAAATGCAATTAATACGGCATCGGCTTCAATAAACTCTTCGGTGCCTTCAACTACTTGTGGCATACGTCGGCCACGCTCGTCTGGTTCACCTAGGGCGGTAGTCACTACTCGTACGCCCAGTAGTTTGTTGTCAGAATCGGCAACTAGTTCCACCGGCTGACGATTCCACAAAAAATCCACGCCTTCTTCTTCGGCATTTTTTACTTCGCCGCGTGAGCCCGGCATGTTTTCTTTATCGCGACGGTAGGCACAGCTTACTTTTTTTGCGCCCTGGCGTATTGCTGTGCGGTTGCAATCCATCGCTGTGTCACCGCCACCAAGTACGACAACATTTTTATCTTTAAGATCGATAAACGGAGTATCGGTATGCCAGCCTTCTTGTTGATTAACGTTTGAGATTAGATAGGGCAGTGCTTCATAGACTCCGGGTAAGTCTTCGCCGGGGAAACCACCTCGCATAGAAGTGTAGGTGCCCATCCCTAAAAACACGGCATCGTAATCCTCCATGAGCTTATTCATGGTGATGTCAGTCCCTACATCGGTATTGAGCACAAAGCGCACACCCATCTCTTCTAATATTTTGCGTCGAGTGGCGACGACAGATTTTTCTAGCTTGAATGGGGGTATGCCGTAAGTGAGCAGGCCACCGATCTCTTTGTACTTGTCGTAAACAACCGCTTCGACACCATTACGAGTAAGCACGTCGGCGCAGGCGAGGCCGGCTGGCCCAGCACCGATAATCGCAACTTTGTGGCCAGTAGCAACAACCTTTGAAAGATCGGGTCGCCAGCCTTGTTTTAAAGCTTCGTCAGTAATGTATTTTTCAATCGATCCGATGGTGACAGCACCGAAGCCATCGTTAAGTGTGCAAGCGCCTTCGCATAATCTATCTTGAGGACATACTCGGCCGCACATCTCGGGTAGTGAATTTGTTTGGTGCGACATTTCAGCCGCTTCTAACAAATTGCCTTCAGCAATCAGTTTCAGCCAATTAGGGATGTAGTTATGTACCGGGCACTTCCATTCGCAATACGGGTTTCCGCATTCTAGGCAGCGTTCCGCTTGTTCGGCGACGACTTCGGGTTCGTACTTTCCGTAAATCTCATCGAAATTGTAAATACGGATCGTAGCGTCGGTTTTGACTGGGTCCTGACGGGGTGAGTCGAGAAATTGAAAGTTTTTGTCGCTCATTGTTGCCAGTTATGTTTGTAGTGTAAGTTCGAGGTGGTTTAGCCCGCGTTCAATCGGTCTTTTATTTGCTGGCTAACTTTAGACATATCAGCACGACCAGCAACGGCAGCTTTTACTATGCCCATTACTTTGCCCATATCTTTAACGCTTGCCGCACCTGTAGTGCTGATCGCACTATCTATGATGCCAGTGATTTCCGCGTCATCCATCGCGGCAGGCATATAGGTTTGGATCAATTCGGATTCTGTCACTTCAACAGCGACTAAATCATCTCGGCCTGCATCTTTATATTGACTGATGGATTCGCGGCGTTGTTTGAGCATCTTTTCAAGGATCGCAATGGTTTGCGGCTCGTCTAGCTCTATGCGCTCATCAACTTCTTTCTGTTTGATAGCAGCTGACATTAACCGCAAGATTGCAAGGCGAGGTTTGTCGCCAGCTTTCATCGCTGTTTTGATGTCTTCGAGAATGCGTGTTCTGGTCTCGCTCATGTGCGAGCTAATCCTTACTGTTGCAGGCGACGTTTGTCGCCGGGTGTTTTGTACAGGCTACGCGGAAGCGTAAATCAGGTCATATTGACCTACTCATTTGACTCAGTTATGACTCAGTTATTGACTAACTGATATTGACTAAGTCACTTTGAGTTAGTCATTTAAGCTAGTCATTCGACCTAATACATGCGAACGCGGCGTGAAGTTTCTTTTGATACTTTCTTCTGGTGGCGCTTTACAGCGGCAGCAGCTTTACGCTTTCGTTCTGCAGTCGGCTTCTCGTAGAATTCACGGCGACGTGTTTCTGTAAGTACACCGGCTTTCTCGCAAGAGCGCTTAAAACGGCGTAGCGCCATTTCAAAGGGTTCGTTTTCTTTAACTCGTACTGAAGGCAACTTGAATCTCCGACCAAAATTGTAAAAAGCTCCCTAGTATAGCGGGTTGGAACAGGTAAACTCAATCACCTATGATAATTCTTGGCATTGAATCTTCCTGCGATGAAACCGGTTTAGCGGTATTTGATACTGAGCTACCCGGCAGTGGCCTGCGCGCAAACGTGCTTTTCAGCCAAATTGACCTGCATATGCCCTATGGAGGCGTGGTGCCTGAGCTGGCCTCAAGAGACCATGTTCGCAGGCTAATCCCACTGACTAAAGAGGTGTTGGAGCAGGCTGATTTAACCGCTTCCGACATAAATGCTGTGGCTTATACCGCGGGCCCTGGGCTCTCTGGAGCCTTATTAAGTGGGGCTATGATGGCTCGATCGCTGGCTTGGGCGCTGGATTGCCCGGCTTTGGGTGTGCACCATATGGAGGCCCATCTGTTGGCTCCATTGCTTGAGGATGAACAACCCGAATTCCCATTTGTTTGCTTACTGGTTTCCGGTGGTCATACTTTACTGGTCAGGGTGGATGGGGTAGGTGAATATCGCCTGCTGGGAGAGTCCATCGATGATGCCGCAGGGGAGGCTTTTGACAAAACGGCAAAAATGTTAGGCCTGCCGTACCCAGGTGGTCCAGAATTATCGAAACTGGCTCAATCTGGTGATGCTGCGGCCATCAAGCTGCCACGACCTATGATGGATCGTCCCGGGTTGGATTTCAGTTTTAGCGGGCTGAAAACGGCGGCGATTACTCGATTACGTGAACATCAGGCGACCAGCGAGGATGACACTCGTTTTAAGCAGGACCTAGCAGCCTCATTTGAAGCGGCGGTAGTGGATACTTTGCTGGGCAAGTGTGCTCGCGCCTTAAAGCAAGAAAACCTTAATAGTTTGGTGATCTCTGGTGGTGTCAGTGCCAACACTCGTTTGCGCAGCCAAGCAGATGCGATGTGCGCAAAATTGAATGGTCGTGCCTATTATCCGCGGCTGGCGTTTTGCACTGACAACGGCGCGATGATCGCTCTAGCAGGCGCAATGCGCTTAAAGCACGGTGAGCAAAGTGGCTTGGATGTGATGGTTAGGCCACGGTGGCCGCTGGATGAGCTAGGTAAGCCTGGCTAATTGTCGTTCCAGCAAAGGCTAGTAAGACAATGGCTAAAACCTAGCCTTGCTACCAAGCACCAACTGCACGCTATCGATATCATCGCGTTGATCAAATGGTACCGCTAAGTCAACATGCACGACTAGTGCATTAGCCTGGCGGGTTGAAAGAAACCGCAAACCGAACCCAGCATTAGCTAGCCAGTCAGGTTGATCTGCATCAGTTGAATTCCAAGCCCGGCCAACATCTACAAATGCCGCTGCTCCAATGCGTACTAAATTCCAGGGATACCAATTGAGGTAAAAGCGTTGCTCCGCAGTGAGTAGCACGCGTCTGTCACCGCTTTGCATACGCAGAGGGTAACCACGTAAACCGTTATCACCACCGGCTAAGAATTGGTTTTCAGCAAACAGATTATCACCAATCGCTGCCCTGGCAGATAGAAACAATGTGCGGTTGCTGGACTGGAACCAATACCATTGCAGCTGTGGGCTTGCGATAGTGTTTGCGAAGTTATCATCAATCCGAAATGTATTGAGCTGCGCTTTAAATAAGCCAAGTGAATGACCACTTTGCCAGCCTTTGCGATAGATGCCGTGAAGCACCAGTGCATCAACACTGCTGTCAAAGGATTCGCTGGCAATGCCGATGCGCGTTTCTATAAAATGGCCAAGGGATACATCCTCTACTTGCTCCATCATCGACAAGTTCCGCCGCTTCACGAAGTGGGGTCGCTGAAACTGCCACGCTATATATGGATAAACGAAACGCCGATCAGGAAACTCAACTGGTGAATCTCGATCGCTAATGTCGATGAGCTTGGTTGCATCAAAGCGTGCGCCGAGCCAGAAGCGGTGTAGGGTATTGGCCTGTAAACCTTTTGATGCACCAAAGTTAATATCAGCAAAGCGAGAGTCCAAATCGTAAATAGTGGTCACTTCTCGATTGGTATACAGCGGAGACAAAAGCTGCGTTCTGTCCACTGCAATATGCCAAGATCGGGTACTGTCCAGTGAGTAAAATGGCAGATTAAATTCAGCAAATTGGCGTTCGCCATCCGTGTTGTCCTGCCATTGCAATGTGAGCTGTCGGCGGCTGCCGAATACGTGTTTATCCTTGTATTGCAAAATACTCTGGTCGCGCTCTAGCCCTTGCTCATAGGAAAGCGCTAGCTCTTTCCCCCAGCCAAATAAGTTAGCTTCGGTAATTTCAATGCCAGCTCGGTTTTCGCCGCCGGTGCGTTTAAATAGTATTTTCGGGATAAACGACCAATGGTCGCGCGTGGTGACATTAACGTTAATAGCGTTGCCGCACTGCTCGAGCACTGTGATTGTGGCGGATTTTAGGTAATCATTTCGTCGAAGCAGTCGTTCACTTTCGGCTATTTTGGCTAAATCAAATGCATCGCCGGATTTAAACAAGAGTTGCTGTTTAATAACGTTAGCTCGAGTTTGTCTATGAAATCGATTGCCAAATCGATGAATGAATTTCCTTTCGCCAGAGAGGGTTGGATCAAATATGTCGTTGGCGTTTACAGTGACTTCACCGATGATAGCCTTAGCTTCCGTTGCCACTGATGCGTCGAAGGGTAAGCATTCATCAGTTGTAGTTTGTGCAACCGCAATATTGCTGACAGCGAGCAGTGTTGTTGCGAAAATGAGTTGATACGGTGATGGTTTCATTGTTGAGCCTTGAAACAACAACGCGAATCGCGATCGCTACGATTCACTGAGATTTCTTTTTTTCACCTATTTTAGGTTCCGTCCTTGCCAATATACGTTGTATGTTTGCTCGGTGAGAGTAGAAGACAAGCGCGCCTATAACAATAAATGCCACGCTATAAACGGTTTCGCCCGTCATCGCGAGAAAAACAGGAATCAACAAAAAAGTGATCAGTGCAGCAAGGGATGACACGCGAAATGTCAGGCTGCAGGCCAACCAAGTGAGTAAGGCGAGTAAGCCGGCTGAGCCACTAACGCCAATTAGTGCTCCCAAAGCAGTAGCGACACCTTTGCCTCCGCGGAAATCAAAAAAAACCGGATAGAGGTGCCCCAAGAATGCAGCTAGGGCAACCAGAGCAACCGTAGGCGGATGCTTAACAATCAGCCACGTCACCACTACAGGCAAAAACCCTTTTAAAGCGTCTCCCAATAAAGTCAGCCCAGCAGGGAACTTGCCGCCCATTCGCAACACATTAGTAGCGCCTGGGTTGCCGGAGCCAGAATCGCGTGGATCGCCCAACCCCATCATCTTGCAGACAATGACGGCCGTGGATAGAGAGCCTACTAAATACGCCAGGGTAGCGGCGATAAGCGCGATGATAGTTCCGCTGAGTGTAATCACGATGAATGGCAAGCTAAGAATATTTGGGGACTATAGCACTGCATTCAGTAAACCGAGCGGCCAAAAATGCTGTTTTCTTAACCTCCGGCAGATGCTTACTTTCGAGCCAAAAGCTCGCTAATGTTGGCCAAAGTTGCTCCTTTTTGTGTCAGTTGCATGAGTGGGTAGCGAAAAAAACTATGACCAGCACAATACCTACGCTCGCTTAGCTGATATGCATCACCTTGAAATAGGTAAACTGTCTTTCAACTCAGTTTTCAGCGCTTACCCATGTCTCTGATCCAGCCCGATACGCCAACTGCTGTGGCCCGAGTTTTTCGGCGTCGAGCGGGCTCGTTTACAGAGCATGCGGCGGTTTTTCAGGCAGCATCTGAACGAATGCTCGAACGGCTTTCTGTAATGAAGCTAGAGCCCAAAGCGATTCTGGATCTGGGCTGTCGTGACGGATTTCAGGCTCTAGCTCTGGCTAAGCGGTTCCCCGATGCTCGGATCGAAGGTGTGGATTTTCACGTTGGAGAGCCGGTCGCGGCCATCAGCAGTGGTGTGCAAAAATCAACCAAATCATGGTGGAAGCCATGGCTGCGCGTTGCGCCGCCCGACTTGATCTCAGCGGATCCACACCAACTGCCATTAGAAAGCGCACAATTTGATTTAGTGATATCTAACCTGTTACTTCCCTGGTGTGCCGAGCCGCAACGCGTGTTTGATGAAGTAGTGCGAGTACTGAAACCGCAGGGCGCTTTTTTATTCACCAGCGCCGGGCCGGATACGCTTCAAGAATACCGTCGTGCCTGGGAAACTATTGATACCTACGAGCACAGCTTTGGCTTAGTGGATATGCATGACATAGGTGACGCACTTTTGGCGGCTGGTTTGTCGGCGCCGGTGCTGGATCGAGAACTGATCAGCGTAGATTACCCTGATATTGCAGCATTACAGGCTGAGTTACGCGCAGTTGGCGCGGGAAATCTCGCAGTGGGTCGACGTAAAGGATTGATGAATAAGCGAGTAATGATGCGTTTGGATATGGCGGCAAAGCCAACTGGTGAACGCTTCAAAACGACTCTTGAGCTTGTGCATGGCCATGGTTGGAAGGGCGACCTACCCGCAGGGAAACAAACGGATGAGGGTTACACAATTTCTCTAGATAGTTTTACGACCGCTTTGCGTAAATAACGTGCGATAATATGGGTGGTAAGTGTGTCGTTCACGCACTAAGCTGTAGAGTAGTTGTATTGGCAAGATGGCGTTAATGATGCAGTGATGCGGCAATGATCCAGATCCAACAACCACATTTGCAACACACTCGTTTGGTGGTGAAAGCTAACCAATCTATGAGCTGGCGAGCCAATTTGGTATTGGCCGCTTGTTTGGGTGCGATTTGCATGGGTATTGCAGTGGCGATGGCCTTTATGGGTTTTTGGATGATTATTCCTTTTGCCGGTGCTGAAATCATATTTGTGCTGTTTTGTTTGCACGCGACGGTACGCCGATTGGGCAGACAAGAAGTTATTACAATCCAGCCTCAGGCGATCCTATTGGAGTGGGGTTACCACGAGCCGGAAGTCACGGTTAATTTGCCGCGACAATGGAGCAAGCTTAATTACAGTTGCTCCGACAACGAATTTGAAACAGGTGATCTCAGTTTATCTGCGCACGGCAAGCGCTATCCACTGGGCAAGAGCTTGGGGCGTGATGAAAAACGCACGCTTTACACCGAATTGCGAGACCGGCTTAACTAGGGGGTTAACTAGCTTGAGTTGAATCAAGAAAGTCGGTCAGAGCAGGTGTGACAACAGATACAGGTGGTTGTTCATTAGTTAAGCTATCATTACTCAGCTTTTGAACAAGCAGCAACAGTTTTAGTTTTTTTTGGAGATCATCAGTATGCGTTCTGACGTTAGTCGTTGGATGCTCCTAGCCGTGTTTTTGCTTGCGCTGCCATTTGGCGCATCGGCGGATTGGGGTGCCTTAAATATGCCAGTGGGCGTAACCGAAATCAGTAAAGAAGTTTATACGCTACACATGCGTATTTTCTATATTTGCTGTGTCATCGGTGCGCTTGTTTTTGCCGTGATGATTTACTCAATGTATGCTCATCGCAAATCAAAAGGTGCTGTTGCTTCTGATTTTCATGAGAGCACAACCGTTGAAATAGTCTGGACTATCGTCCCACTCATCATTCTGATTGCTATGTCAATCCCAGCAGCTAAGGTGCTGGTAAAGATGGAAGACTTCAGTGATTCTGATATGACAATCGGCGTAACGGGTTACCAGTGGCGTTGGCATTATTCCTATCTTGATGAAGGTATCGAGTTTTACTCTCAACTTGATCGTGAGCACAATGCAGCGCGTCAAGAGGGTGCCGATATCGATCTCGAGCAATTTGGTGATATCTACCTCCGTGAAGTAGACAACCCTTTAGTTGTGCCAGTAGGCAAGAAAATCCGCTTTCTACACACTGCAGCTGATGTTATTCACAGCTGGTGGGTGCCAGATCTTTCAGTCAAGAAGGACGCTATCCCAGGCTTTATCAATGAGAACTGGGCACGTATCGATGAGCCGGGTACTTACCGCGGCAAATGTGCGGAGCTATGTGGTCGTGATCACGGGTTTATGCCTATCGTAGTTATCGCGCTTGAGCAAGATGACTATGACAAATGGGTAGTTGAGCAACAGAGCGCAGTAGAGCAAGCCAGCCTAGATGACGATCGTGATTGGCAGCACCAAGAGCTGGTTGCGACGGGTGAAAAGATTTATCAATCTAATTGCATGAGCTGCCACCAAAAAGAAGGCCAAGGTATTCCCGGTATGTTTCCAGCCATTGGCGGTAGTCATATCGCAACAGGTAATATCGATACACACATTGAAACGGTTCTTAATGGCGTGACCGAATCGGCTATGCAGGGTTTTTCAGGCAAGCTGAGTGATGCAGAATTGGCTGCCGTTATCACCTATCAGCGTAATGCGTTTGGCAACGAAACTGGCGACAGTGTCCAGCCATCACAGTTAAAAGCGATGCGCCAAGGCCAACAACAAACTTTGCTAACGCAACCACAACTCGCAACAGATACGGGAGTTAACTAATGAGTTATTCGGATAACACCCATGGTGAGGCTCACCACGGCGAGCATGATGATCACGGGCCAGCTCCGGGCCTAATGCGTTGGGTTACAACAACCAACCATAAAGACATCGGTACACTTTATCTTTGGTTCTCACTATTGATGTTTTTCATCGGTGGTGGCATGGCGCTAATTATTCGTGCAGAGCTAGGTGCTCCTGGCATTCAGTTCGTTGATCCAATGTTCTTTAACTCCATGACAACCATGCACGCGATTGTCATGATCTTTGGTGTGGTCATGCCAGCGTTTGTTGGTTTGGCTAACTGGATGATTCCGATGATGATCGGCGCGCCCGATATGGCGTTGCCACGGCTCAATAACTGGAGCTTCTGGATCATGCCTTTTGCATTCACCATCATGTTATCCACCTTGTTTATGGATAGTGGTGGCCCTGCAGGTGGTTGGACGCTTTACCCGCCACTCGTTTTACAGATGGGTGACAGTTTTGCCTTCGTTATCTTTGCCATTCACTTTATGGGTATTTCGTCGGTGATGGGTTCGATCAATATCGTGGCCACGATCTTCAATATGCGTCCGCCAGGTATGACACTCATGCATATGCCTATGTTCGTATGGACTTGGTTGATCACTGCATTTTTGCTGGTAGCCACTATTCCGGTATTTGCAGGTGCGGTAACCATGTTGCTCACCGATCGCTTTTTCGACACTAGCTTCTTTAGCGCCGCAGGTGGTGGTGATCCGGTTATGTTCCAGCATATCTTCTGGTTCTTTGGCCACCCTGAAGTGTATATCTTGATCCTGCCAGCATTCGGTATCGTGTCTTCAATTATTCCAACGTTTGCACGCAAGCCGCTGTTTGGTTACGACTCAATGGTGTATGCCACGGCGTCAATCGCGTTTCTATCGTTTATCGTTTGGGCTCACCACATGTTTACAACGGGTATGCCGCTGGCGGCCGAGTTGTTCTTTATGTTTTCGACGATGATGATCTCGGTGCCTACCGGGGTCAAAGTTTTTAACTGGGTCTCCACTATGTGGCGTGGTTCCATGTCCTTTGAAACACCGATGCTATTCGCCATCGGCTTTGTCATCATGTTTACTATCGGCGGCTTGTCTGGCTTGATGTTGGCAATTACGCCTGCTGATATCCAGTATCACGATACTTACTTTGTTGTGGCTCACTTCCACTACGTATTAGTACCCGGTGCCATCTACTCTCTAATGGCTGCTACTTACTACTGGATACCAAAGTGGACTGGCAACATGTACGACGAGACCTTAGGCAAATGGCACTTCTGGATCTCAACCATATTCGTTAATGTCCTGTTCTTCCCCATGCACTTTGTAGGCTTAGCTGGAATGCCGCGTCGTATTCCAGATTACAGCTTGCAGTTTGCTGATTGGAATTTCGTTGCTACGATTGGCGCATTTGGTTTTGGTTTCTCGCAGCTGTTGTTCGTGTACATCATCGTTAAGTGCGTAAAGGGCGGCAAAAAGGCGACCGGTGAAGTTTGGGAAGGTGCTCGAGGTTTAGAGTGGACAGTTGATTCCCCTGCGCCGTATCACACCTTTGAGACAGCGCCTGTTATCAACGAATCAACCTTGACTCGTTAGTACATGTCAGTTAGCAATAGCAATAATCCGACGGCTCCGGTTGAAACCGGGCCTTCGGCTGCACAATCCACTAATGTCGGGCGAACAAAGGCGCACCGCGTTGTGTGGGTGCTCGCAATTGTT
The DNA here is from genome assembly GCA_937958675.1 of uncultured Granulosicoccaceae bacterium. Classification (GTDB taxonomy): domain Bacteria; phylum Pseudomonadota; class Gammaproteobacteria; order Granulosicoccales; family Granulosicoccaceae; genus Granulosicoccus. The sequence goes on from CALGND010000092.1 coordinate 29,808, forward strand.
GCGCTTAGCTTGTACTTTGGCAGTATTGCCTGGTTTTACCTGACACGAGGCGCTGCATAATGGTGGCGAATGCGCACAAATTAGTGGCAGGCAAAATGCTGCTACTAGCGGTGGGTATGTTTGGCTTTGGCTATTTGATGGTGCCAATGTACGACATCATCTGTGAGATCACCGGGCTCAACGGCAAGACGGGTCGAGTGAGTATTGCTGAAGCTAACTCACAGGCAGTGGATGAGGATCGCTTGATAACCGTCGAATTTGTTGCCAATGTCAATAGCAGCGGTGCATGGGAGTTTCGGCCTAACGTGAAAGAGATTCAGGTAAAACCTGGCGAGTTATACAAAGCCACGTACTTTGCTCAGAATTTATTATCGGTAGATGTAGTCGGCCAAGCAACACCCAGTGTTAGTCCATCCGCTGCGGCACCGTATTTTAACAAAACAGAATGTTTCTGCTTTACTCGACAAGAATTCGAAGCTAACAGCACTAAGGATATGCCGTTAACTTTCATTATTGACCCAAAAATACCTCACAATATTGACCGGGTCACGCTGTCGTATACATTCTTTAAGTCACCGGAGCAAAGTTAATGATGCTCGGTGTTAACACTACAACTAAGATATCAGGGTAAACCATGAGTGCTGCTACTGGCGGGTATTACATCCCACACGCTGCGAAATGGCCAATCGTTGGCTCAATCGCATTGTTCATTTTGTTTATGGGTCTTGGCTCGTGGCTTAACGGCTCTGATGTAGGCAAGATAGCTTTCTATATTGGCTGCGCCATTCTCGTCTACATGATGTTTGGCTGGTTCGGTACTGTTATAAAAGAAAGCGAATCCGGCACGTACAACTCTCAAGTTGATCAATCATTTCGCTTGTGTATGATGTGGTTTATCTTTTCCGAAGTCATGTTTTTTGCCGCGTTTTTTGGTGCGTTGTTTTATGCACGTACATTCTCTGGTCCATGGCTCGGTGGCTTGGGTGGTGGTGGTGCCGACGTTACAAACGCTGTGCTATGGCAAGGCTATGACTACGTTTGGCCAACCAATGGTCCAGATGATATCGGTGGCAAGTTCAAGCCTATGGGCTGGTTCGGTCTGCCGTTAATCAATACATTGCTACTACTCAGCTCTGGTTTCACCTGCACCATGGCTCATCACGCGATCAAAGACGGCCTGCGCAAGAAGATGGTTTGGTGGCTAGCAGCAACAGTTGCATTAGGTTTTATCTTTGTTGCTTGCCAAGCACTGGAATACTATGAGGCTTATTACCACTACAACTTGCAATTAGGTAGTGGTATCTACGGCTCAACATTTTTTATGCTTACCGGCTTTCACGGTTTTCATGTCAGTATGGGTGCGATCATGCTGTTGGTCGTGATGCTGCGAGGCATGAAAGGGCACTTTACGGCTGACAATCACTTTGCATTCGAAGCGGCTGCTTGGTATTGGCACTTTGTCGATGTGGTCTGGCTCGGATTGTTTGTCTTTGTTTACTTGTTCTAATGTAGTAAACGCCCGGCGGGTACCCGCCGGGCGTTCCTCGTTGTTCTTGCAGCACTTAGTCTGCACTTCTAGAGTTTCATACTTTTGTCTTCACTAACGTCCATTTGCGTTTACTGCGGGTCTAGCCCTGGCGCTCGTCCTGATTATGTCGAGGCGTGCAAACCGCTTGGCAAGGAGATGGCGAGCCGCGATATCACTCTGGTTTACGGTGGGGCTCACGTTGGAGTAATGGGTGCGATCGCTGAGAGTGTGCTCTCCCACGGTGGCAAGGTCATTGGCGTAATTCCTGAAGCCTTAGTGAAGCTGGAGGTCGCTCATAGAGGTTTAACTGAATTGCATATCGTTGACGATATGCACCAACGCAAAGCCATGATGGCAGAGTTAAGCGATGGGTTTATCGCGCTACCCGGTGGGCTAGGTACGCTTGAAGAGCTATTCGAGATGTTGACATGGTCGCAGCTTGGGTTCCATGGTAAGCCTGTTGGTGTGATGAATGTCGCTAACTATTACAGCTCGCTTTTGTCGTTTCTGGATCAAGGGGTTAGCGAAGGCTTTATGAAACAGGCGCACCGTGATCTGTTGTTAAGCGATAGCGTCGCAACAGGTTTACTAGAGCAAATGACGAGCTACACGCCAAAGGTTACAAGCAAGCTGCCGGACGAGTAGACGGGGTAGGGCCTCAGCTAAGCCACGTCACTGAGGGCTGGTCTCCTGCGGTGTTGCAGAATCATAGATTGGATTTTGATTAAAATCGATTACACCCGTTGCAGCCGCAATCATAACCACCACAATAATGAGTATTGATAGGCCAATACGTATTGAAAGGGCGTTAACAGTGCGCTTGGTTTGGCCTTTGTCTTTGACAAGAAAAAACAAGCCTGAGAACAGGCTAATAACCACCATAAGCAGCAGTATCAGTACGATCATTTTGACTAGTAACATGGTCGTTAGAGTAACATCACTGTATGCAGATAGGTAATCGCCAGTTTAAGCCTGACCCGGTAGTAAGCCTTGCTTATTTTGTGGTTTTAGCTGGGCTATTAGCCCTTGGCAGCTGGCAATGGAGCAGGGCGGCGCAGAAGCAACATACGATTGATTCGGCTGCGAACGCGACGGCGCAATCTGCTGTGTCGTTACACGAATTTGACACGGAAAGCCTCACCGATTCACCAGTGCAAATTACGGTAGCTGGTCATTGGCAACCGCAGTGGCAGTTTTTGTGGGATAACCGAGTTCACAAAGGAATGGCGGGGTTTGAAGCCATATCGGTGTTTATCAGCGATAATGGGCAGGCGTTGTTAGTCAACCGTGGTTGGGTGCCGCCGGGGCAATCGCGTAGTGATTTGCCCGTCGTTACATTGGACGCAGTAGTGGCTGCTCAAAAGATCACATTGCAAGGTTTGCTCACCACACCTTCTAGAGGCTTAGTGGGTGGATCTGCAATACATGATCAAACTACATGGCCTATGTTGTTGCAGTATTTTGACTACGAACTTATAGCGCGGGTAATAGGACAGCCGGTAACACCAGCGGTATTGCAGCTCAGTGCTGAGAGCCAACATAGTTTAGGTGAGCAAATGTACGTCTCTAACTGGCAAGCGGTAGCGGGCTTACCACCGATTAGGCACATCGGTTATTCGGTGCAGTGGTTTGCCATGGCGTTAATGTTAACGCTGCTATTTATTTTTTATAATCTCAAGAAGATTGAAGACTGACTTTTATAGTGTCGTCTTTATGATGAGGCCTTTAGGATGGGCACCTTTGTTACGACTTTATTACGACTATGAGTCAACACCCAATACATTGACGATATAACGACGATATAACAATGACTGATTCCAACTCAACTAACAATGCACAGACGCTCACCAACGCAGAGTTTGAAGCCCGACGCGCTAGTGGCCGAAAAAAACTACTGTTGATATTCGGACTATTTGCTGTGCCATTGTTGTTGGCAACCCTGTGGTTCCATGCAGTGCGCGTTAGTGGCGGCTCTTGGGGTAATACTGCAAAGGGAGAACTCATTACACCTGCAGTTCCACTAGAAGGCATGGCGCTTACTGAAAACGGCCAACCGTTTGATATTGACGGGCTTCGTGGAAAGTGGACCATCCTCTACGTGCCCGACGCATTGCAATGCGGGGAAGACTGCGGCGAGCATTTAATGCTCATACGCCAATTACGGCTTGCACTAAACCATCGCATGGAGAGAGTGCAACGTGTGGTGTTACTCGATCAACCGTCGGTGCCTGAGGCCATGCAAGAGGCGCAACTTGGTTTGAGGGTGGTAAGTGGTAGCGATGCCCAGCGCAAAGCATTTCTGGGGCAGCTGAGCCAGCCTACGCAAGGTTTAGAGCCTGTGGCAAACCCAATCTACATCGTCGACCCATTTGGTAACCTTATGATGCGTTTTGGTCCTGAGCAACTGCCCGATCAGGTACATAAAGACTTGAAACGGCTGTTAAAAGCCTCTCGCATCGGTTAGGCTTGGAATACTGCATCAAAGCAGCCCGCATATCTAATATGAAAACTCTTAACCCAGCAAATCCGGCAACGTCATTTATCGCTAATTGGCGGGCCTATCTAGAAATCACTAAACCCAAAGTAGTGTTGCTGCTCGTGTTCACGGCCCTTGTAGGTATGGCGCTCGCAGTCCCGGGTTGGTTACCACTACAAGAAACCGTTTTTGGTTTACTGGGCATTGGTTTGGCCTCATCTTCTGCGGCCGCGATTAATCACGTTATTGATCAACGCACTGATGCGATAATGAAACGCACCAAAAACCGCCCAATACCGCAAGGGCAGCTCACCACCAAGCAATGCTTAATCTTTGCTATCACAATCGGCGTTATTGCCATGGTGATGTTAGTGGTGTTGGTCAATCCTTTAACTGCACTGCTCACTGGCTTATCGCTAATTGGTTATGCGATCGTGTACACCGTATGGCTTAAACGAGCGACTCCACAAAACATCGTCATTGGCGGTGCTGCAGGTGCTATGCCGCCACTACTGGGCTGGGTAGCGGTAACGGGTGAGGTCACGGCTGGTGCCTTGTTGTTATTTTTGATTGTATTTGTTTGGACGCCACCACATTTTTGGGCGCTAGCGATTCATCGTCGCGATGACTACGCCAAAGTCGATATCCCTATGTTGCCAGTGACACACGGAATAGCATTTACAAAAATACAAATTCTGCTCTATACCATCCTGCTTATCATCGTCACGCTCTTCCCTTATTTAATCGCGATGAGTGGTTTGCTTTATCTGGCGGCCGCCGTAATTTTAGGTGCGATGTTTATGTATCACGTGTTGCGTTTGTTTGACGAAAACCGCCCGCAGCAGCCCATGAAAACATTCGTTTTTTCGATCAACTATCTAATGTGGCTGTTTGCTGTGATGCTCATTGATCACTATCTGTTGCTGCTGTAGTGGATGCAGGCTGAGCTAGGGCCTTGATAAACACGACCCGGTTTGGGAGAGGGTAGTAAGGTCGGAGATGCGCCTCTATTGCAGAGGCGCATTAAACAATTTACAAATCAAAACCACTAAATAGCGGTATCGGGTAAGTCAGCTGGGTTAGTCACTTCAGCAGGATTAGTGGTCACTGCCGGATCGACAATCACTGGTTCTACGACTACTTCTGGGTCGACCACCACAACTGGATCTACAACTACCTCTGGGTCTGTTACCACAACTGGATCGGGTGTAGCTACCGGATACGTGCCATTGCCTACATAGTAGTCGCGTTGATACGCGCGTATGTAATCCACTTCAAACTGCAGCGGGAAAATATCTGCCGTGACATCTGGCGTAGGTGCCCAAGCACTGCCTGATACCAGATACAGCACGATGTTCATTTGCTGGCGGCCCACCTGTGGCCCTGACATCCGCTTTACTTCGATTCCATCGATGTACCAGATGACCAGTTGTGGTTCCCACAGCACGCCGTAGGTATGGAAGTCGTCGCTGTATAGATCGCCTTCAGGTTTCTCATACGCCATGGTTGGGGCTGAGCGGATTGAACCGTCCATGATGTCGTCGTAGTGATACGTCTGAAACGCATCCTCATCACCAAACGGGTTTTCACCCAAGTATTCAACAATATCGATTTCTGGTGCATGTCGGAATAAGCCTTCACCTCGGTAACGGTGATACAGATAAAAGCTAGACAACATGCCAGACTCGCCGCCAACTTTCATGCGTCCTTCTACGTAGCCATAGGTGATGCCAAACAGATCATGGCTAGACAAAGCACCCGATAGAAACTGACAACGTGCATTGCCTGTTGGGTCATCCTCGCGGCAAACAGGGGGTAATAAATCCACAACGTCTTCAGGTGTTGGTATGGATTCAATAATTAGTGAGCTACCCGTGAGGTTGAAGGGATCGTAGTCAATTGCATCTTCAGCTTGTGTGCTAACGAAATACTGTTGCTCGCCGTTGATGATTTGACTGTCGCCCCAGGTGAGTTGTGTGTTCCATTTAGTGCTATCAATTTCATTGCCGTCAAATTCTTCGGCAAACACCATGTCAAACTGATCAAGGAAGTAATCGGTGTTTGACAGATCATTCTCGGAGGCAAAGCGATCATCGCCATTGAGATAAAAATCACGATACAAGGGTACAGGTGCATTACGTTCGAGATGGTAGGTGATAGTGATTGAATTGGATGGCGCAGATTCATTACCTTCGTCATCTACTGCTGTGACTGTGTAACTAAACACATCTCCCGGTTGCGGATTGGTATCAGCACAGTTATGCACGCGGTCAAAAAAGCGCGTGTAGTTGCAGTCGATGAAGCTCGTAGTACGCCAGAACTTATTAATTTCGTCCTGCGTGCCGCCATTAGCATCAGTTTGATCACGAGCGACCGTGTAAACCGTGCCATCGCTTCGATAAATGTTGTAGGCAACCACTTCGGTATCATCTGCAGAAGGTGCCCAATTGATTTCCGCCCAATCGTTGGAGACTAGCTCGGTACGAAGGTTAGTCGGTGCTGCGGGTGGTCCGCCCGGTGTTGCTGCTGCGCCGTTGAGACCAAGCTCAAGACTAAATCCGAATGGGTCTGACGAAGGAGGCCCAGCTATCGGCTCTGCTGTGAAATCAACTAGCGGCGGAGACTCGCCAACTTGCGGTGGTTCAACAACTTGTGGTGGCTCCACGATCTGATCGTTTGGATTCACAAATCGTTCTGCAGAAGAGGGGCTGAAATTACGAGCCACATCAAATGCGACGATCTGATAACTCACCTCTTCACTTGGTGCCGCAGAATCGGTGAAGCTGTTGGTTTGCACGGTAGTGAGGTAGTTGCGATTACGATAAACGTTGTAACCATCAACTCCTACATTATCACTAGGCACTTCCCAAGATAGGTCGATTTCACTGACTGAAACAACAGTTGCACTAATGTCAGATACTACCGCAGGGGCTTCAGTGTCATTCTCTGGCTGTGGCTCAGGTTCCGGCGCTGTGTTCGTATTGATTGATGCGATCGCAGTGTTTGAGCGGGCTGAAAAGTTACGCGGCTCATCAAAGGCGACCACGTAGTACTCGTATTGCTCGTTTGAATTTAATCCGAGATCATTAACGCTAGTGTTACTTATCGTGGTGAGGTATTGATTGTTTCGATACACGTTATAGCCCGCAACGGCGACATCGTCAGTAGCGGGCGTCCAAGTTAAGCTAACCGTTGTTTCTGAGGTGCGTACCGCAGTGACGTCACGGGCTGCAGTGGGCACGGGGTCTGCGCTAGGTTGGGCCGGCGTAGCGTTTCGTATGGGTAGTGTATAGGTCGCGGAACGTGCTGAAAAACTGCGGCCTTCTCCTGCGCCGGGTATGTCAAATGCGACGACGTAGTAGGTGTGGCTCATTGAACGATCCACCATAAACGAGTAGTTTGCCTCCGTTACAGTCGTTAAATAGCGATTGTCCTGATACAGGTTATAGCCCGCTACTCCGACATCATCTGACGACGCTACCCAAGCGATGGTGGTATTGCCATTGCTTGACGATTCGAATGGGGTGCCAGGCTGAGATGGTGCTGCAGCCCACAATACAGTTGGAGAGAAGATTAACGAACCGATTTGTAGCAGTTGCGTACGGGTAATTCCTGACCACGGAAAACGCTTGTTCATATATTTATCAATTAGTTAGTGAGGTTGTGGTCGACATTTTACCTAGATACACGAGCTTTGCTTGCTTGATTGTTGTGAAATTTAGCAAACCGCGGCCCTACAGGACCGCGGTTCTATACTAATTTGTAAGGTTCATGAAATCTGCCGGAAAGCCGGGTTCCCGATAATGTTGATCAGTCAGCGCTAATTGTCGCTCAATCGTAAAACTTACACGGATTGACGCTGTCCTAAGCACCAGATAACTAGGGATAAATACAATGCATATTCTGTTGATCGAAGATGATCCTTCTACTGCAAGCTACGCCTCTAAAGGCCTAACCGAAGCAGGTCATGTGGTGGACGTGCTCGAAGATGGTAAAGAAGGTATGGTCCAGGCTATCCAGACGCCGTACGACGTATTGGTTGTTGATCGCATGCTGCCCGGTATGGATGGTTTGTCGATAGTTAAAGCCTTGCGTGTGGCAGGCAACAAAACGCCGGTGTTATTTTTGACTGCTGTTTCTGGTGTTGATGACCGCGTGGAAGGCTTGGAGGCTGGGGCTGATGATTATCTCACTAAACCCTTTGCATTCTCTGAATTACTCGCACGCATCAACGCACTGTACCGACGCCCTAGCACCTCAGTTGAAGTGACACACCTCCGCGTGGCTGATTTAGAACTAGACCTGCTGGCTCGTATTGCCCGTAGAGGCGATCAGGAAATCGAATTACAACCACGCGAGTTTACCTTGCTTGAAGTACTGATGCGTAATGAAGGCCGAGTCGTTAGCCGTACTATGTTGCTTGAGCAAGTATGGGACTTTCACTTTGATCCTAAAACTAGCGTAGTGGAAACTCACGTAAGCCGTTTGCGTAGCAAGATAGACAAACCCTTCGATGTAAGCCTGTTGCATACCGTGCGTAACTTAGGTTACAGCATGCACGCTCCTCGAGCTGCGTAAACACGCTGACCTAATTACACCAATGCGCTTTAATGTTCTCAAGAGTTCGCCGCTTCGCTTAGGCATCGCTTTTTCGATTTTATATCTAGCGTGTTTTTCTATTGCGAGCATAATTCACTATCGAACCCTTGAATCCAAGTTTATGCTGCGTATCGATGAATCAATCGTTGAGCGCTACGTAGCGATCCGTGATGTGTATGAGCAGCTGGGCCTTGATGCCGTTATAGCGGTTGCTGAGAAAAACAACGAACTACCCATGCAATACACCATGGGGTTTCATTTAGCCAGTTCCAGTGGGCAGCGTATTGTTGGAAACGTACCTACCTGTACAACTGATCCAGGCTGGTTAGAAATCCCAGGCGAGGAGCTAGGTTTAGACAGCAAAGAGCTCTACCGTTTTTACACCGCTCATCTTGGTGATAACGTTCTATCGTTAGGGCGTAGCCTTAAAGAAGTCGATGATCTGCGCGCAAGTACCTTGGGTAGCTTCACACGCACCTTCTTCGCCACTACAACGCTGGCCATATTAGGGGCTATGCTGATGGCTTCCCGCACTCATCGCCGTATGCGCAGTATTAGTCAATCCATGGATAACGTTGCTGCGGGCAATTTGGACGCGCGTTTGCCAATTAGTCATTCAGGTGATGATATTGATCAACTTTCAATCAAGATGAACGATGCGCTTGATCGATTGAAAGGCACAGTTGATGGTATGAAGCAAGTAAGTTCTGATATTGCGCATGATCTAAAAACTCCACTCAACCGCTTATATATCAATATTGAAGAAGCAGCGCGCCGTCAGTACGAAGCGGGAATCCAAGATGAATCGTTAGAAAAAGCTTTAGACGAAGCAGAGAATATAAATTCAACTTTTGAAGCATTATTGCGAATTGCGCAGATCGAAGCGGGTGCACGCAGAGCGCAATTTAAACTTATCGATATCTGTGGATTGATGCATTCAGTTGCGGAGGTGTACGCTCCGGTGGTTCAAGAATCGGGGCAAACGTTAACAATTGACGACTGCTCCTCATCTGGTGCCGTTACGATGATGGGAGATAAAGATCTTCTGATGCAGATGTTGGTAAACCTTATTGAAAATGCCATCAGGCATTGTAGCGAGGGTACGAACATTGTGTTGTCAGCCACTCAGTCTGGTGACAATATTTTGATTAGCGTAGCTGATAATGGCCCGGGTATTCCAGAAGCTGACCGTAAAAAGATTTTCCGTCGCTTGTATCGAGTAGAAGCTAGCCGCACTACACCTGGCACTGGCTTAGGATTAAGTATGGTTAAAGCAATTAGTGATCTGCACTGCGGCTCCATCGAAGTATCCGATAACGAGCCGGGCGTGCGATTTGACCTACACTTTAAACAAGTGGGCGAGTGCCCTTAGCGTTATATGCGTGGTTCAATCTAGAAACTGCCAGGTGTTAGCGCCATCAAATTTGCGTATTTGAAATTGGTCTAATATTTTTGGTGCGCACATGCGAAAGTTCACTGCCATCACGCTATCGTCGTTTTTAAGGCTTTCGTAGTGCGTTGTGCACCCGCAAGTTTTGCAGGTATTCACTGCTAATGTTTTATCTCCCTGTATATAACGTGATGTAGCATCAGAAGCTGCAGTTATGTTCACGTTTTCAATCTTTGCGTGCCCCCATATTGCTCCAAGCCTACGGCAAATCGAACAATTACAATCGACCAGCTGCTTGGGTGTTGAAGTAAGTGTAAATTGTACGCTTCCGCAATGGCATTGGCCTTGATACATATTTAATCCTTTTTCGGTGATGATTAACTACAAACCTTGTAAACATGCACGCAGTTGCGAACAGTCTCGTGCATCGATTATTCTCCATCTGCTAGGTCAGGTTCATCTGCATCGCTGATACCAGCGTAGGTGTTTATGTCGTCAATAGTAAAGTCGCGATTGCCATGTAGGTAGAGATCAGCCACTTCATGGCGTATTTTTAGGGCGTCTTCGCTTAATTGCATTTCTTGCGCGTACAGCTTGCTAGCTGTTTCATTACTCAGCGCTACGACCGCATAAATCGTGTACTTGTCGCTTAGTTTCAGTTGCTTTATTGCATCAAGTATCTGTTGAGTTGAGTAGTGACTTGCCGTGTTGTTTGGTCCCGCTTGGTTACGTAGATACGGAGGTAGGCGCAGTAAATAGCTGCGCACGATACGATGCTTAAATAGGTCGTTGAGCCACTTCATCTATGTTAGTAACGCTTCAATATCTACAAATGACGCAGCTTTATCAAACGCTTTGAACGAGCCTGTTTCTAGTAAAGTACGAGAAGCATCGATTGCTGAACCAATTGCTAGCCTTGCAAGTGATGACCCCAAGCTTACGCGCTTAACTCCACAAGCTTTATAGTCTTCAATTGTTGCGCCTTTAGGCCTAATGCCTGCCACAACATTAACAGGCTTGTTGATTGTGTTGCACACCGTTTTGATCGTGGCAAGATCTGGCAAGCCAGGTGCGTACATAACATCTGCGCCTGCATTTTCGTAACCTTGTAGGCGTAAAAGCGTGTCGTTAAGATCAGGGCGTCCATGTAGATAGTTCTCAGCACGTGCCGTTAATACAAATGGTGTGGGTAGTGCGCGCACTGTTTCCATTGCTGCGATGATACGTTCTATTGCATGTTGTAATTCGTAAATAGGTTTGTTTGCATCGCCAGTGGTGTCTTCAATGGTGCAGCCCACTAAGCCAGCTTCAAATGCAGCCTTTATGGTGTCTTGCACCGCCTCTGGCGAATCACCGTAACCGTTCTCAAGATCAGCGGAGACAGGCAATGGCGTTGAATTAACAATGGCATGGGCGTGGGCCATAGCCTCATCGCGAGATACATTGCCAATGGTATCTAGCTTTCCTTGTGAGAATGCGTAACCTGCGCTAGTTGTTGCTAGTGCTTGATAACCTAATGACGCCAGAATTTTTGCCGATCCTGGATCCCAGGGGTTGGGTAACACAAACAGGTCTGGGCTTTCGTGTAGCGCTACAAAGCGTGCAGCTTTTGTCGCTTGGGTCATGGCCTGTGCTCCTGAGAGTGTTATGTCACTTATAACATAAGCAAAAAACGCAGGCAAAAAAAAGCCGCCTAGTAAGGCGGCTTGATTATCGTTGAAGCTTGCGTGGCTTAGTGAGCCATCAAATGACCTTTTATTTTCTTCATTGCTGCTTTTTCGATTTGCCTAATGCGTTCGGCAGATACGCCATACTCATCAGCTAGTTCGTGCAAAGTCGACTTACCATCTTCTAACCATCGGCGTTGCAGAATGGCGCGGCTACGATCGTCCAGAATATCTAGACCTGCAGCTAAACCGTCCAACGCGCGAGTGTGATCGTCATGCTCTTCAAGAAGGGCTGATGGATCGTCGTCGTCTTTGTGCAGCATATCCGCTGGAGCAAAGGCGCGCTCATCGCTAACACCAAGGGGTGCATCAAACGCATTATCGTGACCGTGCATGCGTGATTCCATTTCCATCACGACAGCAGGTTCAACACCTAAGTCTTTAGCTACTGCCTGTACTTCATCCTGGCTAAACCAGTTCAGTTCTTTTTTAGCACTACGCAATTTGAAGAACAATTTGCGCTGAGCTTTGGTTGTAGCAACTTTAACAATGCGCCAGTTTCGGATTACATACTCGTGAATCTCTGCGCGAATCCAATGGACCGCAAAGGAGATCAGGCGTACACCTACGTCTGGATTAAAACGCTTAACCGCTTTCATTAAGCCGATGTTGCCTTCTTGGACTAGGTCCGCGATAGGCAGACCATAGCCTTTATAGCTGCGAGCGATATGCACTACGAAGCGCAATTGCGACATAATCAGTTGACGTGCAGCGTCGATGTCTTCTTCGTCGCGTAGGCGACGCGCCAAGGACTGTTCCTCAGCAGGGGTCAATAGTTCGATATTGGCGATCTTGGCCATGTAACCATTTAGGTCATCCGCTATTGCGGGCAGGGCCATCGCGTTCTTATTGACTGTAAGGGCGTTACTCATTGTTTACTCCCGATTGTCATTCCAATCGTAATTTTAGCACTCGCAACCATAGAGTGCTAAAGATCGGCCAAGTTCCCTGTTATCTGAAGGGCTATGGAGTAATGTTAATGTGGCGTAACATGATAATATATAATTAAATCAATAAGATACAGGCTACATTCCGGTTCGTCTGGTAGATATTAACTTTCGTGACGGACTGTACAGGGTGATCAAAGCGCCTAGCCAGCCCAGCAAAGTCGCCACCATTAGAAAGGTTAAAAACTGTGACGCAGTTGGCATTTCCAGCTGGAAGGTACTGGCATACAGATGAGAGAGTTGGTCGGCAGGTGTCTTAATTTTGCTGAACGCGTACATCGCCAGACAAGAGCCAACTAGGCCACCGAGAAAGCCGTACAAGGCACCGGTATAAAGCAGCGGTCTGTGTAAAAAGCTGGTGCCGGCACCGAGCAGCTTTGCCACATCGAGCTCTGGCTGGCGACGCAGTAACTCTAATCGAATTGTGTTGCCGATAACTAAAAGTGCAGTAAGCGTTAGAAAGCCTGCCAATATCCAGCCCACGTTCTGGATGAGTTTGACAGCGGCCTGCAGGCGCTGCACCCAGCGTAAATCATATTGAACGCGCTGCACCTCAGCAAGTGACAGCAATTGCTTTGATAGGCGCTTGATCGCTGTTGCATCAGCTTGCTGCTTAACCGGATACACCACGATGGCTGATGGCAGCGGATTATCACCTAGTGCTTCTAGGGCATCGCCTACATCGGTTTTAGTCTGAAAAGTCGCCAAGGCTTCATCGCGAGAAATAAAACGCGTTTTTTGAATGCCTGGTTTGCCAAGAAGAGTTTGCGCGAGTGCAGCACCATCAAGGTCGGCAGTATCAAGCCTTAAATAAAGCGTAATACTCTCATCATCGATATTTTGTGTTGCTAGCTGCTGTATTGCTTGAGCAGAAAATAAAAACAAGGCGGGTAAGGCAAGCGTAATACCAAGTACCGCTAATGTGACCAAGCTGGAAAATTTACGTTGAGTTAGCTGCCGTAAGCTTTGCGCCAGCGCGTAACCGCGTTTGCCATAAGTCCACTGCTTACCAGCAGCACTACCTTTTTGCTTCGATACGCTCGAAGAGGCGTTGGGTCTTGCAGCGCGTGAGGCGACTTTTTTCTGCATGCTAATAGCGGTTTACTCCGTATAGGCTTGGCGGTTGCGAACGGCTGTGCGTTTGCGCGTACCCGGATGTACATCAACTAAGCGACCTTGCTTTAATGTCAGCTTTGGGAAGCCGAAGTTATCGAGTAAGCCACTATCGTGTGTGGCAACCAGCACGGTGACTCCGGATGCGTTAAATTGCATTAGCAGCTTCATGATGTCGGCGCTAATTTCTGCATCTAGGTTTCCGGTCGGTTCGTCGGCTAGCAATAGTTTGGGCCTAGCGACTACGGCACGCGCGATACCAACACGTTGTTGTTCGCCACCTGATAAAGACAGTGGCCCTTCGAGCGCTTTATGAGCTAAGCCTACGCGATCAAGGGCAGCGGATACGCGTTTTTTGATGTCATCATATTTGTAACCACCAATAACCAGAGGCAAGGCGATGTTGTCGAAGACGGTTCGGTCGTGCAGTAGTTGATTGTCTTGAAATACTAAACCCATTTGCTGGCGTAGCGCGGGTTCGTGGCGAGCTTTAAGTTTAGTAAAATCGATGCCACCGACTTTGATACTGCCTTGGGTTGGTTTGACGAGGCGTGCCATAAGTTGCAACAACGAGCTTTTACCAGCGCCTGAATGCCCGGTCAAAAATGTAAAAGCGCCAGATGGAATCCTAAAAGATACGTCGCGGACGGCGAATCGTCCGGGGTCATACTCAAGACTTACGTTTTCAAATTCGATCATGGTTTATGTCTGTGCCAATGGCGTAAGTGACGGCTTAGGTGTCTCGCGGCTCACCAATGAGTGCATCGACAAAACGGCTTGCTTCAAATACTTCCAGATCATTCACTTGCTCGCCAACACCGATAAAGCGGATAGGAATGCCAATTTTCTCTGCTATCGCAAAAACGACTCCGCCCTTGGCTGTACCATCAAGTTTAGTCACAACCATGCCATCAAGCTGCATTGCTTTGTTAAATTCTTCCGCTTGATTGAGGGCATTTTGTCCGGTACCGCCGTCTAGCACGATTAATGTTTCGTGAGGTGCTGTGTCATCAATCTTGCCGAGCACACGTTTGACTTTTATAAGCTCGTCCATTAAGCCAGCCTGCGTGTGTAGCCGGCCAGCGGTATCGGCGATAAGTACATCGATATTGCGCGCAGTGGCAGATTGTAGTGCGTCGAATATAACCGATGCAGAATCAGCACCGGTGGACTGAGCGACCACTGGCACGTCGTTGCGCTCGCCCCATGTTTGTAGTTGCTCAACTGCAGCGGCTCGAAAAGTATCGCCGGCAGCCAGCATTACGCTTTGGCCGCCGTCGAGCAATTGTTTTGCTAGCTTGCCAATAGTGGTGGTCTTGCCCGATCCATTGACGCCAACAACCAATATGACAAAAGGGCCTGCTTGATCGGGTAGCTGCAACGGTTGTTCGACCGGGCGCAGTATGCTCACTAGTTCTTCATGCACTAACGCGCGAAGAGCGTCTGCATCAGCCAGTTGGTCCTTTTTAACCTTCTGATTGATCGCATCCATTACGCGCTGCGTGGCATCAACGCCAACATCCGCCATAATGAGCTGGCCTTCTAACTCTTCAAGCAGGTCAGCATCGATTTGCTTGCTACCAGTAAAAAACCCAAACAAATTGTCACGAAAACGCGATCGCGTACGGTCCAGCTTCTGAGACAGTTCTGGCTGCTGCTCAGCTGAGCTATCTGGACTTTTCTTGTCGCGCTTCAGAAAGCTAAATATGCCCATGTTTTCTTAGTATCAAGTGGGTGTGTAACGGTCGGATATCGTACCATTGACGCATGGGTAGTAGATCTAAACGTAGTGCATCAGCGAAAGGGCGTCAGGGCAAGATCCGCATCATTGCAGGAGCTTGGCGTGGGCGGCAGTTGGTGGTTGAAGATGTGGAAGGTTTGCGGCCAACGGGTGATCGGATAAAGGAGATGCTATTCAATTGGTTGCAACCCCATATTGCGGGTAGCCGTTGCTTGGATTTGTTTGCAGGCAGTGGTGGGCTGGGTTTTGAGGCGGCGTCCAGATATGCAGAGCACGTGGTGTTGGTAGAGCGCGATCGATTGGCGGCACAACAGTTGGCTCGCCAAATTGATCAATTTGATGCGCAAAAATCGATCACATTGTACTCGAGCTCGGCTGAGCGATTTTTGAACGATAATAGCTCGCCCTTTGATCTAATTTTCGTGGATCCTCCCTTTCAAGAAGGGTTGCTGGAAGCGATACTGCCTTTGCTACCCAGTCACTTAAGCGTTGGTGGGTTGGTCTATGTTGAGTGTGGTGCCAAGCAAGTGACGGCTCCGCCAGCAGGTTTTGCGATCTTAAAAGAGAAGACCGCTGGAGATGTGAGCGCAAGATTATTGCAGTTATCCTCTTAGAATGCCGATTGACACTCACTCAGGTGCCTGAATCGTTGCGTAAGTGGCGGTTTTCACTCAAACTTGTAGCTCGCTAAGAGAGTAATGGCTTTGATTCAGGTTACTGCTATATATCCAGGCACGTTCGACCCAATGACTGTTGGGCATGTTGATGTGGCGCAACGCGCCAGCAAGATGTTTGACGATCTCATCATCGGGGTGGCTGCTAATCCAAACAAGCGACCGTACTTCTCGCTTGATGAGCGTGTGGCTATGGCGCGTGAAATCTTGAGTGATCTACCTAACGTGACTGTGCAGCCGTTTGACGGTTTATTAGTTGAGTTTGCGGCAGAGGTTGATGCGAACGTTATCGTACGTGGCCTACGGGCAATATCCGATTTTGAATACGAAGTACAGATAGCCGCTGTTAATCGGCATCTGGCAGCTAGTATCGAAACCGTTTTTATTGCTGCCTCCCAGGACTACACATTTTTATCATCTAGCATTGTGCGTGAGATTGAATCTCACGGCGGTGAATATGCTGAGTTTGTGCATCCCTTGGTTGTTGATGCCTTTTCTTTGAAACGACAAGCAGAATCGAGCTAAGTAAGATGGCGCTGTATATAACTGACGAATGTATTAATTGCGATGTTTGCGAGCCAGAGTGCCCAAACGATGCAATTTATATGGGTGAAGAAATCTACGAAATTCATGCACACTTGTGCACCGAATGTGTCGGGCACTTTGACGAGTCTCAGTGCACTATTGTGTGCCCGGTGGAATGCATATTGGTCGATGGTGACAACCCAGAGACTAAAGACCAGCTACAGCTAAAATATGAAGGGTTAATGAAAACAGCGGCTCAAACCAATAAGAGCTCTGACACTAACTCTGACACGCCGAACAATAAAACGTAGATCGCTGCGCCATTACCGTTTTTTTTATGGGTGTCTTGCATGTCTGGCACGGTTCTCCCTCCCGGCCATAGACAAATAACGATTGAGCAAAGTAGCCTGGTTCGCCGTCGCTATTGATGAAGTCGCGCAATGTGGTGCCGCCTTTCTCAATTGATTTTTGCAATACATCGCGTATCTGCTTACACAAAGCATCGGCCTCCCTTCGGCTCAATCGTTTCGCCGCTTTACCCGGCCTTATACCTGACATGAACAAAGCCTCGCTGGCGTAGATGTTACCGACACCCACCACCACTTGGCTGTTCATGATAAGTGTCTTGATGGGTACGTTACGTTTGCGAGTGGCGGTAAACAAATACTCACCGGTGAATTGATTAGCTAAAGGCTCGGGGCCGAGTTTTGCCAGTAGTGGATGCTCTTCTACTGGGCCCTCATGCCATAAAAAACAACCGAAGCGGCGAGGATCATGAAAGCGAACAACATGTTTGTTAGCCAGCAGCAATTCGACGTGATCATGCTTACGCTTGGGTATCGTTTGCTTGTCGATGCGCAAGCTGCCCGACATGCCTAGATGAATGATTGCAGAACCTAGCTTGTTAGTGAGCACAATGTACTTGCCACGTCTGCTTACGTGCTGCACTCGCGCATCAGCTAAACGCGTAATGGTGTTTGGTACTGGCCAGCGCAAGCTGCTGTTATGCACTTGCACCGACTTTATTTGCTTGTTATGCAAAAACGGTTCAATGCCACGGCGTGTTGTTTCTACTTCTGGTAGCTCTGGCATGAGTGTCGATGATCGCGGCTTAAGCGACAATTATGCCTTTTTTTGTGTGGCTCTGGTGCTAGGATGATGTGCAAGACGATTGAATGGGCAGGAGCTTGGCATGACACCAGAAGAGCGAATTAGCGAGCTTGGCATAAGTTTGCCTGAATGCAGTAATCCTGCCGCCAATTACACCAATGCAGTGCACACAGGCAATTTACTCTACCTTGCTGGAAAAGCACCTAGGGCGGTAGATGGTGTGTTGCCAAAAGGGCGATTGGGTTTGGAGTTTGATACCGAGCAAGGTTATGTTTTTGCTCGCTCGGCAGCGCTTGATTTGATCGCCGTAATTAAGTCAGAATTAACAGAATTGTCGATGCTGACGCGCGTTGTTGAGATACAGGGCTTTGTTAATGCCACGCCTGAGTTTGAAGAGCATGCAACGGTGCTTAACGGTGCCTCTGATTTAATGGTTGAAGTGTTTGGTGATGTTGGCGTGCATGCTAGATCTGTGTTTGGTGCCTCGTCATTACGCGGCAATGTGCCAGTGATTTTAAAAGCCGTAGTGGAAGTTAAGAGCAAATAAGGTTTAAAGTACGGCAGCGTCGCAGGACGCTTGTAGCTAAAAACAGAAGGGGTGAAAATGCGCGTTGGGGTTGTAGGTTGTGGGGATATGGGCTCGGGGCTGGCCAAAAATCTAATTAAAAATGGGATCGAAACGCACGGCTTCGATCTGCTTGAACATCGTATGGCTGCCTTAGTCGAAATGGGTGCCATTGCTGCCACTAGTGTTGAGTCTATGGGCAAGCCGTTAGATGCAGCATTTGTGATGGTGATGAATGGCGACCAAGCTAAGCAAGTTATCTTTGGCGATGGAGACAGTGATGGCGGTTTAGTATCAAACTTAAAAAATGGTGGTGCCGTTATCTTGTCTGCCACAGTTAAGCCGAGGGAGGCTCGAGAGATTGGAGATGCGCTTCAGGGCACAGGCTTAGAGCTAATCGACACCCCAGTATCAGGTGGATTCCCCGGCGCACAGGGCGGCAGCTTAACCTTAATGGCTTCTGCGCCTGAGTCTGTGCTCAAGAAATTTGCGACCGTGCTAGAGGCTGTATCATCCACAATTCATCATGTGGGAGACGTGCCCGGACAGGGGCAGACGGTTAAGGCCTGTTTACAAACGCTTATCGGTTCTATCTTCGCGGGCACGTTTGAAGCAGCAGCACTGGCTGCAAAAGCGGGGGTGCCAGGTGAAGTGATTCATAAGGTGGTATCAACATCCAGTGCAGGCTGTGGTTGTGCCAACACAGCGCTTGAAAATATTATCGATAGACAATTTGAAAATACAGGTTCGGGTATTGGAACCATGCATAAGGATCTAACCATATCGCTCAATCTAGCCGAAGAGTTGGAAGTGCCACTGCATACTGCCGCATCTGCAATGCAATTATTTGCAGCTGGTAAATCTAAATTTCCAAATGGTGATAACCAAGCATGTACTCGTGTGTTGGAAGAAATTACAGGCGCGCAGTTGCATCGCAGTTAAGGGTTTAACTCTCGCTGTTGGCATTGGTCGCCCAGGCTACTTTTAAAAGTTGGTGTCTCATGAAACTAGGTGTTATTTGCGACGGCATTAGCCGAGACCTGAACCACGCTGTTGATGTGATGGATGAATTCGACCTTGAGTATGCCGAGCTACAGTTTGTGGGCGAAAAAGAAGTCGGAGATCACACAGCTGCGGAGATCACTGATATTGATCAACTGCTACGTGATAGAGGTAAACCGGTGTCGTGTTTGTCTCGCCATGTTTTTGCAGGTATGAGCACCGCTAACAAGCCGGGCGATGAGCTTCATAGCAAGCATATGGATGCACTCAAGCGTGTGATCGATATGGCGCATGTGCTTGGTTCTCCTTTGGTACGCATCATGACCAATAAAAAAGAGCAAATATTGTGGGGTGTGGGGGGTGCGGAAAAATGGAATGTCGCACACGGTGCATGGGATGCTACGTTGACATTGATTGCGCCAGCGGTGGAACTTGCGCGCAAGGAGAATATTAAATTGGTAGTCGAAACAGGCAACGGCACCATGGTTAACTCAAATTACACCGCTCGAAAGCTAATTGACGATTTAAACGCTAAAGATGTGTTGCAAGTGCTTTGGGATCCAGCCAATAATTGCTGGTGCCATGAGCGTGCGTGGCCAGACGGTTATAATGAAGTAGCAGAAGGATACCTTGGTCATGTGCATATAAAAGATGTGCAAGTCGATACCCCAAAAGCAACTCTGGAAGTGCGTAAGATGGGTGAGGGACAGTTGGCTAAACAGTTTCAACCTTTGGCTGCGGCCTTAAAAAGTGGTAGCTATGAAGGTGTAATCTCCTTCGAGAGTGTTTATCACCCCGGCAACGGTGATTTCGAAGACGGTTTTAGGCAATGCGTTGGCCTGTTCAAGGATCTGTTCGCGTAACATCAGCGCACAGATAGTTCAGCTTGGCATCTAGAGCACAGGTATACAGCTTCATGAATAAACGATTTGTCATAGTAGGTGGTGGGCAAGCGGGTTTTGCGTTTGCTGACGAGTTACGTCGCAAAGATAAAGAATCTTCAATAACACTACTGTGCGCAGAGGCGGAGTTGCCTTATCAGCGGCCACCGTTATCAAAACAATATGTGAAAGGTGAAACTAGTCGTGATCGCTTGTTTTTTCGTGACACTGAATGGTTTGAACGTAAAGCGATAGAAATACGCACCTCAACTGCTGTTGCAAGCATCGATCGACAGTCTCAACAAGTCGTATTGTCAAACGGCGATTCACTTGCCTACGATGCACTTATGTTGGCAACAGGCTCTACTCCTCGGCGCTTGCCTACCAAGATCGGGGGTGATTTATCCGGAGTGCTCACCGTGCGCGACATAAATGATGCGGATCAACTGCGCGATATTTTTGCATCGGGCAAACGCATTTTAGTGGTGGGTGGCGGTTATATTGGTTTAGAGGCTGCCGCTGTTGCCCGCAGTTTTGATTGCGAAGTACGCGTGATTGAAATGGCAGAGCGTATATTGCAACGAGTTGCGTGTACAGAAACGTCTAATTACTTCCGTGCGCTTCATCAGTCGAATGGTGTGGTTATAAACGAGAGCCTTGGGCTTGATCGTTTGGAAGGTGATAATGGTGTGGTTACAAAAGCGTATTTAACTAATGGTGAATCCATGGATGTTGATGCTGTGATTGTGGGTATTGGTATCGAAACCAGTGCGCAGTTGGCTGTTGATGCAGGCCTTGATATTGATAACGGTGTTGCCGTTAATCACTTTGCCCAAACATCCGATGAGCTTATTTACTCAGCAGGGGATTGTGCAAGTTTTGATTGGCGCGGTACCCGTATCCGATTAGAGTCAGTGCAAAATGCGGTGGATCAAGCGAAGGCTGCAGCTAATCATATTTGTGGGCTTGGTAAGCCATATGATCCCATGCCGTGGTTTTGGTCTGATCAATATGATGTGAAGTTGCAGATAGTCGGGCTTAATACAGGGTTCGATAACATCGTACGTCGAGCCGGTTCGCGCGAAGAGGGTGAATCATTCTGGTATTTCAAAGGCGGTCAGTTGCTGGCGATCGATGCTATGAACGATGCTAAAACCTATGTTATGGGTCGTAAGATTCTCGAGCTAGGTAAATCCATCTCGCCTAGCGAGGCGGCGGATGCGTCGGTTGATTTAAAGCAAATCGCATCAAGTTGACATAAATGTAAGCTCTGCGAAGACGTCATCCCCGCGAATGCGGGGATCCATGTTGGGGCTGCGAAATACTCAAAAGTGGATCCCGGCCTTCGCCTAGATGACGTTTTCGCTGGGATGACGTCCTCACGAGAATGGCGTCTGCGCGGGAATAGCTTAGGCTACGGTTGGCTAAGTACAGAACCGTTACTCGTCTTCCGGTTCAGGTAGTTCTGCATCGGGGGCATCCTTAGATTCGGATTCACCTGATTTTATTCGCTCATAGATTTCTTCTCGGTGTACGCTGACATCAGCTGGCGCAGTTATGCCTATTCTGGTCTGCTTGCCTTTGACGCTAAGAATAGTAATCGTGACGTCGTCACCTATTACGATAGACTCGTCCGTTTTTCTGCTCAGAATTAACATATGGCATTGCTAGCTTTGTTGTCTTTGATTAATTGTGACACCATGGTCTATGGCCCCTAACATTGAAGTGCGTTAGCGCTTGATATGATTTATAGCGACATCCTACTAGGTGAGCTGTATTAGCAATGTACGGTTTCGGTGATTTCCACATTGTTTCCACAATTGCTTGTGGCGTGACTCACCTTTTTGCCACTGTTTGGGGGTTACTTTACGGGGCTGATTCTGCAGGGTTGACTCTACGGACTTGACTTTAGGGTGCTGACTTAGCAAATGTTTGTGCGCTAGTTAGCAGGTGTGGCTGCTAACGCGTTTGTACCGCCTTCAATGAGCGGCGCAATCCACTCAGGAAAAAAATACACTTGCCCTTCGCTTTCAGCATAGCGGCGTTTGCCGCTGACATCCAAATCTCCGACGGCAAATTGTTTGTTATTGAACGTGATGTGAGCGATAGGTGTTTCTAGCCCGGCAGCTTTTCGATCTACCTCATCACTGGTGTACGCAGGTGCGATTGCTGCAATCGATAGTAGTGGGTCGATACGATTGCCGTTTGCCGCTTGCTCTTTGGGTTCCGTGATTTGCCATTGATCATCTTGAAGTTCAAGCTGGATTGTATCGCCGTTGGATTGAGTGATGCTGATTCGGTTGATTGAATTGCTGTCAAGCCCAGTTAGCGTCGCTTGCGTATCGCCGATCTGGATATAGGCAATGGCGGCGGCCATTGCAGCACAGGCCGCAAGTAATGCAATTAGTAGAGTGCGTTGTTGTCTGCGAACGTTGGCCATATTAAGCGCGGCGACGCCTAAGTGCTAGCCAAGCTGCAATGCATAACATTAACAAAGGCATTCCAAGGAGGAATAAGCCACTTAGTATCACGATAGCTTTTTTGCTTAGGCTGAGTTGTGTATCCGGCGCTGCTTGGGTCACAAACTCCAAGGCTTGATCATCACCTGCAAGCCACAACACCAAACTTTCTAAAAATGCCTGATTAGAGCCATTGCCGACGAACTGGTTGGATGCAAAGTCAGCGTCTCCGAGTATCGCAATTCGCTGGGTGTTGTTGCTGAGCTGGCGTTCGATAGTGACGCCAAGTGTTAGTGGGCCTGCTACTTCATCGCCACCTTCATCAAAGCGTACTTCGCCTTGTAACTCGCCAGTTTCCGTCCAGCTTGATTCTGGCGTAAGCAGTAGTGGTGACACTATCTGACCAGCTAGTGGCGTTATAGCAAGTGCTTTGGAGCCGGGTAGTATTATGGGGCTGACTAGGTTCCCATTTATCGGGTGGTTGGTATGTCTATCCAGTACCACAATGCTTGGCGCACCCGTATTAAGCCTTTGACTGGCGGTGTCGATCACTTTGCCTGGCATCACATCGACACCAAACTCTAAGGATAGAGCGTCTAAGTTAACACCTCCGTCAGCCTTGTTATCGTGTTCAATAATCCACAATAAATTTCCTCCTTCGCCAATATATTGCAACAAGCTGGCAATCTCGCCGGGAAAGTACGGACGTCTAGGACCGGCTATAACCAACAGGTCTGCGCTGACATCAATTTGCGGGTTGGTCACTAAGCTAGTGGTGTCACTAATTAACCCAATTTGTGCAAGTTGGCTTGTGCTAATTATCCAATCACCATTACCTTCTCCATCGGGCGTGCGTTCCTCGTGGCCAGTGATAAACGTGATTCTTCGATCACCATCTCGATTGAGCTGGCGCACGGCGTTAGTGAGTGCACGCTCTGATAATCGTCGCAAGCGTTGCTCGCGCTGTGTGTTTTTAACGATCAGCTCACCGCCATTAGTAATATTAAGCTCGCGTGCGCGGTCCGGTTGTGTTTCCGGGTTGATGAATTCAAGCGTGATGTTGGGCTGTAGAGCTTGATAGCGATCAACTAATTCGCGCACAGCATCGCGCGGTGCCTGCTCAGGGCCTAACACGGCAAGAATGCTAACTGGTTCGCTAATGGCTGCCAAGGTGTTTTGAGTTTGCAGTGTGAGACTATGCCGGCTGTTAGCTGTGATATCAACCGCGGTTGAGAAACGTTGGCTAAACCAACCGCAGAGTAGTATAAAAAAGGTGACCACTGCCGCTAGGGCAAATTGTTGCCAATCAGGTTTACGCATTATGGTTACCACTGTTGCGTAAAGAGCCTAATCGAATCACCGTGAGCGCTAAAAACAATACTGTAAGAAGCACAAAATAGAGTAGATCTTTGCTTTGCAGGTAGCCTTGAAAAAATCCACTCAAATGACTAGTGATGGAAAATTGTTGCAAGGCCAACATTGCAGGGTTGGTAAAGCTTGCGCCGCCAAGCAGCCACAACAGCGTCACTACGCCTAGGCTTGCCACGATCGCAATCATTGCTTGTTTGGTCAGTGATGAAAAATACACGCCAATGGCTGCGCATGATGCTGCCACTAAGAGTAAGCCCAAGGCTGCTAACAGCAGTGTTGCCAAGTCGATGTTTACTATTAAGCCCATAGCAGCAGGCATAAGCGCAGCCAAAAAGGCCAGTAGCGTTAATGGAATAAGTACACCAAAAAACTTACCCAGCACCAGTGAAGTGTTGGACACCGGCGACGACTGCCATAGTGCCATCGTTTGATGCCGAAACTCGTCACTAAAGCTGCGCATCGCGAATAGTGGCCCAAGCACTGAGAACAATGGCGCGAGTGTCGCCAAAAAACGTGCGCTTAGATAGCCTGTTAACCCCGGCGGATGATCTTGTAAGGCTAACGATGGTTGTACCTTTAAAAAGTCTTCCAGCGATTGTAAAAACAAGTATCCGAAGATCGCTGCAATAACGGCGCAGATTGCCCACGTTTGCGGTGAGCGCAGCAGTGTGCCACTTTCAAATTTAGCTATCGTGCCAATCATGTCACTGTATTACCTGAATCTTTTTGTACGAGTTGATTAAATAGGCTTTGCAGCTGCTCAGGGTTTTCGTCTGAGCGCTGATTGTGCACAAGCTTGCCTTCGTGCATCACGGCGATGCGATTACAAATAGCGGTAACCTCCGATAGCAAATGAGTAGAAAAAATCACACAACTGTTTTCTGCTACTTCGGTGATGAGCGTGCGCATACTTTGCATTTGTTGTGGATCGAGCCCGTTGCTGGGCTCATCTAATAGCGCGACGGCTGGTTTGTGGATCAGTGCCTGCGCTAGGCCGACGCGTTGCTGATAGCCTTTCGATAAATTACCGATGCGCTTTTTTGTCACACTGCCAAGCTCGCAACGCTCCACTATGGTGTGCAACTGCTTTTCAATATTGTTGCTTGGTACCCGGCGCAGCTGAGCGCTTAACTTTAAAAAGCCTGCCACACTCATATCGGGATATACCGGTGGCTGATCAGGTAAAAAGCCAATTTGTTGTTTGGCTGCCATAGGGTCGTCAAGTAGCGAGTGCCCGGCGATACTGATCTGGCCAGCATCGGGTGTGAGAACGCCTGCTAGCATTTTAAGTGTGGTGGATTTGCCCGCGCCATTAAGGCCCAGAAGACCCAATATGTCGCCACGCTGTAGCGATAAGGAGACATTATCAACAACCGCTGTGGTGTCGACCATGCGAGTAAGGGCGCTAGCCTGAAGCAACGGGGTGGGGTCGGATGACATGCCGGTTTTTAGATAAGAAAAGATATGCTCAGATTATAGTTGACCCCCACCAATCTAACGGCTGCTCTGTATGATCATCTGGTATGCCTGATCCGCATTCATTTTGGTCGGTTGTGCCGATGTTTTTGTCACTTGTGCCTCAAGGGCAATATTTGCTGTGAGAAGCCATGAGACGGCTACAAGCCTGATAAACAGCGACTTTCAGTGATTTTTCGACCTTCGTCAGGCGCGACCTATGGTGCAGGGCAGTTTTGCTGCTTGGAAAATCACCAGAAAGCGCTTGAGGGATGGCAAAGAATTCGCTATCCTTCGCGGGCTAAGCAACATTAAATTATTTCGGAGTTTCTGTTATGTCCAGAGTTTGTCAGGTCACGGGCAAGACCCCAATGTCAGGCAACAATGTGTCGCACGC